>JAMHZE010000070.1:0-11982 GCA_035909535.1 Rickettsiales bacterium | reverse complement strand
AAACGCGCAGGTATCTGCAGAGGTATCTTCCTGCTTCGAGCAGAAATCTTACCTTATGCTAACCAGCGTAGGCTTCAGTAAAATTGTCGGGCGTGTTTTCAATGAAAATAAAGAGCTGATAGATAAAACATGTAAGAGCCAGGAGGTGGAAACAGATAAATTCCATTTCATGTATATCAAGGCCATGTATTCAGCTTTTTCCAGAACTTCAGGCTTCAGCTTCGAAAAGCAGGGGCGCTAGTCTTCTATCTTATTCAGCAGCTCGCTCATTTTCTTGGCTTCTTCAAAGCTGTTATCAATGCGGAAGATAAAGCTCGGAATATTCCTGATGGCCATTTTTTTTCCCACAATGCCTTTCAGCTTGCCGGCAACATTAGCCAGCGCCACAAGCGTAGATTTATGGTCAGCGCCCTGTGTGCCAAACGGTATAAAGTAAACCGTGGCGTTACGCATATCCGGGCTAACTTTCACCTCAGATATGGTAATGTTGATTGATGCCCGTGTTTCCGGGTTGTAGATATCGCCGCGCATGAATTCGTTGGACAGGATTTCTTTTATCTCCTGACCTACTTTTAGCTGGCGTGTTGATTGTTCTTTCATGAAAGACCTTCTGCCGTTACCTACGCTTCCAGAGTACGTTGTTCTTCAACTTTCTCGTAAGCCTCAATAACGTCACCCTCTTTTATATCCTCATAGCTTTCAAAGGCCATACCGCATTCAAAGCCTTCGCGCACTTCAGGAACCTCGTCCTTAAAGCGTTTCAGGGTTTTCAGTTTGCCTTCATGTATCACCACGTTGTCACGCAGAAGCCTTACACCCGCACCACGTTTAACCAGTCCGCTGGATATCTTACAGCCGGCAACCTTGCCGAATTTCGACATTTTGAACACCTGAAGTATCTGTGCGTTACCAAGGAACACCTCGCGAATGATAGGAGAAAGCATTCCGCCCAGTACCAGTTTAACATCATCTATAAGGTTATAGATAATGTTGTAGTAACGCAGGTCTATCTTTTCCTGTTCGGCGAGAGATTTCGCATTAGCTTCTGCACGAACGTTAAAGCCCAGAATTATCGCATTGGTTGCGTTGGCAAGCTGAACATCAGATTCAGTTATCGCGCCTGCGCCGTTGTGAACGATCTTAACTTTAACTTCATCATTCTCAATCTTCTCAAGGCTGCTGCATATCGCTTCAACTGAACCGTGAACGTCACCTTTAATAATAATGTGCAGTTCTTTCTGGCCGGAAGATGCGCGCTGGAACAGATTGTCGAGCGTGTTCCTGCCTGCTGCTTTCTGTTTTTCAACCAGTTGCAGTTTCTTACGGTATTCAACAATGTCGCGTGCTTCTTTATCTGTTTCGGTACGGGCAAATACTTCACCAGCTACCGGAACTTCATCAAAGCCTAGCACTTCAATAGGGCGAGCTGGGCCTGCTTCGTCAATAGGGTTACCCTTATCGTCCATAATAAATTTAACACGGCCGGAAGCACCGCCTGCAACAACAATATCACCTTTGCGCAGTGTACCTTTCTGTACAAGCAGAGTAGCCACAACGCCTTTACCTTTATCAATGCGCGATTCGATAACGGTACCGCGAGGTTTCTGGGTAGGGCTTGCTTTAAGATCAAGCATTTCTGCCTGCATCAGTACGGCTTCAAGCAGTTTATCTAAATTCGTTCTCTGCTTTGCAGATATCTCAACGCACTGCACTTCACCGCCGAAGTCTTCAACAACAAGCTCGTGGCTCAGAAGTTCTTCCTTCACTTTTTTCGGGTTTGCATCTGGTTTATCTATTTTGTTCACTGCAACAACAATAGGTACGCCAGCGGCTTTTGCGTGGTTTATCGCTTCAATGGTTTGCGGCATTATGCCGTCATCGGCAGCTACAACCAGAATCACTATATCGGTAACGTTGGCACCTCTGGCGCGCATTGCAGTAAATGCCGCGTGGCCTGGGGTATCAAGGAAGGTTATCTTTTGTCCGCCTTCCGTAGTAACCTGATAAGCACCGATATGCTGTGTTATACCACCGGCCTCACCATCTACCACATTTGCGCTGCGCAGCGCATCAAGTAGCGATGTTTTACCGTGGTCAACGTGGCCCATAACTGTAACAACAGGCGGGCGTGAACGCAGATCGGTATCTTCAATAACTTCTTCTTTCAGCTTATCTTCAATGTCAGATTCTGCAACGCGCTTAGGAGTGTGCTTGAACTCAACCACAATAAGCTCTGCGGTATCGGCATCTATCTCATCACCGGCACGGTTCATCATGCCAAGCTTCATCAGTTCTTTGATAACATCAGCTGCGCGTACTGCCATACGGTTGGCAAGTTCCTGCACGGTTATCAGTTCCGGAATGATAACTTCTTTCGATTTGAAAGCCTGCTCGCCGGAGTTCTGTTGCGCACGCTTCAGCTTCTTCTGGCGCTGACGCTGCATGGAAGAGAAAGAGCGAACCTTCTCCTCAGAATCAAAGTTAAGTGCCTGTGTGATCGTCAGCTTGCTGCGGTCACGTCTGTCGTCCTCAACGGTTTTTGTGCTTTTGTTCTTTTTATTACGGTTCTCGATCTCATCTTCCATCTGGTTACGGGCGGAAGGTTTCTCGCGTTCTTTCTTATTATCCCGTTCCTGTTGGGAAGTTTGAGCTGCTGGCGCTGCGGCAGCCGGCTCGTTCATCTTTTCAAGCTTGTCGCTTAAGGTTTGTTTTACTTCTATCTTGGTTTTAGCAACTGCCTGTTCCTGCTGGGTGTCTTTATTATCGGCGGCCTGTTTCAGTGCGGCCATGCGTGCTTCTCTTTCATGCTCGGTCAGTCCTGAAAGGTCAGGGCCGGTCTGTTCTTTCTGTATAGAGAAACGGGATTTTTTTACTTCAACGGTAACGGTTTTGCTGCGTCCGCGTGAAAGGTTCTGCTTCACTGTACCGGCCTCGAACTTTTTGTTCATGCCGCTTCCGCCCAGCGAAAGAGTGGTTTTGCCTTTGTTCTCGTTATTGTTATTATCAGACATCGTAACACCGTTAACTAAATTACCGCAGAACATACAGCGGTTTAACGGCTATACATTCAGCGCATGAAAACAGGCAGCACATTGTATGTAACAAGGTGCAGCATGCTAAAGATTTGTTCTGTTATTTTTCATAATCATACAAATATATGGGCGCATTATGGCCAGTTTTCAGGCTGTGTCAATGGGTAAACGCTGCCACAATCACAGTGCTTGTAATAACTTATAAGGGTTGTCGGTATCTATTAAGCGCGCTGCCTTATGGTCAGTTCCTGCTTAATGGCGGCCATGGCAGGCCTGCTTATGCCTATGCGCACGGTATCATTCGGGCCTGCACCAACATCTACAATGGCCTCAGAACCGTAATGTCTTTGTCCGTCAGACATCTTGCCGTTCTCAATAAGCTCCGCACCGGAATATAGCTGCGCCTGATTCGCAAGAGAAAGTGCTATCTTTGTGATCGCTGAAAACTGGCTAGGGCTAAAACCTATCGTGATAAGTCCATCACTTGGTTTGCCTTCAAGGTCCCTTTTCTGTAGGGTTACTTTATCCGGGCCTTTCAGGTCTATGTTGGTTACATATTCATCCTGGCCTGTTTTGGATGATCTTGCCACTTCTTCAACAAAATCCTTTAAAGAAGGTGCTAGTTTGCCTGCTTCCACTCTTTCTGCAACGTAGCCGCGTATAGCCGCAAGCTGGTTGTCGGTCATTATAACTCTGTATTCCGTGCCTCCGGCAAAAGTGCCTGCTTTTTCATGAGGCAGATCTGTTTTTAGTATATGTTCTGCTGTTGCACGAAACTCATTGAACCTGTCTAGGTCTTTAAAGCCCAGCTTAGGTGAAGAACCGTCTTTTGTTCCAATATTAGCGTATGTAAGGCAAAGAACGCTCTCGCGGACAGTAGTAGGTGAAATGCTCATGGTAACCCCCTCAATTGATTAGGGGCTAATTTTACCATAAAAAGCTTACAGGTCAAGGCGTAAAGGCAGAAAAATGCTAGTATCCGCTGGCCAGAATATCGGCACTGCCATCATCGTGAACATCAAGGTCTGCGCTAGCTCCAGCGCCTATAAGTATCGGCAGCAGGGGCAGGTAGTCATGCGGTTTCAGGTTCTGTTCGTAAACCACGTCCACATGGCCGCTTGCCAGCAGGCAGTAATTATAGCAATCCCCGCCGTAAATAGTGTTCTTGGCCTTTTTACGTAGTTTTTCCCATTCTTTAAGGCCCTTCTTATCTAGTAGGTGAGGTGAGGTTGTGGCAATAACCAACCCGTCCTTCGCAGGCTTCCTGGTCTTTACCGGCTTGCCGTTCAGCGTGGTTTTACCCTTATAACCCAGCCACAGCTCTTCCGTAACCGGCTGGTAAACCGCGCCCAGTATAGGTTTTTCGTTCTCCAGCAGCCCCAGCATAATGCCGAATAGCGGTCTGCCCGCCACAAAGCTGGAAGTTCCGTCGATAGGGTCTATCACCCAAGTATACTGTTTTTTGTCCTTAGCGCTCTGGCGGCTTTTTTCAAAGCCGAATTCCTCGCCTAGAATAGCGTGGGTAGGGTACTGCTTTTTAATCTGTAGCCTTATAAAATGCTCTATATCCCTGTCGGCGCGGGTAACCAGGCTGCCGTCGCGCTTACTTTCCGTGCCATTGGCCTTGCGGAAGTATTTCACGGCTATACGGCCTGATGACTTTAAAACATCTTCCGCGAATTTTTTGACGTTCTTTTCTCGTTTTTTCTTCAATTTCCCAGCCAACAGTAATAGTGATAACTATAATATACGGTAACATGCTTACTCTCAGAGAAAAATTATTCAACACAAAAAACGTTGCGCTGGCGCTGGCAACCATATTTGTTCTGGTGTCGATATTCATTTACACCATTTATTTTAAGAACTTTGTTTCCCCTCAATACGATTACAACCTTGTATTTGCCCTGCTGCTGATGAACCTTGCCATAGTGCTTTCGCTGGCGCTCATCGTTCTTTCGCGTGTTGCACGCATCTATATCCAGCGCCGCAGGGAAGCGGTCGGCGGTTCGCAGCTTCAGCGCCGCATCGTTATCACCTTCTCTCTGCTTACCATCATACCAACGCTTATTATGGCAAGCTTCTCGGTATTCTTTTTCATCTATGGTATCCAAAGCTGGTTCGACACAAAAATATCCACCGCGCTCGATAACTCTGTAGAGGTTGCAGAAGGCTACCTGAACGAACACTCCGCCAACCTAAAGGCAGATGCATATGCAATGGCGCGTGATATAGCGGTGAACGAAAAGAACTTCGAGGATGATCAGGATGAGTTCCGCAAATTCCTTAAAATGCAGGTAACCTGGCGCGTGCTTACAGATGCTCTGGTATTCCGCAAGCAGGATATCCTGGCCGCATCGGAAGATACCGCCGAATTCCTCGTTAACTTCGATGAAATAACCGAAGAAAGGTTAGAGGCCGCCGATAAAGGCGAGATAGTTCTGATAACCGATAACGATAAGGTAAAGGCCATTATCCGCATAGCCGGTTTCCGCGATACCTACCTGCTTATCTCGCGCCTGGTAGACCCGAAAGTTCTCAACTACATGACACAGACGAAAGATTCCGTCGCTGCGTATAACGATCTTAAGAACAACACCATGCATATGCAGATACAGTTCGTTATGGCCTTCATCGGCGTATCGCTCATACTTCTGCTTACAGCTATCTGGCTTGGCCTTGTGTTCTCAGGTCGTATCATTGCGCCTATCCATGCGCTTATCGCCGCTACAGAACGCGTTAAGTCGGGTGATCTCACTGTCCGCCTCGATGAAGCCGAACAGAAGCGCGATGAGATAGCAACGCTGTTCAAGGCCTTCAACCGCATGACAGGCAACCTGCAGAAAAACCAGACCGAGCTCGTAGGCGTTAACAAACAAATAGATCAGCGCCGCCGCCTGATAGAAGCCGTACTCTTCGGCGTAAATTCAGGCATCATCTCTATCGATGAACAAAAGCGTATCCGCATTCACAACAAGGCTGCACTCTCCGTTCTTAAGATGGAAGGGCAGAACGTAATGGGTCGCTACATTGCCGATATCTTCCCGGAAATAACACTATTCTTCGCTAAGGTGAAAGACCTTCCGTCGAATCAGATATTCCAGCAGGAACTCGATATCAAGCGCGAGGGCGTTATCTACAACCTTCTCGTCCGCATAGTGGTAGATGAAACCTACAAGCAGGTGGAAGGCTACATCATCACTATAGATAATATTTCCAAGCTGGTCAACGCGCAGCGTATGGCAGCGTGGTCAGATGTCGCCCGCCGTATCGCGCATGAGATCAAAAACCCGCTCACGCCTATCAATCTTTCGGCAGAACGTATCCGTAAAAAATACGCACATCTGGCGGAAGAATCCGAGCAGGAAAACTTTAACCGCTACATAGATACAATCATCAAGCATGCCGATAACATCGAGAAGATAGTGAAAGAATTCTCAGAATTTGCCCGTATGCCGCAGCCTACAATGGCGCGCAATAACATCTCCGAAATTATTCGCGATGCCGTATTCTCCGAGAAGGTGGTTCATGCAGATATCGAATATGATGTCAGCCTGCCATCATCAGATGTCCAGTTCGATTTCGACCGCGAGCAGATAAACCGCGTATTCATCAACCTGCTTAAAAACGCGGCAGAAAGCTTAACCGAGCGTGGGCTGAATTACGAATCCCAAACGCCAAAGATATCCATAACCCTCCAGCAGGATAAACACATAATGCTGGAGATAAACGATAACGGCAAAGGCTTCCCGACAGACCTGCTTTCGCAGATAACCGAGCCATATGTCACCACCCGCGAAAAGGGTACCGGCCTCGGCCTCGCAATAGTACAAAAAATTGTAGATGACCACGGCGGCTCGCTCGAACTCACCAACCGCACCGATGAATCCGGCATGATACTCGGCGCCCGCGTGCGTATAACCTTCCTAATCTAAATTTATGAAAAAACATTCCGGCTTCACATTAGTAGAGCTTGCAATTGTGCTTGTAGTTATTGGCCTGCTGGTCGGTGGCGTTCTGCAAGGGCAGGAACTTATAAAACAGGCATATATACGTGAAGAGGTGAAGGCAATTGGTCAACTTAAACTGGCCTTCAATCAATTTCAGGTAAAATATAATGGCCTGCCCGGTGATATCCGCAGTCCAGAAAGATTCTTCCCGGACTGCAACAAAGAATTTTCCGGTGGAACTGTAAACGACAAAGATTATGGAAATGGTGATGGTTATATAAGAAGCTATCTCAAAGATGGCGTTGGTTATACAGAATTCTCATGCGTCTGGATGCAGCTTCATAATTCCGGACTATACGAGCCAATAGCCCCTAAAGCAGCTGGTGTACATGGTTCTTATCCTGAAAGGGATATAGATTTTAGTGTAGATTCTTTTGCATATGCTTTATGGCCTTATGGCACCATCCCTACTTCTATAGAGGTTTTCAGCGAGTATTTTTCAATGAATTATGTGAGGGTTGTAGGTTCATTTGGCCCTACAGATATGTCAGAGCTCGACAGAAAAATGGATGATGGCAGGCCGCAATCAGGAAGTATCAGGTCTATAGGTGGTGATTGTTTTGATAATGCTTATGATAATAAATACCCAACCTCAGCTTCAGAATACCTCACGGCAGAAACGGGCGAGTGTATAAAGCTGTTCATGCTTAACTAAACCCGCTATCTACTAGGCTTGGCATTAGAAGATATTGTCCACGCTATGCCTGTGGTTATGGTAAATTTAGAAATAACCTCATCGCCTGCAACATGCTTTATTGGTAATGGTGCGCCATCAGGTGTTTTTATTGCTGCATCCGCTTGATAGTGAAGTGGGGTATCAGGTGTGTAGCTGGCTCGTATAAATGCACCTATGTCATATTTTCTATGGTCGTCTCCCTTGCACGATTTGAACCATTCATTACGTTCTTTTAACTGAAAATTTACTTCAAAATCATATCGGGGTTTTGGCGTTATGCTAACCTGTTCGTTTTTTAATAACAGGTCATGGTCCGCTCCCTTTCCTTCAATGGAAGCATCATACAGGCGCACAGGTACGCTAACTTCACCTAAAATATTCACGTTTCTGGCTGGTGCCCATGTAAATCCAATGTTTACATCACGGGTGTTGTGCGTTGTTCTTAAGTGTGTTGTCTTGTTCAGAGGTTCTGCCAGTTCAAAAGAAGATGATTGCCAGTTAAATGCGCTTGTAAAAGCTCGCAACTGTAATTGTTTGTCATTTGTTATATAGCCCAGCCCCGCATCTAACACTCTAAAGCCGTAGGAACCATTGCTTACGTTCAAATCTCCAAGGCCAAAAACAAGCTCTAAGCTACCTGCTTTACCTTCAGATAAGCTAAGCAGATTTGTGCGGTTGCTATAATGTAACCCAGGCGGCTGTGATGATTTACTATCAGTATCAAATGAAACGCCAGCTCTATGGATTATATCAGACACAGCACCGCCCTGGTTTATGCCGCCAGAGGATAGAGAGCTCGCATAGGAATTGTTTTCTTTTAAGCTCTTTGCAGGCCTGTTTTTATATGCTCCTGTTTTGCTTCTATCAGTTTTTCCACTTCAGGAAATTCCTTAAGGTTCTTGCGGTTCATACCGCAGCTTTCCAGAGCTTTTTTGCCAGGAGCCAGTTTTTCGTCTGCCAGGTCGCCATGCATTGCTGTTGGATAATTGCTGAAAGATTTTATTCCTTCCGGCGCATCTACCTGCTGAGGAGTAGGGTGAATGTTTACGTATTCGTTACGACGTATGGCCGATTCCCTGCTTTCCTGTAAGAAAGATGTATTACTGAACTGAGTACAGAAAATAATATTTCGTTCGACCAGAGCGTCGTTAACAACGGTATCGTTAAGGTTAAGGCTCACTATAGAATTTTTTATTTCCAGCTTACCAATTTTGCAATTGCTCAGGTCAAGCGTCGGCTCTTTAGAAAGATCTTTATTTGATATTGTCAGGGCATCTATCACTATCGGTACAGAATCGCCGTGTGTCTGTCTTTGCTCAGCTATCCAGCTGTTCCATTTTTCTACGTTACCGTTCTTCAGGTAAGATATCGTAGGCTATCCGGCTTAACAGGCTTTGCGCCGCCTACGCCATCAAGCCCTATCAGTACATCTTCCGGAATATATATATTACCCACCATATGTAACATTCTATCAGAGAAGTGTTAACAAATGGTTAATATTTGGGGGTATATTCTATAGGCCTATATAAAAAACAGCATCTTTGCACTTTTGGCCGCCAACTATCTGAATAATATGCTTAAAAATCTGCTAATGCTCAATGGGCGGCGCTGGTATCCCCTTGTGTCACGAAAGTCCAATTTCCTGCTTCTTGTCCAGCCCTAATATACGGCCTATTTCTTTCGGCATACGCTTCAAAGTTTCCATATCCGCGTTAGATATATGTTTATTACTTCCCGCAAGCTGCTTTACAGCCATATCAAGCGCATCTCTGTAAAAATTCAAATGGCTGGCTGTAAGATTCTGTAAATAGGTAGTTTTCTGCTGCCTGTCCATTACATCAAACCCCCTTAATATCTCGTTATCAGGCTGGCTGATAAAATTATTCATCCTTGCCATTTGGGCATCTTCGCCGCCACTCAGCTCTTTTTTAGAAAATCTATTACCCGGCTCTACTACCCGTTCCAGTATGGCAAGTTTTAGCTCAAGTCCTTTAATGGCAGCCTCGTCAAAGCGCTGAGAACCTTCATCGGAATGCAGTGTAAGTTCGCCTTTCATAAATTTGTCTGAAAGCGCCAGTATATCTTTTAATTCCCGTGCCATGCCGGCAAAGCTTTCCTTGGCTTTTATCAGCTTGCCGTCAACATTTTTGGCGTCTTTCGCCAGCAGGGTTAGAATCAACCTTGTATCCTCAAGATATTTAAGGTCCTTATCGGTTATTTTCAGGTTTATGAACATCGATGACTTCCCCAGATTTGCAGGCGATATTACTATATAATTATCCGTTTTTGAAGCATCAAGCGGGGTTCATTACAATAGGTTAGTGCAACCATTTGAAATACAATCTAAAAAACGTTGCAAAAAGATTTCAGTTGCAATACTATCACTTTGCTTTTATGTGTTATTAATGCACTCATGCATTTTTGCAACTTTTAACAGAGGTAAAATTTATGTCTAAAAACAAGGTATTAATAGTAGATGACGAGAAAGATATACTAGACCTTATCTCAGACGTAGTAGATGATGCTGGTTATATCCCTCTGCGCGCCAAAAATAGCGCTGAAGCCTTTGATAAGATTTCAGAAAATGCCCCTGAGGCCGTAATTCTCGATATCTGGCTGAAAGAGAGCGAATTAGATGGTCTTGGTATCCTCGAATTCATGAAAAAGAAGTATGCTGATATACCTGTAATAATGATATCCGGTCATGGTAATATCGAAACTGCGCTGCGTTCCCTTAAAATAGGCGCTTATGATTATATCGAAAAGCCGTTCAAGGCCGATAAGCTGATAAATACGCTTAACCGTGCTATCGAAAACGCGAGGTTACTTAAGGAAAACATGGAGCTGAGCGGCAAGAATGAAGCCGTAAATTTTCTCCACGGAGAATCCGCAGTAATAAAATCCCTTAACCAGGAAATAGACCGTGTGGCTAAAACAGAAAGCCGCGTATTCCTGAAAGGCGAGATAGGCGTTGGCAAAGAATCCATTGCCCGTTCACTACACAATCTTTCCAAGCGTGCTAATTTCCGCTTCATCAAGTTTGACGTATACAACTACGAGCCGGCTGAGATAGATGCAGCACTGTTCGGTACGGAAGACAGCGGCGATCTTAATGCTCCTGCGCGTCGTGTTGGCCTGCTGGAACTTGCGAATGGCGGCACAATGTATTTCAGCGAGATCTGCGATCTGCCGAAAGAAACCCAAAGCAAGCTGGTTAAATTCCTTACGGATGGCAAATTCACACGTTGCGGCGGTACTAAGGTTATCGAATCCAATGTGCGTATGGTTGCAGCTACGAATAACAAAGATTTCGAGCGCAAGCTGCGTGATGGCGAACTCCGTTCTGATCTCTACCACCGCATGAACGTTGTTGAGCTTAAAATACCGGGTCTGCGTGAGCGCCGTGAAGATATACCAAGGCTGGCAGAGTATCTTAACAACTATTACTGCAAGCGTTACAACTATCCTAAGCGTAAGTTCTCTTCAGAGGCTACCATCTCCCTGCAATCATACGATTGGCCGGGTAATGCACGCCAGCTGATGAACGTTATCGAATGGATGCTTATAACCCACCCTGGTGATTCTATCGAAACTATCAAATCATCAATGCTGCCTAAAGAAGTTGTTTCAGGCTCTGCAAGCGAGTTCGTAGATACAGGCTCTAGCGGCAACAAAGAACTTATGTCGCTTAAGCTGCGCGATGCACGCCAGCTATTCGAGCGTCAATACCTGCTGGCACAGATAAACCGTTTCGGCGGCAATATCTCCCGCACAGCATCTTTCGTTGGTATGGAACGTTCTGCACTGCACCGTAAGCTTAAATCTCTTGAGGTAGGCAAATCCGGCGAGCAGAACCTTAAAGAAGTGATCAACGGCTAGTTTATAATTATTGGGGGAGTTATGAGTTTCGTACAATCCTGTGCACCAAAAAAAGAACCTTCAAGATGGCAGAGCTACTCTGCCCATTTTGATCTGAACCCGGAAGAAAGGGTAATGGAATATAAGGGCGATGTGGCAAACGCGCTAGATTGCGCTGAGTCCCATGCAAAAAACAGGCTTATCGATAGCGCTGCCGTAAACCTCAGAATATTTGCTTACAGTGTAGATCCCGTAATGGTGGAAAGGAATTATGCCTCTGCTCTTAACTCTGCTGAAGGTGCTCAGGCAGAAAATATCCGCCGTGAAGATTACAGATCTGTGGCGCATATAAATCAGGATCTCGATGCCGCTGAAAAAGAAGTGAGGAAATACGGCTATGAAGACGAGC
>JAMHZE010000069.1:0-5666 GCA_035909535.1 Rickettsiales bacterium | reverse complement strand
CTATATCAAAGGCCGCCCTATGGCTCCGCAGGGCGCTGATTATGATAAGGCCGTAGAATTCTGGAAGACCCTGCCATCAGATGCAGGTGCAAAGTATGATGCGGAAGTATTTTTAGATGCCACGCAAATCGCGCCAACCGTAAGCTGGGGAACCAGCCCGGAGGCCGTTCTGCCAATAACTGCAAATGTACCAACCGCAGCAGAAGGTAAGGACGAGGCCCAGAAAAACTCTATCGCCCGCGCGCTGGAATATATGGGCTTAAAAGGCGGTGAAAAACTTACCGATATCAAGGTTGATAAAATATTCATCGGCTCATGCACCAATGGCCGCATTGAAGATATGCGTGCCGCTGCCGCAGTAGCCAAAGGCAAAAAGATAGCCGGTAATGTAAAGCTTGCCATGATAGTTCCGGGTTCAGGCCTTGTTAAAAAACAGGCAGAGGCTGAGGGCTTAGATAAAATCTTTACAGATGCAGGCTTTGAATGGCGCGAACCGGGCTGCTCCATGTGTCTTGCCATGAATGCCGATAGGCTGGAACCGGGTGAGCGTTGCGCTTCCACCTCTAACCGTAACTTCGAAGGCCGTCAGGGCAGGGGCGGGCGAACCCACCTTATGTCGCCTGCAATGGCCGCCGCCGCCGCCATAACCGGCCACCTTACAGATATAAGGGAGATATAGCGATGCAGAAATTCACAACATTAAAAGGCCGTGCCGCCCCAATGCCGATTATCAATGTCGATACCGATATGATAATCCCGAAGAACTTCCTGAAGACCATTAAGCGTACAGGTCTCGGTGTAAGCGTATTCGCAGAGATGCGTTATAATAATGATGGCAGCGAAAACCCGGAATTCGTACTTAACAAACCGCCTTACCGCAAAGCGCAGATACTTATCGCGGGCGAGAACTTCGGCTGCGGCTCCAGCCGTGAGCACGCTCCGTGGGCGATATTAGATTTCGGCATACGCTGCGTAATAGCGCCAAGCTTCGCAGATATCTTCTACAACAACTGTTTTAAGAACGGTATATTGCCAATTGCTCTTCCTCAAGCTCAGGTAGATGAGTTGATGAAAGCCGCACAAAACCCAGAGAATGAAATAGAAGTGAACTTGGAAACCCAAACCGTTGCTAATAAATTCAAGTTCGATGTAGATCCATTCCGCAAACACTGCCTGCTAAACGGCCTTGATGATATCGGCCTTACAATGCAAAAAGGCGCTGATATAGATTCTTACGAAACTAAGCAGAAAGCCGTAACCCCTTGGTTATTCGCCAGCTAGAATCCAGTTCCAACAATCAGCGCGCAGGTATTACTGGCATCCGATACGTCATATTGCGGCGGGTTGGAGCCATCGCGACAACGCGTATTGTCGTAAAAAGCCATCTCAGTAGAAATCTTGCCTGTCGAAGGAGCTCCGTCATCCAGTTTACTATCTAGCGCATGGGCGTTTTCTGGTGTTATTATGGGATCTAAAAGCATAACGTCTTCCATGCCTGCCTGTCCTGCCAAAATATATATATGTTTATTTAACGTGCGCAGGGCAGGTTCAAGACCGTAGAAATCTGTTGGGCGCACAGTTATGCCAACGCCTCCCAATTTTGCGGGCATTGCAATGCTTTTTAGTTGGTCTTGATCGCCGCTATCAACAGTCCCACCAAAACTCTGGCTAACAAGCTGTGCATTACTCAGATGTTGCCAGAAAAATGCTCTTTCAAATATCATACTATCATCACCTACAACATCGTTGCCATTACCATCGCATGTGGCAGTAATGCCCGTCCTGTCATCAGTACGGCAATCATCCAAAGCGCCCCAGAAGCTGGTGGCGTTCTTCATATCCCCCGGCAGGGCGTTATATTTCGTCTGAAACGTAAGAGCGGCTCTGTTAATCTCTTCAAACTGGGCTATCTGAGCCCTTATCGTACTTTGTTTTATCAGTTCCTGCCCCTGCAACACCCCGCCAACAAGAAAACCTATTATAACCAGCACAATGGCCAGCTCTACTAATGTAAAACCTTTTTTCACTAAGCCGCCCCCTGGCCTTGCTCGTATTCCTTCAGCTTATTGTGAAGGGTGCGGATAGAAATACCCAGTATCTCTGCCGCTTTACTGCGGTTATTATTCACGCTGCCAAGCGTAGAAAGTATCAGTTCCTTCTCAACCTCGCTAACAGTGCGACCAACAAAACCTTCAATACCTGCGGTTTCCAGCTTTTCCATATTCTTCGGCTGTTCCATCAGCAGGCTGGTCTTGTCGATAGAGCCATTATTGTTCAACAGCACAGCGCGGTGCAGGGTAT
The DNA here is from genome assembly GCA_035909535.1 of Rickettsiales bacterium. Taxonomy (GTDB): domain Bacteria; phylum Pseudomonadota; class Alphaproteobacteria; order Rickettsiales; family UBA8987; genus JAMHZE01. Next base: position 3,365 of record JAMHZE010000069.1, on the reverse strand, counting down.
TTTCCAGCTCGCGCACGTTGCCCGGCCAGCTATGCGCGGTCAGCATCTCAAGCGCTTCTGCGGTTAGGGTCGGGGTTTCCATATGGTTAGATTCTGCAAATTTCTTGGCAAAATGTTCTGCGAAGGTCTTTATATCGTCCTTCCTCTCGCGCAGAGGCGGCAGCTGCATATGTATAACGTTAAGGCGGAAGAAAAGATCTTCCCTGAATTTTCCGGCCTTTACTTCTTCACGCAGGTCGCGGTTACTGGTCGCTATAACGCGTAGGTTCACTTTTACAGGGTTTGTACCGCCCACGCGGTCTATCTCTTTTTCCTGTATCGCGCGCAGCAGTTTTGCCTGTAAGCGCAGATCCATTTCCGAGATTTCATCAAGCAGCAAAGTTCCGCCGGAAGATTCCTCGAACTTGCCCACACGCCTGTTCAGAGCGCCGGTAAAAGCCCCTTTTTCATGGCCGAAAAGTTCCGATTCAAGAAGATTATCAGGTATTGCCGCGCAGTTAACAGAAACAAATTTTTCGCCTGCACGCGTACTTTTGTTATGGATGAATCTCGCCATCACCTCTTTACCCGTACCGCTTTCGCCGGTTATCAGCACGTTCGCATCGCTCGGTGCAATACGTTCCGCCAGGGTAATTATCTGCTGCATCTGCGGAGAAGAAGATATCAGTTGTTCTTTTTCACCTGCAATGCTCGCCAGTACCGCTGCTATCAGCTCTTCATCAGGTGGTAGCGGAATAAATTCCTCAGCGCCGGCTTTAATGGCATTTGCGGCTATCTGGCTGGTAACGTTAATACCGTATGCCAGTACAATAGTGTTAATACGTTCCTGCTTTAAACTGCGAACAAAAGAATGGATATCAAGATTGGCATCTATCATCACCGCATCCACGCCGGAACCGGTAAGTAATATGCGGAAGGCCTCATCAATGCTGGATGCGTTAACAATCTTCGCGCCGCGCTTCATGGCTATTTTGCAGGCGGTGCTGACTTCGGTCTCTATCTTTCCAACAACTAATAATTTCATGCTAACTATATATTTTAACTCTTTCTTCCGGGGAAAGGGTGGTATTCATTCTCATTTCCAGCTTCATCGGGCTTTCTTTGCCTGCAATTGCCAGCACTGTCTCGCCATACAGGCGCATTGTCTCAAATTCATCGCCAGAGTTCCTCTCCAGTTTGTTCGCCAGCGGAATAAGTATCACATAGGCCGTGATAGCGCCGTATAGCGTGGTAAGCAGCGCAAGTGCCATAGCAGGGCCAATGCGGGAAGGGTCATCAAGGTTACCTAACATCTGCACAAGGCCGATAAGCGTACCTACAAGTCCCATCGCCGGAGCTATCTCAGAACCCTTGCGCAGTATAGAGGCCGAGCGCAGGTGCCTTTCGCGCATAAAGGTCATTTCCTGCACTATAAGTTTTTCGGTGTCTTGCTGGCTTAAGCCATCCATAACAAGACCCGCGTATTTTTTAAAGAATTGCGGCATTTTGTTATAACCTTCTGCACGCTGTACATTGAGTATGCCGTCACGGCGGGAAAGCTCAGCCAGTTTCAGGCAGGCCGCAACCAGCTGCTTCCTGTCGCCCGCTGCATAAAGCATGGTCTGGCCGCTGGCAGCCAGCGCCTTCACAACATCATTGATAGAAAAGCACGCGCAGGTAACAAAAAACGTACCGCCTACAACTATAAATACCGATGGCAGATCCAGAAAAGACAGGATACGGCCATTACCTGCAAGTATGGCTGCTACTATAAGCAGCAGCGCGGCTGTAATACCCAGAAATGTGGAAAGCTCCAGTTTCTTGTTCATGCTGAAAATTATTAGTTATTCTTTATCGTTCTTGATTATCTCTGTCATGGTGATGCCTATCTTGCCATCAACTATCACAACTTCGCCTTTTGCTACGCAGCGGTTGTTAACGTACAGTTCAACAGGTTCGCCAACTTTTCTGTCCAGTTCCAGCACTGCGCCTTTACCCAGTTTCAGCAGGTCATCAACGGTTATAGAAGCCTCACCAAGCACTACAGATACTTCAACCGGAACACCTTCAATAGATTCAAGGTCCATATCTGCGCCAGGGGTAAACACCTGTGCTGCACGGAAAGATGCAGCGGCCTGCGCGCCGCCTTGTGCTGCCGCCTGTGCTTCTGCTGTCTGAGGATTTTTTTCCGCTTCTGCCATTTTATTTCCTTATTCTCAAATGCTTTTCAGGTATTCGCTTAAAGTTTCTTCCACCTGTTTCATGGTCTCTGCGCTGTTGATGCTTATGCCGCTTTCGGCCCATTCCAGCACACAGCTGCCTTCTGCTACAGAATCATCGGCCACATAGGTTACGCTGCCTTTGATATCCTTGCCCTTTATAATGTTATCGACCCTATCAGTTATTTTTTCAAGGATAATCTTTTTTGCGCGCAGTGTTATCTGCGGCTGTTTTGTAAAGATGTGTGATGAACGCTCAAGCGCCTGCATCAGCACTTCTTCGGTGTTTTCTTTTATAAGTTTTTCAGAGAGCATTTTTATCGCAACAAGGGTAACGCGCACCATATCGCGCATAAAATTTTTCTTCTGCTCTTCATACTCAGCCAGAAAGCCTGTAAGCTGTGCGGCAATGTTTTCAATCGTTGCCCTGGTACTTTGTTCTATTGCAACGGCGTTGCTGGTTGCCTCGCTAAAGCCTTGCTGTTTACCTTCGTTAAAGCCTTCCTGCTTCGCCTGATGCTGCTTGCTTTCAAGTTGCGTTTTTGTGAACTCCGCTTCCTCTTCCGGTTTTTTGCCAAAGAAACTGAAGTTCTTTGGAACATCGGGCGTAAGGGCAGGGGATTTATTTCCGGCTGCAAGATCAGTGAATGTCATCTTCTGTACGGCCATCTTCCTACTCTATCATCTGTTCGGCTTCTTCATTCTTATCAGGTATCACTATCTCACCTTTCTCTGCCAGGGTTTTAGCGGTCTGCACAATATTCATCTGCGCTTCATCCACTTCGCTTATACGTACCGGGCCAAGTCCCTGCATCTCTTCCTTCAGCAGTTTTGATGCGCGTTCAGACATATTGCTGAAGAACAGGTTCTTTATTTCCTCGCTGGCGCCTTTAAGCGCTATCGGCAGCTTGGTCTTATCTGCTGCGCGTATGATGCCCTGGATGGCAGGCGGCAGAAGTTTTATCAGGTCATCGAATGTAAACATCAGGTCGCGTATCTTCTGCGATACGCCTGCATCTTTCTTGTCCAGCATCTCAAAGAACTTGCTTTCGGTGCTGCGGTCGAAGTTGTTGAATATCTCGGCGATGCCTTCAAGGCTGTCCGATCTGGTGGCTTGTGCCAGCGATGTCATCAGCTCCGATTGCAGTACTTTTTCTATATCGCTCA
>JAMHZE010000068.1:0-3135 GCA_035909535.1 Rickettsiales bacterium | reverse complement strand
GCGTAGCGTAGCGGAATTCCTGAAAGCGCCCTGCAATAAGCCTTACCTCATATTCGCGGTTCACATTCTTTATTATCATCGCGCCAGAAACAACAAGCCCAAGCAGTATCACAATGCCTGCATAGTTCAGCAGTTTCAGCTTCGGCAGAAAGTGCAATCTGTGGCTCAGCTCGCTCATTTACCTTTCTTCTTTGCTGTTCTTGCGGCTTTCTCATCCAGGCCGGAAATTCCCATTCTTGCTTCCAGCTCCTGCATCACCTTCTCAGGTTTTATGCCTTTTTTCGCCAGCAATACAGTAAGGTGAAATATCAGGTCAGCAGATTCCGAAACAATACGCTTATTGCTTTCTTTAATGCCCGCTATCAGCACTTCACTTGCTTCTTCAACTACCTTGCGACCTATCTTTTCCTCGCCCGCTTTAAACAGCCCCGCCACGTAAGATTTCTTCGGGTCAGCCTTTTTGCGCTCCCTTAATAAGTCGTACAGTTTATCTAAAGTATCTTTTTTGCTCATAATAATAACCTTACTTCAATTATGGTTGCCCTACAATATTTTTACAGCCTTACATCAACGCCTGCGGCCTGCATATGCTCTTTCACCTGACGTATCGTCAACTCGCCAAAGTGGAACACGCTCGCCGCCAACACCGCGCTGGCATGGCCTTTTATAACGCCTTCGGCAAAGTGTTCAATGCTGCCCACCCCGCCAGATGCAATTATCGGCACATTCACCTTTGCCGCTATCGCACTGTTCAACTCGTTGTTGAAACCTTTTCTTGTTCCGTCACGGTCCATAGATGTAATAAGCAACTCGCCCGCGCCGAAATCTTCCATCTTCTGCGCCCACTCAATCGCATCTATACCGGTGGCATTGCGCCCGCCATGGGTAAATATCTCAAAGTTAGTACCGTTATGTTTTGCATCTATGGCAACCACAATACATTGCCTGCCGAATTTCTTTGCGGCATCACGCACCAGTTCAGGCGTAAATATCGCTGCGGTGTTTATGGCTACCTTGTCAGCTCCGCTTTGCAGCAGCTTATAAACATGCTCAACGGTTTTCACGCCACCGCCAACGGTAAGCGGCATAAAGCAGGTTTCAGCAACCTGTTCCACCACATGGTAAATAGTATCGCGGTTCTCGTTGCTCGCGGTTATATCCAAAAAGCACAGCTCATCAGCGCCTTGTTGTTCATAAAGCTTGGCCTGTTCCACCGGATCTCCGGCATCTATCAGGTCAACAAAGTTAACGCCTTTTACAACGCGACCGTCTTTCACATCAAGGCAGGGAATTATTCTTGTTTTAAGCATAGTTACATTATTTTACAGATACCTCTGTTTAAGGCAATTAATACGTAAATGCACTAATAATCTTAAATCTGGGCTTATGTAATTTTTATTTTCATGAGGGTAATGCACATCGCAGTCTTACGCAAAGCGGTATATCTCTTTAAATACGATTTATAACAATATACGGAGGACATATGAATAAATATAAACTGGCCATGGTTGCTGCCATACTGGTAACATTATCCGCCTGTGGTGATAACACCAAAGACCGTGCCTTGAGTGGTGCCGGTGTAGGCGCGGGCGTTGGCGCTATAGGTTCTGCCATAACGGGTGGTAACCCTATTACGGGTGCTGTTGTTGGTGGTGCTGTAGGTGCGGGCGTAGGTGCCGCAACCGATAAAGATGATGTCAACCTCGGCAAGCCAACCTGGAGAAAATAGCCGTGGTTCTAAAGGGCAGGGTGCTTTTGCTTCCCTGCCTTAATAAATAAAAGCAGTTTGCCTTCATGAAATGGATAGCTATACTAACACTCCTGTTATCAGTTAGTAATTCAATGGCGGAAGATTTTATGGTGGAAAAGGCTACATTCGCAGGCGGTTGTTTCTGGTGCATTCAGCCGGTATTCGATAATATAGATGGCGTAACGAAAACCACTGTTGGTTACAGCGGCGGCACTGAACATGATGCCAATTATGAAGCTGTATCAAGCAAAAAAACTGCCCATAAGGAAGCCATGCAGGTCGAGTTCGATCCTAACAAGGTCAGCTTCCGCACGTTGGTAGAAACCTTTATGCAGAACATAGATCCTACTGATGCAGAAGGCCAGTTCGTAGATAAAGGGCCGCAATATCAAACCGCAGTATATTACCACAATGCAGAGCAGAAGCAGGTTATAGAGCAGTATTTCAAAGAACTGGAAAGCACCTTAGGCCGCCCTATACAAACGGAGATAGAAGAGCTTCAAAACTTCTTTGCCGCTGAAGATTATCACCAGAAATACTACGAGAAGAATCCGGAGCGCTATAATAGCTACAAGAATAGCAGCGGCAGAAAAGAGCGCTTAAAAGAAGTCTGGGGCGATAAAAAATAACCTGTAAATTTTAGCTGGCTATTTATCTACACCAAGCAGCTCTTCTATCTTCTTATCAAGCTCAGGTTTTTTCGGGTTAACCTCTTTCGGTACCATTTTTACGCCCATCTCTTTCTCAAGCAGGTAGTTGAACTCTGCACCGTAAATATATATAAGCGCCATTATATAGAAGAATAGCAGGGTAATTATTATACCCGCAAGGCCGCCGTAAAGTACGCTAATCTGCGTGTAGTGCGTAATAATGGTGGTAAACAGTTTCAGCACCAGCAGCCATAGCATTACACACAAAGCTGCGCCGGGAATCACGTTCTTAAAGCTATGTTTAATGTTCGGCAGAATGTAGTAGCCGCTTGCTACTGCAAGCACCATCACCACAGAACTTCCTGCCGTTTTTATTACAGTGAACATGCCTGTCAGGTCTATATCAACATGCACATACTGTTTAAGCAGGCTGATCACTCCCGGCAGTATTGCTATAAGGAACATGGTAACAACAAGCACTATCACAACAACAATGAACTGTAATATGCTTGCAAGCCTGCGCAACAGAAAATGCGGTGGATTGCTTACCCTGTAAACGCGGTTAAGTATATTTCGCACACCTTCCACACCGCTGGATGATGTCCATAATATACCGGCAATAGCAATAGTAAGCAGGCCGGCTGGCGGGCCGCTTAGAATATCATTGATGGTAGGGGAGAGGGCGCTTACCACATCCTGCGGCAGCAGCCTGTAAAACTCATTCAGCAATTTTAC
>JAMHZE010000067.1:0-1021 GCA_035909535.1 Rickettsiales bacterium | reverse complement strand
CCCCGACACGAGCAAGACCGCAGCTTCGTGGTTCGGTGCGTGTATCTTCTTGATTGTTGCCGCTACCATCCTGCGTTCATTCTTCCTTTAATCCTTTGCCTTATGAATTACAATATCAACAAAGGCATCGGCAGGACGGTGGAAGTTAAAGGGCTGAAAGCACAATACCTGTTCATTTTTGCGGGTGGCTTGCTCGGTACGCTCATTTTCGTGATGATACTGTATATGGCAGGCGTAAACTCTTACATCTGCCTGTTCCTCGGAGCAGGCGGTGCTTCGCTCATTATATGGCAGACCTTTTCGCTGAACAGGAAGTACGGCGAACACGGGCTAATGAAAATTGCAGCCAATAAAAGGCATCCCCGCTACATCATCTGCCGCAAGCCTGTAAACCGCTATTTAAAATTCACACCTAAACAGAATGCCGTATGAGAAATGTAGCAAAGACCACCACACTGGAAAACAAATTTCCTTTGTTGGCAGTAGAGAACAACTGCATCTTATCAAAAGATGCGGATATTACCGCCTGCTTTGAAGTGCGCTTGCCGGAACTGTTCACGGTCGCTTCTGCGGAATACGAAGCCATACATTCCGCCTGGCACAAAGCAATCAAAACCCTGCCTGATTTTACGGTCATTCACAAACAGGATTGGTACATCAAGGAAAGCTACGTACCTGATTTGGCAATCGAAGACCAGAGCTTTTTATCGAAGTCTTATCAACGCCATTTCAACGAGCGACCGTTCCTGAACCATTATTGCTACCTGTTCCTGACAAAGACCACAAAGGAAAGAATGCGGATGCAAAGCAACTTCAGTTCGCTTTGCAAAGGTACACTGATACCAAAGGAAATCAGGAACAAGGAAACGATACACCGTTTTATGGAGGCGGTCGCCCAGTTTGAACGTATCGTAAACGATAGCGGTTTTGTGAGCCTGCGGCGTTTGACCGAAGAGGACATTATCGGCACGGAAGATACGCAGGGATTACTGGAGCAGTATCTCACGTTATCGAGGCAAGC
>JAMHZE010000066.1:0-5288 GCA_035909535.1 Rickettsiales bacterium | reverse complement strand
CCCGTAGCAGTTCTCGGTGTTGCGGCTTTTGTAATCATACATAAAATACGGCACTTTCAGTTCGCGTCTTAATATCTCCGGCACAAAAACCTCGCTGCGCCTGCTGGTGCTTATAAGAGCGGTACCGCCTGTTGCTTTAACTATCTCGTTTATCTTATCTGCCAGAACTTTTGTGTCATGTTCATCTATATTCCCGCCGGTATGCCTGCCGCCTATAATACAGGTAAGGTAAGGGGGCTTCAGCTTCATATCACGCAAAAACCCGTATTTCGGATGGTGCTTAAGGTCGTAAAGCTGTCCGGCCAGAAAAACATCGTTCACAAAATTCACCAGCCCGGTGGTACGCACAACATTATCGGTGGTTATCTTATACGGCTCGTAGGCGGGCAGGGCGATAATATCAAACTCCTCATGGTATTTCAGCGGGTCCAGCAATATTGCCGCCTTGGTTTTGCCGCTGCTTTTGCGTTTAATATCTATCAGCGCATCGGTTACGTTAAAGCCAACGCCAATTGCCACATCCGGAAAGTCGCTGTCTATGGTCTCGTCCTTATATATCTGGGTAATATTTCCCTGTGGGCTAAGGCGCACGGCTACTTCACGGCTTTGCGTAAGGGTGTCGCTGCCGTCAGAAACTATGCAGATGCGTAATTTATTCATATTTTTCATAGTGATAATATAGAAGTTTTTTATCTTGTATGCTAGACATATATCAAAAAATAGTGTATATTTCTGATACATAATGGGGAATTTAATACGGGGGAATCAATGACAAATCCAACACAAATAACAGAAGGCGGCAAAGCCCCTGTGGTCGCGCAGCCTGTGCAGCGTAACTGGCAATATCATCCTGCCGGTGCGAATGAGGATAACGCGCTTTTCCGTTATGAGATTAAAAAAGCTGTTGGAGGTCTTAAGGGCACCCGCATATTTGTGGCTGTAGAAGGCCTTAACTCCTATAAAACTACAGATGGTGTAGAGATGGAAACAATTTTCGAGATCGAGTACCAGCATAAAAAAGCTACTTCACTAGTCGGTAAAAGAGAAGGCGCAATCAAGCATGATATCGTTCCGGGTAAATCACTAAATGATTCAATAAATATAAGACATTCGGGTGATTATATTTTTTACCTTGATATTAAGCCTAGTATAAGCGGCAAGCCTAAGAATTTTATGCTAGGGGTTGAGAAAGAGGTGAATATGAGTTTCAGTTTCGAAGAAGTTTCTAAAAATAAGATGAACGGCGAAAGAATAACCAGATAGTTTTTTACTTCAGCTTTTTGCCGCTTACAAAATCCAGCAGCGTGCCAGATTCGGCGCCAACCTCTCTCCAGCTTTTGTGGTTCACTTCAAAAGTGGCAAAGCTGCCCGGCGGAAAGTTAGATCTCATGTCGCGGAATTTCACCTTATCACCTTGTTGCGAAAAATTAACGGCGAAGCCCTGAAGCCCCGGGTTATGAGAAACTATCAGCGCTGAACGGAATTTATCTTCAAGCTTGTGGATAACGGTAAGTATCTCGTCTGTGCCGGTTATATAAAGTTCCTGAAAGGTGCGTATCTCAATGTCATTCTCTGATGCGAAATGCTTTTTGAATAAAGCAGCGGTCTGTTTTGCGCGTAGTGCAGAAGAGCATAATATAACCTGCGGAGGGTCATCCCTGTAATTATTGCGGAAATATTCTGCTACTAACGGAGCCTGTTCTTCGCCTTTTTTGGTCAATGGGCGCTCGTGGTCGTTCAGCAGATGCTTGTCTGTCTGTCCGGCTTTAGAATGCCTCATTAAATAAAGTTTTTTCATATCTTTAAGCCATCAATTGCCACATAACGGCAATTATTTTTTGGCTTCTTCAGCGCCTTCAGCAGAAAGGGCGCCTTCAGCCGGGTCTTTTATTGCATAGCCACGGCCCCACAGCGTTTCAATATAGTTCTCGCCGTTTGCCAGGTCTTCTATCTTTTTGCGTAGTTTGCACACAAACACGTCGATAATTTTTATTTCCGGCTCATCAATGCCGCCATATAGATGGCTGATGAAAGTTTCTTTCTTTATCGGGGTGCCTTTACGCAGCATCAGCAGTTCCAGAATGCCGTATTCCTTACTTGTAAGGTTAAGCGGAGCGCCTTCAACGGCCGCAGAACGCGTTTCCATATCAAGTATAACCTTGCCCACGCGCAGCTTAGATGTCGCAGAGCCTTTGCTTCTGCGTACAACAGCCTGAAGGCGTGCAATAAGTTCACCGCGGTTGAAAGGTTTTGTCACGTAATCATCAGCGCCTATGCCAAGGCCGCGCACTTTGCTGTCCGAGCCCGTCAGGCCGGAAAGTATCATCACCGGTGTTTTAATTGCGTTCTTGCGCAGGTCGCGCAGTATCTCAAACCCGCTCACATCTGGCAGCATCATATCCAGAATTATAATGTCGTATTCATACATCTTGGCAAAGTCCAAACCTTCTTCGCCTTTGCTTGCGATGTCGCACACAATGCCTTCAGCGGCAAGTGCCAGTTCAATTGATTTAGCGGTGGAAATATCGTCCTCAATGAGCAGTATGCGCATTCGATACCTCAGAAAAAGTATTAATAATGTATTAAAAAATACGCCTCTGAGATCAAAAAGTAAATAATATTAACGAAAAATTAACAATGGTTAATTAAAAGTAAAGCGCCGTTGCATTTTAAACGCAGGTACAGATGGGTTAAAATAGAGGTGCAGCGCGGCTGTTTACTTAGGAACTACGTAAAGTTCCATCTTGTGTCCTACAAGTTTAAAGCCGTGTTTCTCGGCAATCTTTTCCTGTAGTTTTTCTACCTCTGCGTCATAGAACTCAATTATCTCATGGGTCTTTACGTTAATTATATGGTCGTGATGTTCTTCGCTCACTTCCTCGTAACGCGCGCGGCCATCACCAAAATCGTGCTTTTCAATAATGCCGTTCTCTTCAAACAGCCTTACGGTACGGTAAACGGTTGCTATGCCTATGGTGTTATCCAGCTTGCTGGCGCGTTTATATACTTCCTCAACATCCGGGTGGTCGGTGGCGTTAGATATCACGCGTGCAATAATGCGGCGCTGTTCGGTCATCTTCAGGCCTTTTTCAAGGCATTTTTTTTCTATATTATTAGGCATTAGTTTACACGGCCATTTGATTTAGATTTCGACAATAATAGTCGGCAAATTCAAAAATCCAAGAGGTAAATGCCTGCTAACTAAAGCTGTTGCTTACCGCAACCAGATTTTTCAGCGCTTCATTTGCCTTGCCGTGTTTTATGGAAGCTGCTGCCATAGAAATACCTTCTTCAAGGTTGGTTGCCATACCTGCCACCACTAATGCTGCTGCTGTGTTTGCCAGTACTGCATCGCGATACGCATTTTCTGCACCGTTCAGCACATCTTTTAACGCGCTCGCATTATGCCTTGCATCGCCGCCGGCAAGCTTGTCATGTGTTGCGCGTTCAAGGCCAAGGCTTTCAGGTGTTATCTCGTATTCATCTATCTTGCCGTTACGAAGTTCTGCAACATAGGTAGAATCGCAGGTGGTTATCTCGTCCATGCCATCTTTGCCATGCACTACCATTGCGCTTACTGCCCCAATGTTCTGCAACACCTTGCATATCGGCAGCACCAGCGCTTTAGAATATACGCCTATAACCTGCCTTTCCACCATTGCGGGGTTAAGCAGCGGGCCAAGTGCGTTAAAAATAGTTCGTGTACCAAGTTCTTTTCTTATCGGTGCAACCTGCACGAAAGATCTGTGATATGTCGGTGCGAACAGGAAAACTATACCAGTCTGTTTAAATGTTTCAGATGCCTGTTCTGGCGTAAGTTCAATATTAACGCCCAGCTCGTTCAGCACATCGGCAGAACCCGCTCGGGAAGATATCGCGCGGTTGCCATGCTTCGCCACTGGAATTCCGCAGCCTGCCGCAACCAGTGCAACAGCGGTAGATATATTCGGCGTGCCGCGGCCATCGCCGCCTGTGCCGCAAACATCTATTGCAGCTTTGCGGGTATCTTCGGCCACTTCCAGTTTTATCATCTTCATGCGCATCGCATCTACCGCGCCGGCTATCTCGTCGGCTGTCTCGCCTTTGGTCTTCAGGCTCATCAGCGCACCTGCCATTTGTGCAGGGGTTGCGCCGCCCTTCATTATTATCTGGAACAGTCTCGCAGAATCTTCCCTCGTCAGGTTTACCCTGTTGCCAAGTTTATCCAGTATCTTTTGTATCTCGTTGCTCATAGTTCCCTCAAGCCGGTAGTGTTATCTCTGCCTTAAGCCCGCCCATTTTATCGGAGCGGTTAAGTTTTATATCGCCGCCGTGTTTCTGCACTATATCACGCGCGATAGAAAGTCCAAGTCCTACGCCGCCGGTTTCCGGGTTGCGCGATTCATCCAGCCTGTAGAATGGCTGAAACACCTGCTCAAGCCTGTTCTCAGGAATGCCGGGGCCGTTATCTTCAATGGTAATTGTGCCGCCATTCGCATCTGTTCTCGCGCTGATAGACATATCTTTGGCATATTTCAGCGCGTTATCTATCAGGTTGGAAAGCGCCCTGCGGAAATATTCCGGACGTATATGCAGAACTATATTCTCAGGCACATCAATATTTATACTGGCCTTAAAACCTTCATAGCGTGCGGCAAGTTTCTCGATAAAGTCCTTCAGGTTCACCTCGCGCACCGGCTCATTCATCTGCTGATGCGTCTCAAGCTTCGCAAAGCTTAAATAGCCTTCTATCATTTTTGTCATGTCGTCCACTTCATTCTCTAAAGTGGTCTTGCGCTCTTTGTCATTCAGCATGGTGGTTATCAGCTTCATGCGGGTAAGGGGGGTGCGTAAGTCGTGTGAAACACCTGCAAGCATCTGCGTTCTTGTATCTATCAGGCGTTTAATACGCTCTTTCATCTCAATAAAGGCAATGCCAGCCGCGCGAATCTCCTTCGCGCCGGATGGCTTGTAATCCTTAATATCTCCGCCTTTACCAAATCCTTCCGCCGCCTTAGAAAGGTTGATTATCGAGCGTACCTGCCCACGCAAAAACAGCGTGGAGATAACCATAAGCAACAGTGATGAACACACCATCCACAGCATAAATATATAGGTAGAAGGGTTAGCGATACGTTTGGACGAGAACACTATATTAAGTACATCATCACCTATCTGGGTAGAAAAGCGGTAATTGCTGTACGGGTCGCGAAACAGGTAGAATTCCTGTGGTATGCGGCTATCCAGCTCACGAAACAGGTTAAAGCGTTCGTTGTTTATATTCTTAAAGGTATCAAGCTGCTTGTTCT
>JAMHZE010000065.1:0-1683 GCA_035909535.1 Rickettsiales bacterium | reverse complement strand
CGCATTCATAGTCATACTGTATCTGGTCGGTAATATACTGATGCCATTCGTTTTTGGCGCTATTGTGGCCTATTTCCTTGACCCTTCCGCTGATAGGCTGGAAGAACGCGGAATGAGCCGTACCGCCGCTACCTGCGTGGTTTTGGGGGCGTTTTTAACTGTTGTCGTAGGCGTAATATTACTGTTCGGCCCTCTGTTCTTTGACCAGATAGGCAGTCTTGTGGGTAAAATACCTGAATATGTAGCCGGCTTAGAAAAGCTTTACGGTGAGCAGGTTAAAGATGCGATAAACAGCTTTGTTCCTGATATTCAGGGGCAGGCGAAAGATGTCGCTTCACAGTTCAGCACCGAAATTATTAAAATATCAGGTGCGCTTATATCAGGTATATTTACTTCCACTGCCGCCCTGTTCGGCCTGCTTTCACTGCTTTTCATCAGCCCGGTAATTGCTTTCTACCTTCTGCGCGATTGGGATATTCTGGTTAAAAAAGTAGATGATCTTCTTCCGCGCGCGCGTGTTTCAGGTATGCGCCGCAATTTCGTAAAAATAGATAATATAATTTCTGCCTATATACGCGGTCAGGTTACTGTATGTCTTATAATGGCTGCTATATATTCCATACTGCTTGCGCTTGTTGGGCTTAACTATAGCCTTGCCATTGGCTTTTTAACAGGCGTACTTTCATTCGTGCCTTATGTGGGCATGGCAATCGGTGCAACTACCGGCCTTGTTGTGGCATATTTCCAGTTCGGCTTTACAGATGGCATGTTAATGGTGCTGGCGGTATTCATTCTCGGCAACCTTACAGAAGGCAATATCATTACGCCTAAGCTGGTGGGAGATTCCGTGCAGCTTCATCCGGCTTGGATAATATTCGCACTACTTGCGGGCGGTTCGGTGTTCGGTTTTACGGGCGTTCTTATAGCAATTCCTGCTGCTGCAGTTATCGGTGTTCTTACCCGCAGCTCCGTGGAGGCCTACAAAGAAAGCGCCTTGTACCTTGGTTACGGCAATGCGGGGCTTCACCTGCATACAGAACTTCATACAGATTATCAGCAGGAAGGTGTAGTTACCAACCGTGAGGAAATGCCTGTGTTTGAATCCTTCTCGGAGCTAAAGCCGCAGGTACGGCCGGAAGCGGAGAAGCCGGTTGAGAAGCCTGCTGCAAAAAACTCTTCCAAGAAGAAGCCGAAGAAAAAGAAGAAAGAGCCGGAGCTTAAATTTCCAAAAAAGTAGTTTATGAATCAGGCTGTATTTGAATTTCTACCTCATAAAAGTTTCCTGCAGGATGATTTTATTGTCTCTCCTTGCAATATAGATGCTTTTCGCATGGTCACATCATGGCCGCGCCTTTGGCAGAACCGCTGCCTTATAATCACTGGAGACAAGGCCTGTGGGAAAACATTCCTTGCAAAAATATGGCAGGAAATTTCTCATGCGCGCTTTGCAGATGTCGCAAACGCCGAAAAGCTTTTTCAGAGCAACCGCCCGGAAAACATCATCGTAGAAAATATCGAGAGTCTTCTGCCTCAAAGGGAAGAGGAACTTTTCCATATCTATAATAATATAGTTAACGGCAAAGGTTCGCTGCTGCTTACCAGCACCAAGCCTATCATGGCGCTTGATATAAAAACCGCCGATCTCCGCTCGCGCCTCAGTGCCGCAACTGTGATAAATATAAT
>JAMHZE010000064.1:0-28943 GCA_035909535.1 Rickettsiales bacterium | reverse complement strand
CGACCTGAAATCTCAGGTGGGTATAGGTACGCGCGTTACCTTAACATTCCCGTATGACAAGAAGCTGAACCTTGAATATGCCCAGATGATGAAAGGTAGTTCAGAGGGTTAGAGGATTTTGTATTTTGTTACAAAATATAGGTGACACAGCCATCTTTTATCTATAGATTTTTCTGCGAAGAATCAATTTGGGAAATCTAGTAAAATGGCAATATCTTCTGAACAGAAAAAAGAACTCAGCAATCTAAAGAACCTGTCTTTCCAGACCAAGCGTGCAACCGTTCCTGCGCTGGAAGAAGTGCTTTTCGAGCCTCTGCCTGTGCTTGATCACGGCTTTGTGCGTGTTATAGATTATATGGGCGATGATGCTGCGATTGTGCAGGCTGCACGTGTTTCTTACGGCACCGGTACCAAGCAGGTGAATCAGGATAGAGGTCTTATAAACTACCTTATGCGCCACTGGCACACTACCCCGTTTGAAATGTGCGAGATAAAATTCCACATTAAACTTCCGATATTTGTTGCGCGTCAATGGATACGCCACCGCACTGCGAACGTGAATGAATATTCTGCACGCTATTCTATAATGGATAAGGAATTCTACATTCCTGAGCCGCACCACCTTTCGCCGCAATCTAAGCAGAACCATCAGGGCAGAAGCGACCAGCCCCTTACCGGTGATGAAGCAAAAAGAGTGCTGGAACTGTTGAAGCAGGATTCTGCACAGTGCTATGACCATTACGAGGAAATGCTTAATCTGACACCTGAAGGTACAGTGAAAGATGAGGGCAAGCTAGGCCTTGCGCGTGAACTTGCACGTATGAACCTGACCATGAATTACTACACGCAATGGTACTGGAAGTGCGATCTGCACAACCTGTTCCACTTCCTGATGCTGCGCGCGGACAGCCATGCACAGTACGAGATACGCGCATTTGCAGATGTAATGCTGGATATCGCCAAGAAGTGGGTTCCGTTCGCTTACGAGGCGTTTGATGAACACCGCATGAACGGTACGCAGCTTTCACGCAGCGGTATGGGCGTTGTAAAACGCATGATAGAAGGCGAGAAAGTAACTCAGGAAACTTCCGGCCTTACCAAGCGCGAGTGGGAAGAGCTAATGGTGAAGCTGGGCTGAATAAAGGTATATTAATGAGGGGCAATCAAAAAACAGAGGAAAACTCTGATAATGGCTTTAAGCGTATAGCCGTGAGTTTGAGTGAGATTAAGTTATACAAATCCTTAGAAGTAGCAGACACAGTTATGCTATATAACGCAGAGCAATATGCTGAAAAAGGTTTAGATGTAGTAAAAAGAATAAATGAAGAAAATGTTTCAATAGTTGCAAAAGGTATAACTAATCAAGGAATAGAAGTACAGGGTTCGAATATTACTTATCTTCATGAAATGAAGGTATATATATCCCTCACTAAAAACGAGGGAGCCGTAAGTTATTTAAGGTTAGAAGATAGTTCATTAGAACTGGATTTACGTCTTGCAAAGGAAAAGATTAATTACATATCCGACCTAATAAGGCCTGGTTATAAAGAGATTGACCTGATTCTAGATGTTGAGTTATTTAAAGGTAGCTACATAAAACCTATAGAAAATGTTGAAACGCATACATCTGATAATTCTGTAAGGGTGGTGTTATCAAGTATTAATGCGTTTGGTTTTTTTGAACAGACTAAGTACGAAATCAAAGACGAGATTAAAAACAAAAATGAAAGTTTATTAAACTTTCATTTTTGTTTATTATTATTACAGACAGCAATACTTTACTACCTGTTAAGGTAGCTTATATCAACTCTTTATACCTATGTTGAGCAATTGTCTTTTCGGGTCCCAGTTCGTTGGTTTGTAATCCTCCGAGAAGAACTTCATACCTTCATTAATCCATTTTTGACGCCATTGCTCATGGGTATAACCCTCACTATCATCGTCGTATCCCGGTTCAAAACCACAAGAAGGACAGCTCTCAAATGAAGGTGTGCCACCTTGTCTATAAGCAGGTATATCAAGCTCTGGGTAACCACAGATAGGACAAATATAGGTCATAACTAGCTACTAGCCTCAACGGCAACTAAGCAAGGTTTGTTTTCTGTTCCATGACACAAGGTTTTTTCTTTAACCCTCACAATTGTGCCGGGTAAAAACTCCATCACAATATCCTCCGGGTCATATCTATCTGGGGGCAGAATTTTATATAACCCATTACCTAAAAACTCTGCTGTGGTAATTATCCATGTATCTACATTTTCTTCAGGAAGATACACGCTGATTTCAATAATCTTTTTCATAATAACTCTATTTCTATAATTATCTTTATAAGAACAACTTTTGGTGTTATTTCACTGCCCACCGCAGGAAAGGTGTAGGTTATATTTTAACGCCAATGTTAAGTAACTGTCTTTTTGGATCCCAGTTTTTGGGCTTGAGATTCTTATTGCCACGCCAGGTCATACCATCCTGAATCCATTTATCCCGCCACTCTTTATAGTTATAGCCTAAATCGCGGTCTGTCACACCAAAATGAAAAGAGCAGGAAAGACATATATCATATATATCATCATAATTATCACTTAAACCAGCATGACCACATACGGGACAAATTTCAGTTTCGTTCATGTTCTTCCTCAAAAATTTTATGTTGTTAATAACACAATCTTCGGTTGTAGAGAAGTATTTTCTTTCAATGAATGATTTTAAATATTTCAAGATATTGTCATCAGGGAATTCACTGAATGGTTTTTTAGGGTCTACATAGCCACCGCCACCGCCTCTTGCTGGTAATGGATTTATTACCTTGCCTCCTTTTTCCAGAGTCTTTTTTATTTCATTCTGGAAATATCTTTCCCCGTGTCTTGGTTTAAAATAATTCTCAGCTTTTCCATCTGGATTGTAAACACCAAAACTATTTGTCTTTGGGTCATATATTTTTACATAGCCATCTTTATTCATTACGGCCGGCAGCTTTTCTTTTATTGCCTTTATTCTGAAATCTTCTGCCATTTTTGCGTATTGTGTACCGCTTTTTGCTCCAAAATCCTTTGCATGTTTTAGATGCTCCTGAAACTTTGCTGGTCTGTTCCACGTTTTTGGGACAGGTCTGCTTTTTCCATCAGAGTCTACATAGTTTCCGGGATTAACTCCGGTCAAATTATTGCTATATCCGCCGGATTGTGGGTTGGTTACAGTGCGCGGCATGGGTTCGAACCTTCCCATACTTCCACCGCCACCGCCGCTCCATTGGCCGCCTTCAGAGGTTCCGGCGGGATGGCGGGGCTGGTTTTGGTTAAAGCCTGCATTGCGCTGTAACTCATCTTGCAGAGCCTTGAGACAGAGCATCATGCGGTCAAAAGCGAGCTGCTCCATCTCTTTCAGTATCTGGTATTGCCTGTCATTCCACATTGCTTCTACCCTTTTATGCCGAGAATATCCTTCTTCTCTTCAGCGCTCAGGAATGTGGAGGTGTTTATCCTGTTCCATAATATCTCGCGGCGTGGACCAAGCGCAGGAATGCTTTCCTCATCATAACATATATATAGATTCTCTGAGCGTTTGAACTGTGGCATCAGCCAGCGGTTCAGTGCATCGCAAAGGTCGTCCAGCAGGGGCAGTACAGTATCTTCCCACAGGGCAAGGCGCGCTTCCTGAAGGTTGCTGTAAGTGTTATCTCCCGGTATTCCAAGCAGTTGCGGCGGTACGCCGAAGGCCATTGCTATTTCGCGCGCGGCCATATTCTTGCTGTTGAGAAAATCCATATCCTGTGGTGAAAGGCTCATTTCCTTCCAGTCCAGTCCGCCTTCCAGTATCATTGGTTTGCCAGCGTTATCATGCCCGCCATATTGCTGCTCTATCTGCGTTTTTATGCGGGTGAACTGCTCATCGGTGAGAGAACCTGCTCCGCCTTCTTCAGAAGATTTTACTACCAGCGCGCCGCTTGGCCTTGCGCCGTTCTGCAACAACGCCTGATTCCAGCGCGATGCATTATTATGCTGATCTATTGAATAGGCTGCTGCTTCTACCGGAGAAAGGCCAAAATGGTCGCTTAACGGATTGAAGTTGCGGTGATGCAATACAGCAGAGATGCCGCTTACCTTATCTACTGGGTATTTTATCTCTTTATTACCTGCTGAATATATATAATGGCTGATATAGCCATCTTTATCGGTCATCAGGCTTACTCTGTCTGGACGCAGATTGTAGAGTTCCTTTGGTGTGCCGTTGCCATCTTTTACCGCAAGAATGAAACTATTGCCGCTGATAAGCTTGTACGATATGGCAGATTCAAAGAACAGCGAGCCATTAGTAGCAGGGTTCGGGTAGCGCAAAAGTTCTGTTACCGGGTGCTTGCCCAGAAAATGTTTTGTACCGTCACGTAATTCATACAGTTTCCAGTCTACCGAGGCCAGCAGCCTTGAAACCATAGCGATACACTTATGTGCAATGATGTTGCGGCCATAGGCTTCATCAGCGAATTTTGTGTAATTCCTGCTCATCCACACAGGTTGTGGGGAATGGTAGAAATATGTTTTAACGCCATTACCAGCAGCTATTTCATTGCGTATAGTATTGCCCTTTGCCGTGGTTTTGCTGAATAATCCCCTTAATCCGCCTGTCTTCTTTTTCATTATGCCTCTGTGGTTGGTTTTATACGCAATATTAACCATGATGCGATGTCCCCGGAAGGGGACCCCCAAAATCCGCTTGGCAAGGTAAAAAAATAGGCTATAATTACCGTAACATTAATCAAAAAGGTACCAATATGGACAAGAAAAAAGCGCTGGAATCTGCCCTTAGTCAGATAGAAAAAGCATACGGCAAAGGCTCTGTGATGAAGCTTGGCGACAAGGAGATAATGAAGGTTGAAGCAATTTCCACAGGTTCTCTTGGCTTAGATATGGCTTTGGGCGTTGGCGGTGTTCCAAAGGGTCGTGTGATAGAGATATTCGGTCCGGAATCTTCCGGTAAGACCACGCTTACCCTGCACATAGTGGCGGAAGCACAGAAGGCAGGCGGTACCTGCGCCTTCGTAGATGCTGAGCACGCGCTTGATTCTGTTTACGCAGAGAAGCTGGGTGTGAATGTGAAAGATCTGATAATATCTCAGCCTGATACAGGCGAACAGGCTCTGGAGATAACAGATACCCTTGTACGCTCTGGCGCGGTAGATGTTGTGGTGATAGATTCTGTTGCGGCACTTGTACCGAAGGCAGAGATAGATGGCGAGATGGGTGATGCCCAGATGGGCGCTCAGGCAAGGCTGATGAGCCAGGCTCTGCGCAAACTTACCGGTAGCATATCTAAAACAAACTGTACGGTGATATTCATCAACCAGATACGCCAGAAGATAGGCGTGATGTTTGGTAACCCGGAAACCACAACAGGCGGTAACGCACTTAAATTCTACGCTTCTGTGCGCCTTGATATACGCCGCACCGGTGCAATTAAGGATAAGGAAGCGGTTGTTGGTAACCAGACCCGCGTGAAAGTGGTGAAGAACAAGGTTGCTCCTCCTTTCCGCCAGGCTGAATTCGAGATAATCTACGGTGAAGGCATAAGCCGCATCGGTGAGATAATAGATATGGGCGTTAATGCCAATATCATCGAAAAATCCGGTTCATGGTTCACTTACGGCAAGGATAGGATAGGCCAGGGTAAGGAAAACGCTAAGCAATTCCTGAAAGAAAACCCTAAGGTTGCTGAAGAGATAGAGGCTAAAGTAAGGGCTACCCTGAACACTATGCCGGTAACTGCTTCATCTGAGGATGCTGCCTGATAGGCGACCTCAGCCCTGCTGTAAAAATTGATGGGCAGCTACAGTCTGTTTGCAAATTAGCCGTGCACCCGGTACGCGGTCGATTTTGTCCTTGATAATCTTTCCCGCATAATCTAGCTTTGAGCAGAGGCGGTGCTTTGCCGCTTTGGGGCTTTACATCCTCATGCTTTTGGCGGTTTGTATAACCGTTATTTATACTCCCTTTGCCTTTCGGCGGGGAGGTGCCAGCGTATGTTCAGGCCGTAAGGCTAAAGGCTGGTACGAACCTTCCAAAAGCAGGTTTTGTAAACTCCCCGTTACCAGAAAAGGGAAGTATTGTGTCATCAAAAAATAAGAGAAATAACGGGTTCACACTAGTTGAGCTGGCAATTGTGCTGGTAATAATCGGGCTTCTGGTGGGCGGTGTACTACAGGGGCAGGAGCTGATAGAACAGGCAAAGATAAAAAAACATATTAGTGTGATGGAAGATGTGCGGCGCGCATACTTTACATTCCAATCTAAATATAATGATTTGCCAGGAGATATTCGTAAGCCGGAGCGTTTCTTTCCGAGTTGTAGGAGTTTTGATACTCCGTGGGATGCGCGTGGTAATGGTGATGGGAAGATAAAAAATTATTTTGATGGAGACGGATATGGGCAAGAGGAATTTGTCTGCTCTTGGCTACATCTGTTCAATTCTGGCTTATATCAACCCTTAGGGCCTAAGCAGAGTGAATTTGGAGAGGATTCGCCACCACAGGATATCAATTTTGAAACAGATTCTTTCTCAATAGCCAGATCTACCGCGGATAGCTCTTTTTTTATGATGCTTAGTTGGTATCAGGATTATTTCGGCGCGGAGGATATAAACGGAGAGCTTCCATTGGTAGCAAGCAACACATTAGTAGTGACAGGATTTAGAGGTTTTACCCCGGCTCAGATGTACAGCATGGATTCCAAATTAGATGATGGCAAGCCGGGAAGCGGTATCATACGTTCTGTAGCAGGAATGAATAGTGATGGTGAGATAGGGAATTGTTATGATAATATGTATGGTGCGGCGGAAGATAATGAGCACTATCCTACTGCCCAGTCAAACTATCTTGTAGCTGAAGAACAGAGACTATGTGGCATGCTCCGCCTGTTGAAATAATACTATGAAACATGGTTTCTTGAATTCAGTTGCAGCAATCAATGGCTTAAGCTAATCTGTGCCAGTTTTTAACAGGTAAACAGATACTTGCATATGTCGGCAACACTAAAGACCCTCAACGAGGTTCGTAAAAGCTTTCTGGAATTCTTCAAGTCGAAAGGCCATGAGGTGATTTCTTCATCACCTCTGCTGCCTCATAACGACCCTACGCTTATGTTCACTAATGCGGGCATGGTGCAGTTCAAGAACGTTTTTGCAGGACGCGAAGAAATAAAGAACAAGAGCGGCAACAGGGTGCACAAAGCGGCAACATCGCAGAAATGTGTTCGTGCAGGCGGTAAACATAATGATCTTGAGAACGTTGGCTACACTGCGCGCCATCACACATTCTTTGAAATGCTTGGTAACTTCAGCTTTGGTAATTACTTCAAGGAAGAAGCTATTTCATATGCGTGGGAATATCTGACCAAAGTAGTTGGCCTGCCTAAAGATAAGCTGATGGTAACGGTTTACCATACAGATGATGAGGCCTTTAACCTGTGGAAGAAAATAGCCGGTCTGCCGGATGATAAAATAATCCGCATTGCTACGGATGATAACTTCTGGGCAATGGGTGATACAGGCCCGTGCGGCCCGTGCAGCGAGATATTCTATGACCACGGTCCGAATATTGCGGGTGGCCCTCCGGGTTCTGTCGATGCAGATGGTGACAGGTTCGTAGAGATATGGAACCTTGTATTCATGCAGTATGAAAGGCATGAGAACGGTACGCAGACAGATCTGCCTAAGCCGTGTATCGATACCGGTATGGGGCTAGAGCGTATAACCGCCATATTGCAGGGCGTGCATGATAACTACGATATCGACATATTCCAGAAGCTGATCGAGGCATCACAGGATATTTCTAAACGTACCGACAAAAAATATCTTACATCTCACCGCGTGATAGCAGACCATTTACGCTCATCATGCTTCCTTATCGCGGATGGCATTCTACCTTCCAACGAGGGCAGGGGTTATGTACTGCGCCGTATAATGCGCCGCGCAATGCGTCACGCACATATTCTAGATAGCAAACATACATGGTTCTATAAACTTATCCCTGCGCTGATAGAGCAGATGGGACAGGCTTATCCGGAGCTGATGAGAGCTGAAAGCCTGCTTACGCAGACGCTGAAAAGCGAGGAAGAAAAATTCCGCGAGACTCTGGGCAACGGCCTGAAGATTCTGGAAACGGAAATGAAATCTGTGAAGGTGGGTGCGGCGCTGGGTGGTGAAGTTGCCTTTAAGCTGTACGATACTTACGGTTTCCCGCTGGATCTGACGCAGGATATTCTGCGTGCCAAGAACATGAAGGTTGATGTTGATGGCTTTAATGTTGCGATGGAAAAGCAGCGCGAGCAGGCTCGCAGTAACTGGGCTGGCAGCGGAGAGCAGGCAACATCTGCTATCTGGCTGGATATTGCCAAGAAGGGCTCTACGGAATTCCTCGGTTACTCAACGCTTAAATCTCGCGCGGAAATAGTTTCTATAGTTGCGAGTGATAATGAAGTGCCTTCTGTTAAGGCTGGTGCCCAGGCGGTGATGATGACCAACCAGACGCCGTTCTACGGTGAATCAGGCGGTCAGGCCGGCGATAAAGGCATAATATATTCCGATAAGTTCAAATTCGAAGTTGATTACACCAGAAAATTCGGTGGCCTGCATGCCCATTTCGGTAAGGTTGTTTCCGGTGAGGCTGTAGTTGGTCAGGATGCTTATCTGGAAGTTGATGAGACTCGCCGCGCTGCACTACGCCGCGCACATTCTGCAACGCATATACTGCACGCTGCATTACGCCGCATACTGGGTGACCATATTTCCCAGAAAGGTTCACTGGTAGAAGAAGACTATCTGCGCTTTGATTTCTCTCACCAGAAATCTGTTACGAAAGAAGAGTTGCAGCAGATAGAACGTGAGATAAACAGCATAATATTGCAGAACGCAGAGACATCTACCCGTGTGATGCCGGTGGAACAGGCGCTGGAAAGCGGTGCCGTTGCGCTATTCGGTGAAAAATACGGTGATGAGGTGCGCGTACTTGCAATGGGCCTTGGTGATAATCACGGCAGTTACTCGATAGAATTCTGCGGCGGTACGCACGTGAACCGCACGGGTGATATCGGCCTGATGAAAATGGTTAAGGAATCTGCGGTGGCGTCTGGTGTGCGCAGGATAGAAGCCGTTACAGGCAATAAAGCGGTTGAATATGTTCAGGGCAGAGAAGGTATAATAAACCTACTGCAGGATCGCTTAAAGACATCTCCTGAAGATTTTGACAGCAGAATATCTGCGCTGATGGGCGAGAAGAAAACGCTTGAGAACCAGATATCTGAGCTGAAGAAAAAGATAGCGCTTGGCGGTGGCGGTGCTGCTTCTAATTCTGGTGGCGAAGGCGCGGTGCAAAACATAAACGGCGTGAATTTTATCGGCCAGAAGCTTGCAGGTCTAGAAGCGAAAGATCTGCGTGGGCTGATAGATGAGTATAAGAAGAAATACGAGAATGCTGTTATAGTGCTGATAGCCGATAATGAAGGCAAGGCAGCAGTTGCGGCAGGTGTTTCAGAAAGCCTTACTGCTAAGTATAGCGCTGTTGAGATGGTAAAAACAGTAGTTGAGGCACTTGGCGGCAAGGGTGGCGGCGGCAGGGCAGATTTTGCCCAGGGCGGCGCGGCAGATGCTGCAAATTCCAATAATGCTCTGGAGCAGGTGAAGCAGATAATAAAGTAGCTTCGACCTTACTTTCATCACGAATATAAAAATATTTCCCCCGCCACTTCCGGGCAGGTGTTGTGTGCCGTAAAATCAGTTCAAGCGATAAAGCTTTAACTGAATATTTTTATGGACAGAACAACATATAATTTCCCGCTGGAACTGAAAGCAATAGAAGAAGATGGCCACTTTGCCGGATATGCGAGCGTATTCGGGATAGAAGATAACCATAATGACATAATACTTTCCGGAGCTTTCAGCAACTCTCTTGCCGATAAAGAAAGAGATATAAAACTTTTATGGCAGCATAAGGTAGATGAACCGATAGGAACATTTACCACCATGAAAGAGGACAGGTACGGACTTTATGTGGAAGGCCGCTTGCTGCTGGATGTGCAGCGTGCACGTGAAGCTTATGCGCTGCTGAAAAGCGGCGCGCTTAACGGCCTTAGTATTGGCTTTGTGGTAAAACACTACGACCGCGATGATAGCGGGGCAAGGCTGATATATGAGGCTGACTTATGGGAGATAAGCCTTGTTACGTTTCCTGCTAACAGCCATGCGCAGATATCTGTTTTAAAGCATTTCCATGACGATGAAGCGCAGCTAGAGCAGGCCATAGAAAGAGCGATCGCGATATTAAAAAACTAAAGGAAGTAAAATGACAATGACAAGAAAGGTAGATCAACTGGGTAATGCCTGGGAAGATTTCAAGAAGCTGAATGATAAGAGGCTTGCCGATATAGAGAAGAAGGGCTCGGCCGATGCAGTAACACTAGACCAGATGAGCAAGATAAACAACGCTCTGGATAGTTATAAATCCCGCATGGATGCGTTGGAAACCACAATGAACCGCCCATCATTTGATGCCGGCTATGGTGAAGGTGTTTCAGCGGAAACAAAATCTGACCACAGAAAAGCGTTCGTTAATTATGTGCGCCGTGGTGTTGAAGGTGAGCTTTCAACGCTGGAGCAGAAAGCGCTTTCCGTGACATCTGATGCAGATGGCGGTTACCTTGTAACGCCTCAGGTAAGCGAAGATATGGTGAAGAGGATATTCGAGACATCTCCGATGAGGCAGATATGTTCTGTTACCACTATATCATCTGATTCCCTTGAGATAATTGAGGATAATGATGAGGCCGGTGCGGCATGGGCGGCAAGTGAATCTGCGGCTGTTACGGAATCTACTTCACCACAGATAGGCAAGCTGACCATAGATGCACATGAGTTGGTGGCGCAGCCTAAGGCTACACAAAAGCTGATAGATGATTCTTCTATCGATATAGAAGCATGGCTGACAGGTAAGTTGGTGGAAGTGTTTTCCCGCAAGGAGAATACGGCGTTCATCTCCGGTGATGGCAGTGGTAAGCCGAAAGGCATACTTACCTATACCGCAGGTACAGGCGCAGGCCAGATACAGCAGATAGATTCCGGCACGGATGGTGTTGTTACCGCTGATTCTCTCATCAGGTTATTCTACAGCCTGAAAGATGAATATGCGCGCAACGCTACCTTCCTGATGAATCGTGCAACGGCGCAGGCTGTTCGCCTGCTGAAGGATACCACCAACCAGTATATCTGGAACCCTGGCCTTGCGCTTGGTACACCGGATACGCTGATGGGCGTGCCTGTGATGCTGGCTTCTGACATGCCGGTTCCGGCTGAGAATTCGCTTTCTGTAGCGGTGGGCGATTTCCGCCGTGCTTACCAGATAGTGGATAGGACAGGTGTGCGTGTATTGCGTGACCCGTACACGGAAAAACCGTTCGTGAAATTCTATTCCACCAAGCGCGTAGGCGGCAGGGTGGTGAATTTCGAGGCGGTAAAACTGCTGAAGCTGACTGACTAATAGTATCAGTTCACAAGGGGTTGGGTTACTGCCCAACCCCACAAAAAACATCAAGGTAATATATGATAAAGCAACAACCGGTGCTGCAGCCTCACCAGGCTCCGGCGACAGAACCTATTTCTCTGGCAGAGGTAAAAACATATTTGCGTATAGAAGGCGAGAGCGAGAATGGCCTGCTTAATTCTATGATAGTGGCGGCGCGTATTACCGCAGAGCGCTATATGAGGGCATCTGTGATATCGCAGAAATGGAAGCTTTTATACAACCATACTGTGCCTTATTCGGTTGCGCTTAAATATGGCCCGGTAACGGCGGTAGATTCTGTAACGCTGGTGAGTGAGCAGGGTGATACATCAACCTTTCTCAGCTCGGCATATTATCTGGATGCGGGTAACCGCAATCTGGTTTTCCGTCAGCCGCCCGCGTCGCATCGTGTAGAGATAGTTTATACCGCAGGTCTGGCAGCAGCGGCAGAGAATGTTCCTGCTACCATAAAACAGGGCATGCTGGCTCATATCGGCTGTATGTACAGAAGGGACGAACTTTCCGGCGATAAGGAATATCAGAGGTTCTACGACATCTATCGCAATCTGGAAATATAGGGAGTTGGTATGAGCGGATTTCATGAGGTGAGGTTTCCGGCCGATATTTCTTATAAGGCAACGGGCGGGCCGGAATTCAGAACGGATATAGCGGTGCTTTCCAGCGGGCATGAAAGGCGCAACATAACATGGCAGCTTGCCCGCGCAAAATACGAGTTGGATTACAAAGATATTTCGAAAGCGCAGGCAAGTGCCGTGCTTTCATTTTTTATGGCAAGAAAAGGTAGGGCTTATGGTTTCAGGTTCAAAGACTGGAATGACTTCGAGGCGAAAGACCAGGCGCTGGGCGTGGGAGATGGTGAGAGAACGGTGTTTCAGCTTACCAAGAATTACGGCGAGGGATTATACATCTATTCGAGAAAGATTACGAAGCCGGTTACTGGGTCTGTACTTGTTTATATTGATTCTGCCCAGCGATCGGAGGGTGTTTCTTTCAATTATACTGATGGAACTGTCACTTTTGCTGCACCTGTTGAAAATGGCAAGGCTGTAAGCGCAAGCTTTGAATTTGATGTGCCTGTGCGCTTCAGCGCAGATACGCTTGGCAGCAGAACGGATTCTTACGACAGCAACAGCCTGCGCAAAATAGAACTTTCAGAGATAAAATAGCATGAAGAATATCAGCGAAAATATGGCAGCTAGACTGCAGCAGAATATCACCACGCTGGCATTCTGCTGGAAGCTGAGCTTTGCAGATGGTGAGGTGAAGGGTTTTACATCGCATGATGAAGATATAAAGATTGCTGATGTTACATATAAAAGCAGAACCGGCTTTACGCTGGATGGTTACAAAGCCGAATTAGGTGAAACAGAGAATCTGGCAGAGGTTTTCGGCATCATAGATTCTGAGGATATAAGTGAGCAGGATATACGCTCCGGCCGTGTGGATAACGCTGTGCTGGAGATATTCATGCTTGATTATAACGATGTGGAAGCAGGCAGCGTGCTGGTGAAGAAGGGGCAGGTGTCACGCATCACGGATTCCGGCGGGCGTTATATACTGGGCATTACAGGCGCTTTAGACAGGCTGGAGAATAATATAACCGAGATATATTCACCGCTTTGCCGCGCAAGATTCGGCGATACAAAGTGTGGTAAGAATATAGGTGAGTTCACTTTTACCGGAATGATAGAAGAAGTTTTGAATGAAAGAACTTTATTTGATTCTGCCAGAACAGAGGAGAAGAATTACTTTGATCGCGGCGTGATAAAATTCACCAGCGGCGCAAATAGCGGCTTCTCAACCGAGGTAAAAAGATATGAGAATGGCAGGATATGGCTTTCTATTCCGTTTCCATCCCCGATACAGGCGGGTGACGAATATGAGATAAGTGCGGGTTGTAACAAAAAGTTTTCCACCTGCAGCGGCAGGTTCAACAATGCCGTAAACTTTCGCGGTGAGCCGCATATACCCGGCATAGATAAGGTATTCAAAATATCATGAGTGTAGCAAGAGAACATATAGTGCAAATAGCGCGTAGCTGGCTTGGTACGCCTTTTGTGCATCAGGGCAGGGTGAAGGGAAAAGGTTGCGATTGCCTTGGGCTGGTGCTTGGTGTTGGTGCTGAAGCAGGCGTAAAATTACAGGATAGAGAGATAACGGCTTTTGATAGTACCGGATATTCCATGAACCCTGACGGTGCTTTTTTGAAAGGGCGCCTTGATGTTTTGCTGCATAGTAAAAGCAAAGCTGGAATAGAGGCAGGCGATATATTCCTGATGAATTTCGGCAGCAATCCGCAGCATCTCGGAATATTTTCGGATCATACTCACAGCCCCGCTCTTGCCATAATTCACTGTTATTCTCAGGCTGGCAAGGTGGTGGAGCATCGTTTGAACAATTACTGGTTCTCTAAAATAGAGGCCGTTTATTCTCTGGAGGCATAATGACAACAGCAATATTTACAAATATCGGCGGGAATATAGGTTCCAGCATTGTGCGCGGAATTGGGCTTAAATCCATTCCGTTTCTGGGAGCAAACCCTTTAAGCAGTTTTATAACATCGCAGACAAGAGCTTTTGGCGCAGAAATAGGCAGGCATGTAAGCGGTGCTATTTTTGGCGTAGAGACCATCAACACAATTAAAGGGCCGCGCCTTAATGATCTGGCCGTGCAGACATCTACCTACGGTGATGTGATACCGATAGTATTCGGAAGGGTTAAGATTGCCGGCAATATAATATGGGCACAGCCGATACGCGAGATACCTGTTACCACAACTGTTTCGGGCGGTGGTAAGGGCGGGGCGACATCTCCGGTAAAGCGAACGCAAACAAGCTTTATGTACAAGGCCACATTTGCCGTGGCGCTGTGTGAAGGTGAGATAAGCGATATAGAAAGAGTGTGGGCAGATAATGATCCCGTGAACCTTGCTGATCATTGCGCATCGTACACCATATATAATGGCGATGAAGGGCAATTGCCTGACCCGATAATGGAATCTTTTGAAGGTGTTGGTAATACGCCTGCATATCGCGGTATGGCATATGTGGTGTTCGAGGATTTTGACCTGAATAGTTTTGGTAACCGCATACCTAATTTAAGTTTTGAGGTGAACCGCCCGATAAAAGGCAGCCTGAGCGGTGGGCCGGCGGTGGAAGATCTGGTGACCGCGATAAGCCTTATACCAGGTTCCGGTGAGTTTGTTTACGATACTGTGGTGCAGGAAAAAGTTTATGGCGTAGAGCTGAACGGAAGTTTTATTCAGCGTGGCGGTACAGAAGTTATCAACATGAATAACTCTGCCCGCAAGGCAGATGCGCTGGTATCTATCGACCAGCTGGGAGCAACCTTTCCTAACCTTGAATGGGTTTCTGTTATATGTACGTGGTTTACCGATAGTTTAGATGCAGCTACAGCAACTGTAGCGCCAAGGGTTGAGTATAAAGATAATACCAGCACCAGACCGGATGTGTGGGCTTGCGCGGGACTTAACCGTAACGCGGCCATACAGGTAACGCTGGATGAGAATAACAGCCCGATATATGGCGGCACGCCAAGCGATTCATCTGTAGTGCGATTGGTAGAAGAATTGAAGCAACGCGGTTATAAGGTTATGTTCTACCCGATGGTGTTCATAGATCAGCCGGATAAACCATGGCGCGGCAGAATGACCGCAGCGGCAGAAGATATAGCGAATTTTTTCACGCGCAGCTGGGGTTATAACCAGTTCATCATGCATTATGCCAACTTGATGAAGGATCGCGTTGATGCTTTTGTTATAGGCTCTGAGATGAAGGGGCTGACCCAGGTGAATGATGATGGTGAGTTTCCTGCGGTGGATGAATTTGTTTCTCTAGCAGCATCAGTAAAAACGGCAATGCCGGGCACCAAGATAACCTACGCAGCAGATTGGAGCGAGTATCATTCTACATCGGGTTGGTACAATATGGATAAATTATGGGCCAGCGATGATATAGATTTTATCGGTATTGATGCCTATTTTCCGCTTACTGACAGGCCTCAGCAAGGCATTTATAATGTTGATGAGGTGATAGAAGGCTGGGAAAGCGGCGAAGGCTACGACTGGTATTACGCAGATGATGAGCGCACGGAGCAGCAAGTGCTTGCGCCTTCAGCAGCTTGGAAGAATATAGAATGGTGGTGGAATAATACGCATACAAATCCTAACCTGATGGAAACGGAATGGGTGCCTGGTTCCAAAAAAATATGGTTCACGGAATTTGGATTTCCTTCTGTTGATGGCGCGACCAACCAGCCGAATGTGTTTTACAACCCAGCTTCCAGCGAGGGTGCGCTGCCGCATCATTCTGAAGGGTATAACGACCTTACCGCACAGCGCTTGGGTATAGAGGCCACCCTGCTTAAATGGCAGGAGTCGCCGTTGGTGGAGGAGAAGTTTTTATGGACATGGGATGCAAGGCCCTACCCGTTCTGGCCGGATCTAATGAGTGTTTGGGGTGATGGCTTAGTGTGGAGCAAGGGGCATTGGGTGAATGGCAAACTTGGCGGCGCAAGCGTGGCAGGGGTAATAAAAGAATTATGCCTGCGTAGTAACATCAGCGTTGAAGAGTTGGATGTAAGCAAGCTTCAGGATATTGCAGATGGTTATGTTATTAACCACCGCACTACGGCAAGTTCAGCTATTGAAAAACTTTCCGAGGTTTTTTTCTTTACCGGTGTGGAATCTGACGGGGTGGTGAAGTTTACGCCTAAAGGCAGAGAACAGGTAATAGAGATAGCACATGAGGAGATGCTGCATCGAAAAGATAGCGCGCCGGTGGTGCTTAACCATCTTCCGGAAAACTATATGCCTACGAAGCTGGAGATAAATTTTATCAGCCGGGAGAATAATTATACGGTAGGAACTACGGCCGATTTTCGCGAGAGCCGTTCGGCGCATCGTCCGTTTGAAAGTAATGTGCCGCTCGTACTGACTTCTGTTAAGGCGCGGAATATTGCAACTATTTCTCTGGCAGAAAGCTGGGCATCTGGCAGAACATGCAGTTTTTTTCTGCCGTACAGTTTTATCCATTTAGATGTGGGCGACGCTGTAGAGATTAATGATGAAATATTCAGGATAGAGAAGATAGGTTTTTCTGAGAATGGAATAGAGGTGGAAGCGCGTTCTTTTGAGCCTTCTGTTTACGGGTTGTTAGAGCATGATGATATAGAGCCTGCAGGTAACGCAGGCACGGTGCCAGCACTTTCCGGTACACAGATGGAGGTGTTGGATATAAGCGCCATGCCGGGTGATGATCTGCAGAAAGCATATCTGCGTTTTGCAGTTTGCGGCGTGGGCCAGAACTGGCAGGGTGCACAGATATTTTATTCTACCGCATCAGATTACCAATTGCTTGGCAATGTTGGCACGCAGGCTGTAATGGGCAAAGCTATTGCTGTGCTTCCTGCCACTAACTGTTTTGTTATGGACGAGAACAACGAGGTAGAAGTTTACATTACTGGCGGCCAGCTTTCATCTGTTACCACTAATGATATTATGAACGGAACGAATATTGCGCTGCTTGGTGATGAGATAATACAGTTTCGTGAGGCAGAATTTGTTGAAGCAGGTAGATACAGGCTGAAGGGTTTATTGCGCGGCAGGTTTGGTACAGAGAATATGATAGACAGCCATGAAGAGGGGGAGAGATTTGTTTTGCTGGATAGCCGTATATTGAAAGTAGAGATACCAAAGCATCTTATAGGTGCGGCAATAAATATAAAAGTAGTATCGTTCGGGCAGAATATAAATGATGTTCAGCCGGTTCAGATAACTTACCGTGCAAACAACCTTATGCCATATGCACCCGTATGGTTTAAAGCGGTTAAGAATGATACCGGAGATATATATTTCAGCTGGGTAAGACGCTCGCGGGAATTTTCTAACTGGCGCGACCATATGGATATACCATTGAGTGAAATATCAGAAGGTTACATTATTTCTATACTGGATGATATGGATGTGGTGGTAAGGCAGGTTCAGACCTCTGATTCCTACTATAATTACCCGATTTCGCAGCAGGAAGAGGATTTTGGCTCAGGGCAAAGTTCAATAAAAGCAATAGCTTATCAGCACTCAGAGAATATGGGTAGGGGCTTTGGGGTACAAAAAACCTTTGGTTTTTAGGCAAAAACCGTTGACAGGCAGGGATAAGTATATATGTTGAGCCTTCTTTTAAGATATATAGAGATTTTTTATGAAAGTAGTAAGCTCATTGAAATCGGCAAAAGCCAGGGATAAGAATTGCCGCGTAGTACGTCGCAAAGGCAGGATTTACGTTATAAACAAAAAGAATCCTAAGCTGAAAGCGCGTCAGGGCTAATTCCTGCTGCCATATTCATATTCAAATGCCGGCCAGTTGGTCGGCATTTTTTTTGCGCTTTATTTAGTTATAATTAGTGATGATAAGCCTTGTGCCCTAGATAGGCATTCTGATGATTTCCTGGAACGCAGTTATAAGCTTATCGCGTATGGCTACTACTGTTTTTAGGCTCATTTCGGCATTGGCAACTGCTATCGCCAGTTCTTCCATGCTGACATCGCCGGTTATAGATCCTGCGATTTTAGTTTCTACCGTATCAAGCTTGTTGATGGTATTGCCTAAAGCTTCTTCCACCATGCGGGTAAAATCAGCACCGCCGGTTTGCTGCGTGGTAAGGTCAGCAGCGTAGTTGCCGGAAAGATTGCCGGTCTTATTATAGGCTGAAAGTGCGTCTAACGTTCTAAGGTCGGCCATAAATCACCTCATTAAATCCAGTGTTCTGTCCATCATTTGCTTAGTGTTCTCGATAGCTGCAACATTCGCCTCGTAGCTTCTCTGAGCTTCCCGCAGATCCATACTTTCTAAAGATCTTTCGACATTGGGCGTTTTAATGTAGCCATCTGCATTTGCGGCAGGGTGGTTAGGTTGATATAACAATTTAAAATCTGAATTGTCACGCGCTATCTTTTTTACCTTTACTAGATTGGCTCCGGTTTTTGGATCATGCTTTTCTTCAAAGAAGATGGTTTTTCTTCTGTAAGGTTCTTCTTCCGGGTTTACGCCCACCGTATCGGAGTTAGCGATATTTTCCGTTACTACTTTTATACGCGCACTTTGTGCCTGCATGGCAGAGGCAGATGTTTCCAGCGCGCTGTTTAGGCCGCCAGCAAGTGCCGGTACTGCCGCAACGCAAAACAGAAAAGAAGTTATGTACGCAAGTAGTTTCATGCTTTACCTGTTACCGCCGCCATCAACTGCTTCTTTCATCAGTGCTATCATTTTTTTGTAAGTGGTAGATGCCTTCGAGAACTCGCTGCTGTTCTTCATCAACTCTATCGCTTCCATATCAAGTTCAACCTCTTCACCGGTATTGCTTGTTGGAAGTATAGAAGTTTTGTTGCCCTGTATATGGCCGCTATTGGTTGTAGAAAGTTGCAGCATGGAAGATTTTACCATGTTGGAGAAATCCGGCTGGCTGATATCACGGCGTCCATATCCTGGAACATCGGCATTGGCAACGTTCTGCGAGATCACATTTTGGCGCGCCGCAGAATATCGCATTTTATTCTGTAGCATTCCCATGACGGATATTTTATTCAGATCCATAGCAAATCCTGTTGTTACACCGCCTTGATTATAGCCCTAAAACCGGCCTCAATCCATTAAGCGGGGCTACTTGTGATAGGATTTACCCTCTATAATGGTATAACTGCGGTATATTTGTTCTACTAGCAATAACCTTGCCAACATATGCGGATAGGTCATTCTACCTAAAGATACCACCAGATCGGCAGATTTCCTTACGTTCTCGCTTAAGCCCTCGGCCCCGCCGATGATGAATGCAATGTTACCCGTGCGGGTGACGGAAATTTTTGCAAGGCTTTGTGCAAGTTCTTCAGAGCTAAGCGTTTTACCCCTTTCATCCAGTGCAATGCGGTAGTAACCCTGTGGAATGCTGCCAAGCAGCAGCTTTTCTTCCGCATCCTTCACTATATCGGGGTTCTTGTTCTTTGCGCCGGCTTCGTGCTCTAATATTTTTACAGACCACGGTAAGCGTTTAACATACTCGGCCATAAGGCTTTTTATGTTATCATCCTTTAGCTTACCGCAGGCTGTTATAAGTATCTTCATTACTTTGAAAGCAACGGGCTCCACGCCGGATCGGACGCATCAGTAGGAGTGCCTATCCTTCTCAGGTTGTAGCCGGTTATATCAACGCTATACAGGCTGCTTTTACCCGGTGTGCTGCCGACAGAAGGGGTTGTTCTGGTGAAAATTATCACGCGGCCATTAGGGCTCCATGTCGGGCCTTCATCAAGATAGCTTTCAGTAAGGATACGTTCACCGCTGCCATCCGGCCTCATTACACCTATGGAGAATTTACCGCCAGCCTGCTTGGTAAAGGCGATAAGATCGCCGCGAGGAGACCATACCGGTGTAGAGTATCTGCCGTTGCCACGACTGATGCGCCTTACATTACCTCCATCTGCATCCATAACGTAAAGTTGCTGAGTGCCTTCACGGTCGGAGTTGAAGATTATCTGCCTGTCATCCGGAGAGAAGGAAGGAGATGTATCGATTGCCAGATTATTGGTTATCTTTTTTACCCTGCGCGAAGATAGATCCATCACGTAAATATCTGTGTTGCCGCTTACAGATACTGAGAACACAGCCTTTTTACCATCGTTAGAGAAGCGCGGTGCAAAGCTCATACCCGGCAGCTGGCCGAGTATCTGCTCGCGTCCGCTGGCAAGATCATAAAGGTGAACGGAAGGAACCCTTGTTCTGTATGAAAGATATATAAGCCTTTGCATTGTCGGGTCAAAGCGAGGGGTAAGAACCATGCTTCTGCCGGAGGTGAGGAACATATTGTTCGCGCCATCCTGATCCATTATTGCAAGGCGTTTTACCTTACGCTTCCAGTTGCCGGTTTCTGCAACGTAAACTATGCGTGTGTCGAAATAGCCTTTCTCGCCGGTAAGATATGTATATATCTCGTCGGAGATAAGATGTGCTATCCTTCTCCAGCCCTGTGCGGAAGCGCGGAAAGATTTAGCGAGCGTTTGCTTGCCTGTTACAACATCCCAAAGGCGGTATTGTACTTTTACCATGTTCGGGCCATCCATTTCTATGGAGCCGGTAAGCAGTGCCTGACTGCGTATACCTTTCCAGCCCGGAAAATCCGGAATGTCGTTAACGCTGTTTATCTTCTGGATATAGGCAGATTTGTTGATAACAGTGAACAGGCCGGAGCGCGAAAGGTTGCCGTCTATAACGCCCGTTATGCGCCTGCCAAGGTTGGCAGAGGTTTCATCGTTACCAGTAAAATCCGGGGTGGATATGCGAACGGGTTCAGAGCCGCCCTGTGTTATATCTATTTTTAATACGGCAAGAGAATGTGCCGGAAATAGAACTAGAATAGATAGAAAAGCCAGTACCTTAGATGCTTTCATATGATTTTTATGCCTTTGTTTTTCAGATAGCGTTGTGCGGCAATATATAGCTACCCCTATCAAAAAACAATAACTTGATTTAGAAAGTGTTGAACTTATAATTGCGGCTCTCTTTCAGGATTTATATGAACAGCATACGCAAAGACGAGGAAAAGATACTCTCTCCGGAGTTCCTTGATGAAATAAGAAGGATACGTGAGGAAAGAAATATCTCCATAGAAGAAGTGGCCGAAAAGACCAACATTAAGGCTGCCTATATACGTGCCATAGAAAATGGTGATCTGAGCAGACTACCGGGTGGCGTTTATAACAAAGCCTTTATTCGCAGTATTTCAGAATTCCTCGGCATAGATATGAAGCCTTATGAACGTAAGGCAGAATCTGACGAGATGATAAAAGAAAGGCGTGTGCGTGTGGAACTTGGGCGTCCACAGAATGCCAGCATGCCAAGCAAATTTATAATAATTGCCAGTCTGCTGGGTGTATTTGTGGTCTATTCTGTTTATTTTGGCCCGCGTGTTTCTAAGCAGCAGCGTGTTGAGCGCGCTATAGATAACCATAATAAAAAAGTTACATCTGATGCTCAGCAGGCGATAAAAGCCGCTACTACTCCGGAGCAGAAACAGGTTGCAGAATCTGAAATGCAGGCGCAGCTTTCTGATACGACTGCGCTTATAAAACGCATTCCGCAAATTTCTCCGCTAAAGCGCGAAACTCAGCATATGGTGGATAAAGAGCTGGTGATAACCCTGCTTGCAAGCCGCCCGGTAAAAGTGCTGGTGAAAGATTTCTACGGCAAGAACCTGCTTGAAAAGCAGATGGAGGCAACCGAAGCAACTATGCTTAACGGTTCAGGTGAATATTTTTTGATGGCCAGCGATATCTCTGCTTTGGAAGTGTACCTTGATGGTGTACAGATAAGAGATATGAACAAGCTAGAGAAGCGTGGTACGGCATATGTTC
Source organism: Rickettsiales bacterium (assembly GCA_035909535.1). Lineage (GTDB taxonomy): Bacteria > Pseudomonadota > Alphaproteobacteria > Rickettsiales > UBA8987 > JAMHZE01. The sequence goes on along the minus strand of JAMHZE010000064.1, from coordinate 6,960 downwards.
TGCGCGCGCCTGAAATTGTAAGCGTTGCAGAAGGGCAAACTTATCAGAAGGCGGTAGTGGCAGAGCAGAAGCAGCCTGCACAGGCTGAACAAAAGCAGGAAGCTAAACCTGCTGCAGAGAAAAAGAATGCAGATAAACCGAAAAATAACACGCAAGGTACAGATAGGTAATGTATCTGTCGGCGGCGGTGAACCTGTTGTCGTACAATCCATGACCAATACCGATACCGAAGATGCCGCTTCTACTGCAGCGCAGATAATGGAGCTTGCGCGCGCCGGTTCTGAAATGGTGCGTATAACCGTGAACACGGAAGAGGCTGCTAAACAGGTAGCCGCGATAAAAGAGATATTGCTGAAGAATAACTGCAACGTGCCGGTGATAGGTGATTTTCATTACAACGGCCATACGCTGCTTACTAATTATCCGGAATGTGCTGCCGCGCTGGATAAATACCGTATCAATCCGGGCAATGTAGGCTTTGGTAAAAAGAAAGATGCCCAGTTTGAAGTGATGGTTGAAAAGGCTATTCAGTACAAAAAGCCAGTGCGTATCGGGGTTAACTGGGGTTCGCTTGACCAAGAGCTGGTGGTTAAGATGATGGATGAGAACACAAAAAGTTCTGCGCCACTCACTGCCGATGAAATTATGAAAGAGGCGCTGGTGCAATCTGCGCTTATCTCGGCCAATAAGGCGGTAGATATTGGCCTGCCCGCGGATAAGATAGTTATTTCGGCGAAGGTAAGCCGCGTACAGCATCTGGTAGATGTGTATTCGGAGCTTTCCAAGCGCTCAGACTTTGCGCTGCATCTTGGCCTTACGGAAGCCGGTATGGGCAGTAAGGGTATAGTTGCTTCTACCGCTGCGCTTGGCTTTTTATTGATGAATGGTATCGGCGATACCATTCGTGCATCGCTTACACCGCGCCCTGGTGAGGCGCGTACCACAGAGGTTAAAGTTTGTCAGGAGATATTGCAAACAGCAGGTCTGCGCTCGTTCACACCGCAGGTAACGGCATGCCCGGGCTGTGGCCGTACAACTTCTACCACATTCCAGGAGCTGGCGGAAAAGATACAGAACTTCCTTTCATCTTCCATGCCGGAATGGAAAGAGAAATTTACCGGCGTAGAGAATTTGAATGTGGCGGTGATGGGCTGCATAGTTAACGGCCCGGGTGAAAGCAAACACGCAGATATAGGCATAAGCCTGCCGGGTAACGGTGAAGCACCTGCAGCGCCGGTGTTCATAGATGGTAGAAAGGCCATGACCCTGCGTGGTGAAAAAATTGCTGAGGAATTTCAGCAGATAGTGATAGATTACATTAACAACCGTTACAGTAAAAAGGCGGCATGAGCAGCAAATTACAACCGATAAGAGGCACTCAGGATATTTTTGGCGTTGAGGGTGCAAGGTTCAACCATGTTGTGAACACGGCTTCACGCGTGGCTTCCAGCTACAACTTCCAGAGCATTGCGCTTCCGGTGTTTGAGGCAACAGAAGTGTTTGCCCGCACATTGGGCGAGGCCAGCGATGTGGTTTCTAAAGAGATGTTCACCTTCGAAACAAAAGGTGGTGAGAACGTAACTCTGCGTCCGGAATTTACCGCAGGCGTTGTGCGTGCGCTGATATCTAACGGTATGCAGCAGAACCTACCGCTGAAGCTTTTCTCTTACGGTCCGGTGTTCCGCTACGAGCGCCCGCAAAAGGGCCGTTACCGCCAGTTCCATCAGGTGAATTTTGAAAGCTTTGGCCAGAAAGATTTCTACGCCGATGCTGAAGCGATAATACTTGCGGCACAGCTTCTTTCAGAACTTGGTATCAATGAAAATGTAAAACTTAATATCAACACTCTTGGTGATAAGGAATCTCGCATGGCGTATACAGAAGCGCTGGTGAGTTACTTTAAAGGCCATGAGGCCGCGCTTTCAGAGGACAGCAACCGCAGGCTTGGCATTAACCCTCTGCGCATACTGGATTCTAAAGATGAAGGTGATAAGAAGATAGTTGCCAACGCACCGGTGATGCAGGATTTTCTGAATGCAGAATCTAAAGCGTTTTTTGAAGGTGTGCTTGCAAATATAAGAAATATTCCATTCGAGATAGTGGTGAACCCGCGCATTGTAAGAGGGCTGGATTATTACAACCACACTGTATTTGAATTCGTGATGGAATCTGAGGCGCTGGGCGCTCAGAACACCATTCTTGCCGGTGGCCGTTATGATGGCTTGGTGGCGCAGATGGGCGGTGGCGAAGTACCTGCAATAGGCTTTGCAGCAGGTATAGAAAGGCTTATGCTAAGTATGCCGGAATTGCCGGAGAAGCAGACCTTGGTGGCAGTTATCTGCGATGACAGCGAGAAAGCACTGAATTCCGCAACGTATCTGCGTGCCAATAAAATAAGGTCGGAAGCTCTTTTTGGTGGTAATTTCAAAAAGAAAGTGCAAAAAGCCGATAAGCTTAGCGCAAGCCACATACTGTTTCTGTTTGAAGATGGTGTAGAGGTGAAGAACATGGCAACCGGCGAGCAGAAAAAAACAACATTGGAAGATTTGATAAATGAGCTTCGATAATAAACTAGATTCCATACTTACCAAGCATGGTCAGATAGCTGATAAACTTCAGAACCCTGGTGGTCTGAACTCGAAGGATTTTGGCCGTCTTTCAAAAGAATATTCTGATATGAGCACGGTGGTGGAATTTATAAACCAGTACCGTCAGGCACAGCAAACGCTGGTAGATAGCGAAGAGCTGATGAAAGACCCTGAGATGAAGGCGCTGGCAGAGGAAGAGTATTTTGAGGCCAAAAAGATGGTGCCGGAACTGGAGCATAAAATAAAACTTGCCCTGATACCTAAAGACGAAGCTGATGACCTGAACGTGATACTGGAACTGCGTGCCGGTACGGGTGGTGAGGAAGCCGCGCTGTTCGCAGGAGATCTTCTGGAGATGTACCAGCGTTATGCACAGCGTAAAGGCTGGAAGTTTGAGATAATGGAACTTTATCACAGTGATACCGGCGGTTACCGCGAGGCTATCTGTAATATATCGGGCAATAGCGTTTATTCCCGTATGAAGTTTGAATCTGGCGTGCACCGCGTGCAGCGCGTACCTACCACAGAAACACAAGGCCGTGTTCATACATCTGCAGCTACGGTAGCGGTTCTGCCGGAGGCGGAAGAAGTTGATATCAAGATAGAAGAAAAAGACCTGCGTATAGATGTGTATCGCTCCAGCGGCCCTGGTGGTCAGTCGGTTAACACTACAGATTCTGCGGTGCGTATAACCCACGTTCCGACCAATACGGTTGTTGCCTGTCAGGACGAGAAATCTCAGCATAAAAACAAAGCAAAGGCGATGAAGATCCTTAAATCTCGCATATACGAGAATATTCGTATGCAGCAGGATATGGAGCGCGCCAAGAACCGTAAGAGTCAGGTGGGTACGGGCGACAGAAGTGAGCGCATAAGAACCTATAACTTCCCACAAAGCCGCGTTACAGATCACCGTATTAACCTTACCACTTACAATATAGATGCGGTTGTAGGCACGGGTGACCTTGATGCGTTTATAGAGGCACTGATAGCGGATGATCAGGCAAGAAAACTTCTTGAAGGCATTGAGGAATAGATGCTTGAGCCGGGTGAAAAGCTTCTGAAATATGTTTGGAAGGATGCCGCGCTGCGCCTTAAAAAGGTTGGCGTGAAAACCTCTCTGCTGGATAGCCGTATGCTGCTGCAATCTGTTCTGGGTATAACATACGAAGAGCTGCTGGTTTCTGCCAAGCGCCTTGTAACAGATGCAGAGAATGAAAAGTTTGAAGAGCTGCTGGCCAGAAGGATAAAGCGCGAGCCGATATCCAAGATACTGGAGCGCAAGGAGTTCTGGAAACACAGCTTTAAGACCACCGCTGCCACGCTTGACCCTCGCCCGGAAACAGAAACGCTAATAGAAGAAGTTCTGCGTGATTATAAAGACCATAACCGCGCTCTACGTATACTGGATTTAGGTACAGGTACGGGCTGTATAGTGCTTTCTCTACTGCGTGAGTATGGCGCTGCTACTGCGGTTGCGGTAGATGCATCTATGGAGGCTTTGAAGGTTGCAGGCGAGAATGCTCAGGCGCTGGAAGTTGCCGATCGTGTAGATTTTATCAAAGGCAACTGGACAAAGGGTATAGACCAGAAGTTCGATATAATAGTTTCTAACCCGCCTTATATTAAAACCGAGCAGATAGATTTTCTTTCTGAGGAAGTGCGCATTTATGATCCGATATCTGCGCTGGATGGCGGAGAAAGCGGGGTGCAGGCTTATATAGATATACTGGAAGACCTGGATAAAGTAATGGATACCCATGCCCATGTTTATTTTGAAATAGGAAAATGGCAGGAAGGCGAGGTTAGTGAGCTTATCCGTAACAAGGGTTATGAGATAAAAGAGATAAAGAAAGACCTGCTTGGCATTCCGCGTATAATATCGTTCAACCGCCCGTATCTGAAGGTGGTTAAGAAGTAACCTTATAATAATCTTTGTACCAGTTCACAAAGTTACCTAAACCTTCTTCGATGCTGGTTTTTGGCGAGAAGCCAAGGTCTTTACGACTTTCCTCTATATCAGCGCAGGTCTGGTAAACATCACCTTGCTGCATCGGTTCGTTCTGTATCACGGCCTTTTTGTCTAAATGCTCTTCCAGTACGGAAACAAACTGCTTCAGTTCCACCGGCTTGTTGTTGCCAAGGTTATACACCTTGTGATGCTGCGGCTTGTTTGCGATGCATGCCAGTATTCCCGCTATTATATCATCCACATAGGTAAAATCGCGGCGTAGATCACCGTTATTGAAAAGCTTTATGGTATTGCCCGCAAGTATATCCCGTGTGAAGGAGAAATAGGCCATGTCTGGCCTGCCATAAGGCCCGTAAACGGTGAAGAAGCGTAAGCCAGTAAGGCTCATCCCGAAGGTTTTGGAATAGTAATGCGCAATGAGTTCGCCGGATTTTTTAGTGGCGGCGTAGAGCGATACAGGTTCATCTGTACGTGCTTCTACTGCAAAAGGCGTATCTGCGCTGTTACCATAAACAGAAGATGAGCTGGCATATACTATATGCGCATCCTTCAGGTAGTTTCTGGCTGCTTCCATTACAGAAACCTGCCCGGTAACATTGCTTTCAATATAGGCAAAAGGGTTTTCTATGCTGTAACGGACACCGGCCTGCGCCGCCAGATGCACCACTGTTTTGGCATCAGAATATTTTTTGAATATCTGCGATATATCATTAGGATGGGCAAGTTCTGCCTTGTAAAAGGTGAAATTTGGATATCTTTCCAGAAGCTCCAGCCTGTCGTGCTTAAGGGTCTGGTCGTAATAGCTGTTGATATTATCTATGCCTACAACCTTCTCGCCTCGTTCCAGCAATGCTCTGGAAAGGTGAAAGCCTATAAATCCTGCTGCGCCGGTTACTATTATCATACTATTCAATATCGAAGTAAGACTGCTCCATATTGCCAAACTTGGTAGTGTTCTTATCGAAGAACATGCGGATATTGTTAATAGGGCCGTTACGGTTCTTTGCCACCATTATCTCAGATACATGGTCTATCTTTTCCATCATGGCCTGCCATTCCTGCATTTTCTGAAGATCATCTTCAGAAGGCTTGGTTCTTTCCTTGTAATAAGCTTCACGGTAGATAAACATTACTATATCAGCGTCCTGCTCGATAGAGCCCGATTCACGAAGATCAGAAAGCTGAGGGCGGTGATCTGTACGCTGTTCTACCGCACGTGAAAGCTGTGACAGGGCAATAACAGGTATGTTGAGTTCTTTAGCGATGGCTTTCAGGCCCATAGTGATCTCGGAGATTTCCTGAACCCTGCTTTCCTGCGATTTTTTCCCGACACCGCGGATAAGCTGCAGATAGTCTATTATCAGTATCTCAAGATTGTGCTTACGCTTCATTCTGCGCGCTCTGGTACGGATGGCAGATATAGAAAGTGCAGGGGTATCATCTATAAATATCGGCAGGTCCTGTAACTCTGCAGAGGCTTTTACAAGCTTGGCGAATTCATCATTCTGCTGGGTTTTGCTGAGTTTACCGCGTCTTATATGATTGGCATTGATATCGGTTTTAATGGAAAGCAGCCTTGTAGCAAGCTGTTCCGATGACATCTCCAGAGATATGAAGCCGACAGTGCCCATCTTAGGCTCTTCTTCTAAGCCAACGGATTGCTGGAATGCTACCATCTTTTTCTCATGCTCCTGCAACAGTATTTCTGCAGCGTTAAGCGTAAAGTTAAGCGCAAGCGCCGTTTTACCCATGGAAGGGCGTGCTGCAAGTATCAGCAGGTCGGATTTATTAAAGCCACCGAGAAGATTATCAAGATCAGTGAAGCCGGAAGCGATACCACTTATAGAGCCGTCGCGTTTGGAAGCAGCATCAGCCACTTTCAGTGCAGTATCAAAAGCTATTCTGGCCGGTGCAAAGTTCGTTTCATAATTTCCACCATCAGCAAGGTTGAAAAGCTTGGATTCAGGAATTTCTATCTGGCTGGTGGCGTTCTCTTCACCGGTGGCTTTGTAGGCATCATCAAGTATCTCGGAGCCGATATTTATCAGGCTGCGGCTGATGAAAAGGTTATAAACTATAAAACCGTAATCGCGCATATTAACAATGCCGCTGGCAAGGCTGCAAAGGCGTAATAGATAAGCGCCGCCGCCTGCTTCTTCCATCGCTGGGTCATTCAGAAAATGATTTTTCAGTGTTACAGGGTTGGCAGTTATACCTTTATCGTACAAGCTTGTTATAGCGCCGTAGATCTTCTGGTGCAGGGCTTCAAAGAAGTGATCCGGCAGCAGAAAATCATTAACTTTATTTATGGCTTCGTTATTGTTGAGTATAGAGCCGAGAATATACTGCTCTGCCTCAATGTTATACGGCATCTTTTGTGGCGCCGGGGCTGTATTATCT
>JAMHZE010000063.1:0-7962 GCA_035909535.1 Rickettsiales bacterium | reverse complement strand
CGCAGAGTGGCGTTTGAGGATTTTTACCATTACGACCATATTCTGGCGATGGACAGGAGCAACTTTGACGACCTTACGCATTTGTGCCCCGGCGATATGAAGCAGAAGCTGCACATGATGCTGCAATATGCCGACCCTGCCCTGCTTAAGCGCATAAATCACGGCAGCAACGAAGTGCCAGACCCGTATTACGAAGGCGATGCAGGATTTGAGAAGGTGCTGGACCTGCTGGAAGATACGTGCGGAAATTTGCTGAAGAAGCTCTAGCTTATATGGTTCTTGATATCGCCAAGACAAGATTCATGCGCAAACAGGCTGGCTATATTGGTTGAAGGCCTTGCTTTTATTATGCCGTTAACGCCATTGCTATGCATTTCATCCATAGCAGAGTTAATTACCCTTGCATCTACCTTGCCACCCTCTTTTTCGAACCTTTCTGCTATCTGGTGGGCTGAAAGAAAGCCCTTCACGTTTTGCTCTATCAGCATTCCGGCTGCCAGACTTTCAATACGCTTCTGTATATTCTCAGGTATGCCGCATTCTACCATGTTTGGGTTAACATTCTGAAGGAATATGGTTTGCTTGTTCATATCCGGCTGCACCAGTTTCTCACGATCCAACTCTACAAGCTCTTCGATATGCGTTGAAAGTATTACTGCATTCGGCCCAATAGCATTAAATGAATGCGACACCATTGTAGGTATCTGCACCGCCACCACACTATTCTCCGGCACACGATAGTTGAAGCTCTGAACCTTGCCCTCAGAACCCGGAACCGTACTCTCATACTGACTTTCAGGAGCTGCACCATTTAGTGTCATACGACTCATGGAAGCTATCACTATCTCTGTTTCAGGCCCGGTATATATTGTTACAAAACGCTCACCGGTATGCATATGCATTCTGGCACATATATCCCTAACGCGGCCGTCATAAAAATCCATCAAGTACATATCGGCTGAAAATCCCTTGCCCGGAGGCACCGCCATCGCCACATCACCTTCTTCAAATTTCTGCGCTATAGTATGGCCGTTTTTATTAGGCTCCAGATTTTCTGGGTCAGCATGCAATTTCTGCACTCGCACCTTCACCGCATCAGTAACGCCCTTTGCTACCGCAGGAGCAAGCTGCACTATAGGCGTTATTATTACGCTCGCCTTATCAACATGGTTGTATATGTCGTGATCATCGCTCATAAGCGCTTATTATATCAGATATAGGTTAACAAATAGTTAACACAAAGAATGATTTGTAACCCCCTGAAATACTTACCTTAAAATATCGGTAAAGAGTTCGTTAGCATCTGGCTCCGGGGAGTTTTTGGCGAAATCTACCGCCTCGTTAACGATAGCTTTAATGCCTTCTTCTATTTTTTTGAGATCATCTTCCGATGCGAAATTCTGATCGGAGATTATTTTGCGTACGTTCTCTATCGGGTCGTGCTTATCTTTATATTCTTCAACTTCTTCTTTAGTACGGTATTTGGCCGGGTCGGACATTGAGTGGCCACGGTAACGGTAGGTCTCCATCTCCATCACATACGGGCCCTTGCCTGCGCGCATATGCTCCACCACTTTTTTACCGGCTTCATATACGGCAAGGACATCTTGCCCGTTGACCTGAATGCCAGGGATGCCGAATATCTCACCACGCTTATGGTATTCATCGTTAGACGTTGAACGGCTGGTTGATGTACCCATTGCATAGCGGTTGTTTTCGATGATGAAGGCTACCGGAAGCTTCCAGAGAGCCGCCATGTTCATAGCCTCGAACACCTGACCCTGGTTGGCTGCGCCATCACCAAAGTAGCACAGGCAGACAGTATCTGTGCCGCGATATTTATTTGCGAATGCAAGACCAGCGCCAATTGGAACGGAAGCACCCACGATACCGTGGCCACCGTAGAACTGGTTCTTCAGATCGAACATATGCATTGAACCGCCCTTACCGCGCGAACAACCTGTTTCGCGGCCGAGAAGTTCTGCCAGAATAACTTTTGGATCTGTACCGCAGGCAAGCATATGTGCGTGGTCGCGATATGTGGTTATAACCTGATCGGTAGAGGTTTTTATGCATTCCTGCATGCCGGTAACAACGGCTTCCTGACCGATATAAAGGTGGCAGAAACCGCCGATAAGGCCCATGCCGTAAAGCTGGCCCGTCTTTTCCTCGAAGCGGCGTATAAGCAGCATGTCGCGGTAGAATTTAAGGATGAGTTCCTTAGAATATGGGAATTTAGTGTCTTTCTTCACTTCTTTCAAATGCGTTTTCGACATATGAATATGCTCTCTCAATCTTACAATTATAGCACAAATACGCTGGATAAAATAGGCCAAAACTTATGCCTAGGCAAGGGCTAATCGTCATCTTGCGTATTATAGCGAGCTCCACGAACTTCGTTTATTTTCAAATGCTTAATAAGGAAGAGCGGCGGAATGGCTATGAGCGTACTTATCCAGAAGAACTCGCTCCATGCAAGGCCAAGGCCGTATTGTGCATCTACCATATAGCCTGCCGGCGCGTTGGTTATCCAGCGGCCAAGCGACATGAACGATGTGAGTATTGCGTATTGCGTGGCGGTATAGCGAACATCACACAGATAGCTGAAGAAGGCCACGAATGCGGCAGTGCCCATTGCACCTGTCATGTTCTCGAGCGTGATCACCACGGTTAGTACGCTGGTATCGTGCCCGACATTGGCCTGCCACACAAAGGCAAGGTTTGAAAGCATTTGCAGCACGCCGAAGATGAGAAGGCTGCGCATAATACCGATTTTATAGACGGTCCAGCCGCCTATCATGCCGCCAACAACAGTCATTACAAAACCGTAGAATTTGGTTATCTCAGCCACTTCGGTTTTCGTGAAACCCATATCGAGATAGAACGGGTGCATCATTTTAGAAAGTAGTGAATCTCCTATTTTGTAGAATACCGCAAAAAGCAGAATGACCACCCAGTTGCGGTGCTTGCTGACAAACTGCGCGAAAGGCTGCGCCACGTAATGGCTGAACCATACACCCCAGCCGATTTTGCCTTCCTGATGCGTTGCGAGCTGCTTTTGCGGCTCTTTAGCAAGCAGGGTTGCGATGATGGAGAATATAAGCGTACCGCCTATTACGAAGAATGCCGCTGACCATGAATAGATATCTGCCACTATAAGGGAAACACCGCCCGCAACAAGCATACCGATACGGTAACCCATTATATATGAGCCTGCCGCTGCGCCCTGTTTATCGAGTTCTATCATCTCTACGCGAATGGCATCTATGGCGATATCGTAAGTGGCGGAGGCAAATGCCAGCAGTATGGCAAGGTAAACCACGCTCATAAGCTGGGCGTTGGGATCGAGGAAGGCGAACTTGAAGATTATCGCCATTACCGCCAGCTGGCTTAATATGAGCCAGCTTTTACGCTGACCGAGCTTATGAAGGAACGGAATTTTTAAACCATCTACCAGCGGCGCCCAGAGGAACTTGATGGTAAACGGCAAGCCTGCAAGGCCGAACAGGCCGATATCTCGCAGGTTAACGCCTGCTTCTGCCAGCTTGAATGTATATGTGATGAATATGAGAGTGAACGGTATACCGCTGCCATAACCAAGCGCCAGTATGGTGAACATCTTTTTATTCAGATACAGAAATTTGAATTCTGATAGAATATTCTTTACTTTACTAAACATTGGTTTGCCATTATTTATTCAGGGAATGATTAAACCAATGATACTAATTATCAACCAGAATTATCAGCATGACAAAAGAACAGAAGAACGAAAATAAACAAGTTGCCCCTCAAATTTCTATCGCAGCACAATATGTAAAGGATATATCCTTTGAAAACCCAGGCGCTCCGGCAAGCCTGCGCCCTACAGAAGAAAAACCAAGCATCAGCGTTTCTGTGGATGTAAAAGCACAGGCGCTTGGCCAAGATGGTTATGAGGTTGAGCTGAAAATAGGCGCAACTGCAACTCGCGGTGACACTACTGTTTTCATCTGCGAAACAACTTTTGCAGGCGTGTTCGTACTACAGAACCTGCCACAGGAAGAGCTACAGCCTGCGCTGCTTATATTCTGCCCTAACCTGCTATTCCCTTATGCACGCAGGATAATTTCTGACCTGACGCGCGATGGCGGCTTCCCTGCGCTTCTGCTTGATCCTATCGATTTTGCAAGGCTGTACCAGCAACGTATGGCTGAAAGCCAGTAGGCATTTTAAACGGATATTATTTAAGACAGATTCCCGGCTTTTGCCGGGAATTTTGTTTTTGGATGTTAGATATTTTCAAGGCGCTTGAAGTTAGCGGCCTGTTCCAGCGCGAATGCAACATCGAAGCAGGATTGTTCATCCCACGCATTTGCGATTACCTGTAGGCCAAGCGGAAGGCCGTTGCTATCAAGCCCCGCAGGTACGGAAATACCCGGCAGACCAGCAAGTGAGGTTGGAATAGTGAACACGTCGTTCAGGTACATTTTAACAGGATCATCCTGATTTTCGCCGATTGCGAATGCAGAACTTGGCGCGGTTGGCGTAAGTATCGCATCAACCTGCTTGAAAGCTTCCTCGAAATCGCGCGCGATAAGGGTACGGATCTTTTGAGCGCGGATATAATAGGCATCATAATAGCCGTGAGAAAGAACGTAGGTACCTATCATTATACGGCGCTTTACCTCATCACCAAAACCTTCGGCGCGGGTCTTTTCGTACATTTCATCCAGCGTTGAGTATTTCTGCTCGGTGCGGTGACCATAGCGAACGCCATCATAACGCGCGAGGTTGGAAGAGCATTCTGCCGGAGCGATGATGTAATATACAGGCAGAGCATATTTTGTATGCGGCAGGGATATATCTACTATCTCAGCGCCCTGCTCTTTAAGCCATTGCGCGCCCTTCTGCCAGATAGCAGTAATTTCAGCCGGAACGCCATCTACATTATATTCTTTAGGGATACCTATTTTTTTGCCCTTAAGGCTGCCGTTTATGCTGCCATACCAGTTAGGCACAGGCTTGTTAACGGAAGTGGAATCGTTCTTATCATAGCCCACCATGCTTTGCAGCATAAGTGCGGAATCTTTTACCGTTTTGGCGAATGGACCTGCCTGGTCTAGCGAGCTGGCGAAAGCGATAACGCCCCAGCGTGAGCAACGGCCATAAGTTGGCTTGATGCCGGTGATACCGCAGAAAGCCGCGGGCTGGCGGATTGAGCCGCCTGTATCTGTACCTGTGGAAGCGATAGAGATATCTTCTGCAACGGCTGCGGCAGAACCACCCGATGAACCACCCGGAACGAGTTTTTTGTCAGCGTTGTTCTTATCTTTCCACGGATTTAATACGTTACCGAAATGCGAAGTGATATTGGCCGAGCCCATCGCAAATTCATCGAGATTGGCCTTACCCACCATTACCGCACCCTGAGTGAACAGGTTGTTGGAAACGAATGATTCGTACTGAGGTACGAAGTTGTTGAGTATTTTTGAAGCCGCTGTAGTGCGCGCGCCTTTTGTACAGTACAGGTCTTTCATGGCTATCGGAACGCCTTCCACCAGACCCATATTGCCGCTAGCGATGCGCTTGTCGGATTCTTCCGCCTGTTTAAGGGCGATTTCCGGCGTGAGCGTAATGAAAGAATTTGATTTGGAATTCTGCGCGGCATCGATATAGCTTTTTGCGAGCTCTACCGCTGAGAATTTTTTGGCTTTCAGACCTTCTTTAGCCTGTTCTATTGTAAGTTTGCGTAAAGACATATTAACCGGCATCTACCACTTTTGGAACTACGAAACAGCCGAACTGACCCTTTGGAGCGTTGGCAAGAACGGCATCACGGATGTTGCCATCTGTAACTTCATCCTTTTCACGGGTGCGGAGCGTGTAACCGCCTACACCTGCCATTTCCGGCACGTTATCAACATTAACTTCCTGCAACTGGTCTATCCAGCTGAAGATGCTGTTGAGCTGCGTGAGGAATTTTTCTTCCTCCTGCGCGGTGATCTCCACGCGGGCAAGCTTGGCTATTTTTTTAACATCTTTATTAGTGAGCGACATATATATTTAAATACTAATCGTTGCTGCTGGATTTTTTGCCGGATGTACCGCCGGTGCGTTCAACCACAACACCGCCGCTACGACCGCCTGCATTCATGTTAGTGAAGAAATCATCATTCGTTTTGCTTTCTTTCACTTTATCCTGCAGGAATTCCATAGCATCTTGCGCGCCCATTGGCGATATTATTTTACGCAGTATCCATATCTTCTGCATATTGCCTTCATCGTATAGAGCTTCCTCGTGACGAGTGCCTGAGCGAAGAATATCTATAGCAGGGAATACACGCTTATCAGCCAGTTTACGGTCTAGCACGATCTCGGAGTTACCTGTACCTTTGAATTCCTCGAAGATCACCTCATCCATACGAGAGCCGGTTTCTACCAGCGCTGTAGAGATGATTGTGAGTGAACCACCGTGCTCGATGTTACGCGCAGCACCGAAGAAACGCTTAGGGCGTTGCAGGGCGTTGGCATCGACACCGCCGGTAAGTACTTTACCGGAAGAAGGAACTACAGTGTTATAAGCACGCGCAAGACGCGTAATAGAATCGAGAAGGATAACGACATCCCTGCCCTGTTCTACTAAGCGGCGTGCTTTTTCTATGATTATCTCGGCCACCTGAACGTGACGGCTTGCAGGTTCATCAAACGTAGATGAAACTACTTCACCCTTCACAGAACGGCGGAAATCTGTCACCTCTTCAGGGCGTTCATCTATCAGAAGAACAATGAGTTCTACTTCCGGATGGTTCTGCTCTATCGCTTTTGCGATGGTTTGCATGAGCACCGTTTTACCTGTACGCGGAGGAGCTACGATAAGTGCACGCTGGCCCTTACCAAGCGGCGCGATAAGATCTATCACACGCGCAGAGATGTTTGATTTATCCTTAACATCCTTAAGTTCCATTTTCAGTTTTGAATCTGGGTATAGCGGAGTAAGGTTATCAAAGTTTGTTTTTCGGGAACGGTTGTTGAGTTCTTCGCCGTTAACTTTAGATATGTGAGTTAGCGCGAAATATCTTTCACGTGCTTTTGGAGGGCGAACCTCGCCTTCAATCGTATCACCCGTGCGGAGTGAGAAACGCTTTATCTGGTTAGGAGAGATGTAAACATCATCCGGACCGGCGCGGTAGTTATATTCTTTGCTGCGCAGGAAACCGAAGCCATCAGGCATAATTTCAAGCACGCCATCGAATATGATGATGCCCTGATTTGCCTCGGACATTACTTTTACGATGTTGAATATAAGTTCCTGCTTCAACATGAAGTTAGAGCCTTCTATTCCCGCTTCTTTAGCAAGTTCTACAAGTTCTTCTGCCTGTTTCAGGCGTAGATCGCGAACCATAAGCACAGGCTTGTTCTCACGAGTGTTTGCATCGTAAGATGAATCTTCATCTTCCTGCGGTGGAACGAAATCAGCGGTTGCGCCAGTGAGTTCTGCGGTTGCACCAGCAAGATGCGGTGGAATTTCTTTGGTTACTTTACCGGCAAGTTCAGCGCCATCTACTGGCTGGCCGTTGCCGTTATCATCCCTGTTGTTCCTTGCAGGCCTGTCATCTCGGTTGCTGCGCGGTTTTATTCTGAGGGTTTTGTTTTCTTCGTTCATAGATTTGGGGGATTATTGAGATTGTTAAGATTAAGTTGGGATTAAAAATCGATTCGGTTGAATTCAAGATTTTGATGGATCTGGAAATTTGCCTGATACGGCCTGATTTGCTGATCTTGATGCATTATCTACCAGAACGCGAGTCGTTGTCAAATATTATTTATATTACATAGTATTGTATCTTAAAGATTTTCTTTGCCTCTAATTGAGCGGGCCAATGCCATACACGGCAACCAGTTGAGAAATAGTGCTTTTTATAGTTTTTAACCCAGCTTCGGAAGTGGATTCTGCACGCAGAGATATGACCGCCTGGGTGTTGG
>JAMHZE010000062.1:0-12208 GCA_035909535.1 Rickettsiales bacterium | reverse complement strand
GAATGCCAGATACGAGAATATATCCATTATGCCGTTCAGGCTTACTTCTACCGTGGCTATAATTTCGCGCGCATGGGTTTTGAATATCAGGTAGGTAACAAAGCCTATTATGCCTATCTTCAGCAGACCTTTTAGGAACTCCACCACCGAGCGCATAGAGAATATACGCTTTAAGCCTTTAATGGGTGATATCTTCTCCAGTTTCGGCATCATCGGCTCAACAGAGTATACAATGCCATTCTGTATCAGGCTTGCAACCAGTACGGCAAACACGGTGGCCAGTATAGGCGGCATGAATATGAACAGGGAATCTGTTAGAAGGTAGCCGAACAGCTCGTCAAAATTCTCGTAGTTTATCATTATATCATGCGGAGAAACAATGAAGCGCTGCATGAAGGCCATCGCTTTTTTGCCCATTACAGGCAGCAGCCAGGTTACAAATATGGCAAAGCTAACAAACAGCAGAAAGCTGGTCACCTCGCGGGAGAAGGCAACCTGTCCCTTTTTTGCGGCCTCTTCTATTCGCCGGGAAGTGGGTTCTTCCGTCTTCTCCAGATTATCATCGCCGTCAGCCATTTAATACTTTCCTTGTGTAGCGTATTTTTTACAATAGAATGAGGCGAATTTAAAAGCAAATCATAGCTGTTTAGTGAACCTTTTCTTACAGATATTCGGCAGGCTGGTGTTCTATTCCGTGCTCTCGGTCTTCGTGTTCGGGGGCCTTGTGCTTTTATGGGCATATGGTGGCAAAAAGCAGGTGCCGCCGCGTTTCGTTTCCGAGATAGAATCCGCCTTTGAAAGCGTTGCATCGGGCTCGCAGGTATTCATCGGCTCGGCAGAAGTAGAATTCGTAAGCTTCTCAGAAGGTTTCGGCATCGAACTAAAAAATACCTATATCAGGTTCAACGATAATATTAACGCTTCAGTACCTAAGGTAAATCTGCGCCTTAAGCTTTCCGAGCTTCTCTTCGGGAGAATAAAATTCCGCAAGATAGGCCTTACAAACCCAAGTTTTGTGATAGCCGGTAATGTAAGCGCGCATGATTTCGGCAAGACCGCATCGAAGGATTTCTTCGACATCTACACTGCTACCATATACGGCCTGTTCGATAATGTAGCGGTGGAGCGCAACGCCATTCCCGCCGAGAACATATTAATGGAGAATGTAAGTTTCAGCTTTAACCGCGAGAATAAGTACGAAACATGGAAGGTGAATGAGGCCGAGCTGAAATTCTACCGCCTGCAGGATACCACTTATCTAAGCACCTATATCAGCACTCATCTTTTCGGGCGCGATTCGGAAGTTACAATTAATGCCAGAAGGCTGGGCGATGATAAGATGATGCTCAAGGCCGAGTATCATAACCTTTCTTCCAAGGTCATTTCAGGCATGGCAAAGGGTTTTGAGTGGTTCAATGAATTGCAGCCTGTACTTAACGGAACATCTTCCATAGTGCTCGATAAAGATGGCAATGCTACTTCCATCTCGCTGGAAAGCGCCATAGAATACGAGCGTGAGGATATCTCCGGCACAAAAATAGATTTCACCGGCGTGCTCGATCTTATCCGTAACGAGCAGAACGCAATTACACCGCGTGTACGTGCAGAAGTAGCGCTTAAAGATGTGGATATGAAAAAGCTGCCGCAGCTATGGCCTGAAAAATACGGCGCAGGTGTACGGGATGATGTTCTGAAGAACTATTCAAAAGGTACGTTCAACAACGTTGCCATAAGTTTCGATTTTCAATTCTCCGATGCAGATTTCACCGAGGTCGCATCCGAGAACTTTGCCATCAGCGGCGATATAGTGAACACAGATATAATATATAATGAAGATTTTCCGGTAGTGGAAAGGGCAGAAGGGCATTTCTATTATGACGGGGATAACGTTCGTGTGCAGCTTAAAAAGGGTTTCATCGGTAAGCTGGAATTCCGCCCTACCAATATAGATATCTCCGGCATCAATAATGAAAAGACCATACTCGAAATGAGAGGTGAGGCGGTGGGAGAGATAGTAAGCCTGCGTCCATTACTAAGCAGCATACTTAAAGGCCGCGATAAGGAATTCTTCTACAACACGCGTGATATACGCTCAGATTCCGGCATCAAGTTCTATTACAAAGATAACATAAACGATGGCTTCGACCCCGATGTTCTGGACATGGATATAGAAGCGTATCTTACCAATGTGGTGATAAAAGATGCGGTAAAAGGAGTGGAGCTCACCTCGCACAACATGGATATGCGTGTAGATGGCGAAGGCCTGCATATGGAAGGCGAGGCGGACCTCAACGGTTCTCCTTCCCGTGTGAAGATATTTGTCGGCTTCGATAAAGAGAACCACCTCGGTTTTAATATGGTCAGCGAGGTTCAGGCAAGTGTATTAGATGGCCTTGTGCCGGGCATTGCTAAATATGTAAATGGTCTGGTAGAGCTGGAATTTGAGTATAAAAGCGAAGGTGCAGAGAACTACTTTACCGGTAAAATAGATACGATAGATTCTGTGGTAGATGTTCCGCAACTTGGCTGGAATAAGCCTACAGGCATATTTGCTTCTACTTCTTTTGGTGGCCGTTACATACCGGAAAAAGCGGTGGAGATAAGCGAACTTCAGCTTGTATCAGGCAAAAATATTTCCAGCGGTAACATGATAATATCACTTAACAACAGCGTGGCAGACGAACTCTACTTCAGCAAGCTGGCTGTCGGCGGTAATGATGCAGAAGTATATTTCAACCGCAGCCATCAGGGTAAAAAAACCTCTTACGTGATCAAGGTCAATGGCAGTGCTTTCAATGCCTCGCGCTTGCTGGATTCCTTCCACGATACTGCAACGGGTGAAAGCGCTGTGGTTTTTGATATGGCGGTAGATAGTCTTATTATGTCCAGCGGCATCAGGTTCAGCAAGGTCAATGCTTCTATGCGCTGCGGCTATGATGAATGCTATCAGGGTAAACTTAACGCTACTATGCCGCAGGGTAATGTTTCTGCGCATTATTCACCGGTCAAAAAAGATTCTCTTTCCGGCCCAAAAACATTTAAGGCTACCTCAGATAATGCCGGCCAGCTATTCCAGTCGCTCGGCCTTCTTTCTAACGTGCAGGGCGGCTCACTTCATATAGAAGGCGGTTCGGATAACGGCACCAGAGGTATAATCCAGATGAATGATTTTGCGCTTAAAAAAGCGCCGATACTCACGAAGATATTCTCGCTTGCTTCATTCACCGGTCTTATGACGCTCCTTTCCGGAGAAGGCATTCCGATGAAAAAGCTTAAGGGTAACTTCGCCTTTCAGGATGGTTATGTTTCCATAACAGATCTGCGGTCCTATGGTAATTCGCTTGGGTTTACCACTCAGGGTAATGTTAACCTCAACAACTCAACGGTAGAACTTTCCGGTGCTGTAACGCCTTCTTATCAGGTAAATACGCTGCTGGGAGATGTTCCTCTTATCGGTAAAATATTCAAGGGCAAGGAAGGCGAGGGGCTTATAGCCACCAGCTATTCCGTGAAAGGAAAATATCCGGAGGTAGATGTCAGCGTCAATCCTCTTTCAGCCCTTACACCTGGATTTCTGCGTAACATATGGGGCGGGGCAGAAACAGATATAGACAAGATGAAAAAGAAAAGTACAAACAGCCGCACAAAAAAGCAAAGCGGATTTCCGGTGAATACAAGGCAAAAAAAGGCGCAGTAATGAGTGATATAACAGCAAATATCCACGCTCTCCCACCTATAGCAGAAACCCTTCGCGAACATCGCTTTGCTACTAAAAGGTCTATGGGTCAAAACTTTATTTTTGATCTCAACGTCACTTCGCGCATCGTTCGCCACGCGGGTGATCTTAAGGGCTGCGTAGTAATAGAGGTTGGGCCCGGCGCAGGCTCTCTTTCCCGCCCGATACTGCTCGCGCAGCCATTAAAACTCATAGCGGTAGAGAAAGATAGAACTGCGCTGCCGCTTCTCACCTCTCTGCAAAATGCCGCAGGTGATATTTTCGAGATAATGCAGGCAGATGCGTTAGAGGTAGATTACCGTGCAATAAGCGCACAATATTCTGCACCTCTTAAGGTTATCGCCAACCTGCCATATAATGTCGGCACAGAACTTCTTCTCGGCTGGCTGGAAAACGCAGATATGTTTGAATCTCTAACATTAATGTTCCAGCGTGAAGTGGCAGAAAGGATCTGCGCTGCCCCAGGCAGTAAAGATTATGGCAGGCTTTCGATAGTATGTCAGCTGCTCTGCAAATGTCATATAGAATTTGATGTGCCGCCAACAGTTTTCATACCGCCGCCAAAAGTATATTCTTCGGTGGTCACTCTCATTCCGCACAAGCAACCGCTTTTCGGTGCAGATGTAAAAAAAGTGGAAATTGTAACCCGCAGCGCTTTCTCGCAGCGCCGTAAATCAATACGTAATTCTTTAAAGGCCGCGTTTGGAGATAGGGTAGAAGATGTGCTAACAAAACTCGCGCTTGATCCTAACCTGCGCGCAGAGAACCTTACTCTGGAACAATACAGCCAGCTCGCGGCGGAGCTATAATTCCAGCACTTCACCCGCCAGATAAAGCGATCCGCATATAACCGTACTTCCTTTTGGCCTCGGTGCATTCAGAGCTTCCTGCGCATTGCTAAAAGCCTTACAATCAACGCCAAGCTTTCCACACTCAGCTGCAATTTCCTGCGCGCTGTAGCAATCCTCGCCTTCAATACTTACGGCATACACGGCATCGATCGCAGGCTGTAATGTGGTTAAAAATCCGGCAATATCTTTCCTTCTCATCATTCCGAGTATCGCAATATTACTCCCGCCCACGCGTTGTTTTTCTTCCAGCATTACATCGCGTATAATTTCTGCGGCTGCAACGTTATGCCCGCCATCAAGGTACAAACCTTCACTTAACTTCTGCATTCTTGCGTGCCATTTTGCAGTGCCTATACCCTTTCTAATATATTCATTACTAATACCTAGTATCTTCGCTGCTGCCGCTGCCGCCACTGCATTTATATATTGATGCTTGCCGTGCAAGGCGGGGTGGGGTAGATCCCCACCGTCGCCAGCCTCTACCAGCATCGCGCCTTTCTCAGCCGCTGCTGTTTTTAGCACCTCCATAACTTCTTGCTTCTGCTGCGCGGCTACACAACTCACGCCTTTCTTCATTATTCCGGCTTTCTCAAAAGCTATCTGTTCTATGCTTTCCCCTAAAAACTCCATATGGTCCATCGCTATCGGGGTAATAATGGTAACCGCAGGCCTTTCTATTACATTGGTTGCATCAAGTCTGCCGCCCAACCCAGTTTCCAGCAGAACAAAATCTGCCTTCACTTTTGCAAAGGCAACAAAGGCTGCAACTGTTGTTGCCTCAAAAAATGTCAGTCCCATGCTGTCGCATTTCTTTCTGGTCTCTTCCAGAACCTCTTCCAGCATCTCATCGCTTATCTGCTCACCGGCTACAACAATTCGTTCATTAAATTCCACCAGATGCGGTGAAGTATATACATGGCATTTCTTTCCCGCTGCTTCCAGAATTGCGCGCAGGAACGCAATGGTAGAACCCTTGCCGTTAGTGCCGGCAACATGCACTACAGGCGGCAGTAAAAGCTGAGGATTTCCAAGTACTTCCAGCGCGGCATAAACCCGTTCAAGCCCGGGTTTTATAACGCCTGCATTGCGGCTATCGGGCCATTTAAGTGTCTTCATTTTCGATTGTGTTTTTATGCGTTATAAGTTATATAAAGCGCAGAATCTAAAATTAAAACAATAATTTACTTAATGACAGAAGTTATCACATTCGGTTGCAGGCTCAACGCCTATGAATCAGAGGTCATAAAATCCAACATGGAAAAGGCCGGCCTGAACAACGCTGTTGTGTTCAACACCTGCGCTGTTACCAAAGAGGCAGAGCGCCAGGCGCGTCAGGCTATCCGCAAATACATCCGCAACAACCCGAACAGCCGAGTGATAGTAACGGGCTGCGGTGCACAGGTTAACTCTGCAAGCTATAGTGCAATAGTAGGCGTTCACAGTGTAATAGGCAACGAGGAAAAGATGAAGGCTGAAACCTTCACCTCACTTGCTTTGCCTCAAACCGAAAAGGTGATGGTTAACGACATCATGTCCATTACCGAAACCGCTTCGCATCTTATCACCTCGATGGAAGATAAGACCCGTGCTTTCATGCAGGTGCAGAACGGCTGCAACCATCGCTGCACTTTCTGTATCATTCCGTATGGTCGCGGTAATTCGCGTTCCGTTACGGTTGGGGAAATAGTCCGTCAGGCTGAATTGCTCACGCAGCAGGGCTACCGCGAGGTCGTTCTCACAGGTGTAGATATAACCGATTACGGTCTGGATCTTCCTGGCGCTCCGCGCCTTGGGCAGATGGTTCGCCGCCTGCTTAACCTCAATCCGCAAATAGAGCGCCTGCGCCTTTCTTCCGTAGATGTCGCCGAGATGGATGATGATATATTCTGGCTGGTAGAGAACGAGCCGCGTTTTATGCCGCATTTTCACCTTAGCCTGCAAAGCGGTGATGATATGATATTAAAGCGCATGAAGCGCCGCCACAGCCGTGCTGATATTCTCAACTTCGCGGAGAAGGTTCGCAAGCTGCGCGAGGATGTAATATTCGGTGCGGATATAATCGCTGGTTTTCCGACTGAAACTGATGAGATGTTCAATAACTCGCTGAAGATAATCAGCGATATTGGCATAATCCACGGCCATATTTTCCCTTACTCCGAGCGTGAAGGTACGCCTGCGGCAAAAATACCTGCTTCAAAACAGGTTCCGGTGCCTGTACGTAAGCAAAGGGCTGCGGCCTTACGCCAAGCCTGTGAGAAAGAGTTAGAAAAATTCATGCATACCCGTATCGGTAAAACAGAGAATATTCTAGTGGAGAAGGGCGGTATTGGCCGTAGCGAGCATTTTGTTCCGGTAAAAATTTCAGGTGACCATCAGCAGGGCGCGCTTATTCGTGCCGATATAAACTCTGTTAACGATGGTTTAATGATAGCAGCCTAAAATTAACCATTTCTGGTTTTCTTGAACTCTTCAATGTCTTCCACGCTGCCGCGCATCTCAATATTATATTCCTTCATTTTGCGGTAGAGAGTGGAGCGTCCTATCTCAAGCACCTTGGAAACTTTCGATATATTATAATTATAATAATCCAGCGCCTTCTGTATTATGTCGCGCTCATGCTGCGCAATGGTTTTAAACCTCGGCTCGCTATTGCTGGAATAGCCAACATTATCCGGCGCATAAACATCTTCCGGTCTGTTCGCGCTTATCGCTGCCAGTATATTATCAAAATCATGCATGGTCAGGCGGTCTCCGCTGCACAGCACCACTGCTCGATAAACGGCATTTTCAAGCTGTCGTATATTGCCCGGCCATGAATATTCTGTCAGTATCTTTAACAAACTGTCATCAACATCCATTATCTTCTTTTTCTCTTTCATGCATATTCTGCGGATGAAATGGTTCACCAGAACGCCAACATCTTCACGCCTTTGTCGTAATGGCGGCACTTCAATGTGAAACACATTAAGCCTGTAGAAAAGATCTTCGCGGAACCTGCCTTCTGCAACTGCCTTCTCAAGGTTTTTGTTCGTAGCGGAAATTATACGTACATTTACATCTACCGGCCTGCCTGCGCCAACCGGTTCTATCTCAAGATTCTGTAATGCGCGTAAAAGTTTCACTTGTATCTCTGGTGGCAGTTCACCCACTTCGTCAAGAAACAGTGTGCCGCCATTTGCTTCACGGAACCTGCCTAGGGTTTTCTCTATCGCCCCGGTGAAAGAACCTTTCTCATGGCCGAACAGAACGCTTTCTGCCAGATTGGTCGGTATAGCGCCGCAATTTAGCGATATGAACGGTTTTTCTGCGCGCGGGCTGTTATGGTGTATGGCTCGTGCAAAAAGCTCTTTACCGACGCCGCTTTCGCCCTGTAATAATATCGGAATCGCAGAATTAGCGCCCTTCTTCGCTGCATTGATCGCGCGGTTAAGCGCAGAGCTGTGCCCTATTATATCGCTGAAGTCGAACACGTTATTGGCAAATCCGGCAAGCTTGTTAACTTCCTTACGTAAATTCGCCATCAGTCTTACGTTCTCTATGGAAACTTTCAGCCTTTCAGGGCCGTCCTTTTTCTCGATAAAATCCACCGCGCCCTTCTGAAGCGCTTCCACGGCTTTCTTAACATCACCGTAAGCAGTATTTATTATCACTGGCAGGTCAGGCCGTTGCGGGCACACCTTATCAAGTACATCCATACCATCCATATCGGGCATGGAAAGGTCGAGTATAACAAGGTCTATGGCATTCCCGGCAGGGGAAAGAAGAATTTCTGCGGCTTCACGCCCACTGGTTGTAGTGGTTACCTCAAAACGGAGCAGTTTTTCTATGGCAAGTTTTATTGTCTTGCACTGGAATGGATCGTTATCTACTACAAGAATATGATAGTTCATGGCAACCTGATATAAAGTGGTACAAAATACAACCGCAGGTTTATAATTACATCAATATAGTTAATTGTCCATAATAAATTAAAATCGTTAATAAATAACCAGAAATCTTGTGGCTTTTAAGCACTTTCGGTTCAAAATTATCTAAAATTCGAACATGATAGCGTAAACTCAAGGTGGTTATGCCAAAGAAATATTTCTTTAAAAATAGTTGGCTTGTTTATTGAATTTTTACTCAATAAGCATTAATATTACCTAATGTTCTAAAGTAAAATCCAAAAAGTAGGTAGATAGTATGAAGATAACCATTTCCGGTAAGCAGATGAAAGTCGGCGCAGCGCTGCAGGAATATGCAAAAGATAATATTGAAACATCGATAAAGAAATATTTTGAGCAGGCCATATCTGCGCACATAACATTTTCTAAAGAAGCTCACCTTTTCGTTACCGATATCGTAGTGAATGAAGGTGTAAGCAACCAGCTTTACTATAAATCTCAGGCGAAGGAAGATAGCATATATGCAAGCTTTGACCGCGCTGTAGATAGAATGGAAAAGCAGCTTCGCCGTTACAAGCGACGCATTAAGAATCACCATAAAACCAGTGTGGGTGAAACCACAGCTGCGGCATTTGCGGCCACAAAATACGTTATCGCAGATGATGGTCAGGACCATGAAGAAAGCGTAGCGGAAGATAATTCGGTGATAATCGCAGAGAAGCAGACCGCGATAGAAACCCTTACCGTGGCAGATGCCGTGATGAGAATGAATCTTGCAAATCTTCCGGCACTGATGTTCGTTAACAAAAAAACGGGCAACTTCAACGTGGTTTACAGGCGCCTTGATGGTAATATCTCATGGGTGGATGCCAATGCACAGGCCGCCTCTACAGAGGGAACGCCTAAGCTTAAGGCCGTAAGAAAATAATACTTAATACCTTTAGTTGGAAAAGGGTCGGTTCTCCGGCCCTTTTTTATGCGGCGATATCTTTCTCTATCAGCCTGTTCAGCTTCTGCATGAACGCGCGTATATCCGGCACCGGCTCGCCTTCAACAATATTGGCCTGATCAAACAACAGCGATATCGTATCGCGCACCTTATCAAGGTTGCGCTCCGCTGCCACATCATCATTCAGCTTCTTTATTATGGCGTGGTTCGGGTTTATCTCGAATATCCGCGCTGCTGCTCCCGGTATCTGCTTGTTCTCCACCATAAAGCGTTCCAGCCTTATCTCCATTCCATGTTCAGGTACGGTAATGCAAACCGGGCTTTCTGAAAGCCTTTGGGTGGTGCGTGCATCTGCTATCCTGCCGCCCAGTGTTTCCTTTATCAGGGTTATAAGTTTATCGGCCTTGTTATCTTTTTCTGTTTCTTTCTCTTCAGGTTTTTCCTCTTTTGTTTCTTCTGTAGCCTCAAGGTCATCACCTGCTTTGGTAACAGATCTAAAAGGTACACCCTGATATTCATGCACTACGTTCACCCAGAAATCATCGACAGAATCGGTCAGCGTAATCACATCATATCCGCGCGCTACAAAGCCTTCTATCTGTGGGCTGGCAAGGGCGGTGTTTCTGTCTTCTGCGGTTATGTAATATATAGAACGCTGGCCTTCCTTCATGCGTTCCTTTATCTCTTTCAGCGAGTAAAGCTTATCATCACCGCTGATAGCGAACAGGCATGCTTCCAGTATCTCGTCACGAGGTTCCATGCCATCGCACAGGCCTTCCTTCAGCACAGGGCCAAAATCATTCCAGAACTTCATGAAGTCATCACGTTCCTTCTCGGCTTTTTTAGCCAGCTCCTTCAGCACGCGTTTGGTGATAGAAGTCTTTATCTTATGTACCTGCGCGTTGTTCTGCACCGTCTCGCGGCTTATGTTCAGCGGCAGGTCATCACTATCTACCACGCCGCGTAAAAAGCGCAGATATTGTGGTATAACTTCCAGCTTCTCCGATATCAGCACGCGCTTTATATAAAGCCTTACGCGCGTCATTCTATCAGGGTGATAAAGGTCAAACGGCTTACGGTTCGGCACAAAAAGTAGGTTGGTGTATTCCACCATACCTTCAGCTTTGTTGTGTAATATCATCCACGGTTTGTCATCACCCAGATGCGCAACGCTCTTATAAAATTCATTATAATCTTCTTCCGATATCTCTTTCTTATCTTTCAGCCATATTGCCTTGCCGTCATTTATTACGCTTTCCTTGCCGTCTTCTTCAACAAACACAACAGGGAACGCCACATGGCTGGAATAGCTTTCGATGATATTCTTTATACGGAATGCATCCAGATAAGCATCTTCGCCTTCTTTCATATGCAGGGTAACGGTAGTGCCACGCGGCGCTGAAAAGCCAACCTCATCTACGGTAAAACTGCCATTGCCGGTGCTGTTCCACACACAGGTTTTATCACTGCCTGCTGCGGTAGATATAACATTCACGTTATCCGCCACCATAAATCCGGAATAGAAGCCAACGCCAAACTGGCCGATAAGCTGGCTGTCCTTCTTGGAATCGCCGGTAAGTTTCTCTACAAATCTTTGCGTGCCGCTGCGCGCTATAGTACCCAAATTCTCAATCAGCGCCTGCTTGTCCATGCCTATGCCGTTATCGCTTATCTTCAGCAGCCTGGCCTTTTTATCGATAGAAACGGTGATCTTAAGCGCGTCACTACCTTGCAGCTCCGGCTTGCTAATGGCCTCGTAGCGCAACTTGTCGCAGGCATCCGATGCGTTAGAGATAAGCTCGCGCAGGAAAATATCCTTATTCTCGTAAAGGGAATGCACAACCAGCTGGAACAGTTTTTCGGTCTCGGCGGCAAATTTATATGTGTTGTTTGTCATACAGCAAAAATTTTGTTTGGGTGGAAGGCTGGTTATATAATAACGGCCTTTTAAATTTCAATATTAGTATTATATCTGAAAAATATATACCAAAGGAGTGCCACAATGGATATTAATTTTTCTGGTCTTAAAAATCTTTCAAGAGCGGCTGTTTTCCTTGTTTCGGAGAAAAAGAAGCTTTCCGCAACGCTAAAGCGCCTCGATAAGGAATCAGGCGGCCTTATAACAAAGGCAATAGCTGAAGGCAGGTTTGAAGGCAAACGTAACAGCTTTGTTTCCGTTATGCTCTCCTCAGATTCCCCTGCGCGCGTGGTTCTTGCCGGTACGGGTGATGAATCACCTAAGCAGCCGGAACGCTACCTGCGTGATCTCGGTGGCGATATTCAGGCGGCTCTCGTTTCTATGAAGGTAAGGGAAGCCTCAATAGTAGTAGAAGAAAGCGTCTGCGGTTTTGCAGAAGGTGCAGCAAGTGCCAATATAGCATATGGTGCCAAGCTGCGTTCATATACTTTCCTGAAATACTTCACGAAGAAGAAAGAGGAAGATAAGCCTCAGCTTAAAAAGCTTACCATCAACACAACTTCCGATAAGGAAGCTGCTTCAAAGTTCAAAAAACTGGCGGAAATAGCCTCGGGCGTATTCCTCGCGCGTGATGTGGTTACCGAGCCGCCTAACGTTATCTACCCTAAATCATACGCAGAACGTATCCGCGATGAGCTTAAACCGCTTGGCGTAAAAGTTACCATACTTAACCGCAAGGATATGGAAAAGCTCGGCATGGGCGCTCTTATCGGCGTTGGTATGGGTTCTGGTAAAGAACCTCACATGGTGGTGATGGAATATTACGGATCGTCCGATAAAAAATCCAAGCCTGTAGCTTTAGTGGGCAAG
>JAMHZE010000061.1:0-8938 GCA_035909535.1 Rickettsiales bacterium | reverse complement strand
TATTGTTTTTCCAACAAAGTTTGCAGCAGAACTTATAAGGCCCGCCCTACCACCGCCAGCGGCACCGCTACTTTGATGCATCCAGTTGCCGAGACCTATTCTATCCATAAGTGCATCAATAGTTTTTGAAGTGCCCTCTGCAATAGGCTTAGATGCAACATTTTCACTTACCTTGAGCATTGCCTTTTTTACATCCAGCTTATCTAGCTCAAAATGTTTATTCAAAGGAACAGCAAGTGGATTCTGATTGTGATTGTTCTCTACCAGCAGGGAAGGATGTATTTTATCGACATCTATACCGGCACCACGGAAAACGCTAGAAAGAGGCTCTTTAACGCCACCTGCTACCATTTGCGCCACCATAGTAGTGGTGGTATCTTTTTTCAGATAGGATGTTATTGACATCATACCCCATAGACCGTGGCCGTTCCTGGCTAGTTCGAACTGAGGAAGATCTGACTTCTGATTAGCAGGTTGACCTGCTTTCCAGCCCTTTTCATCTTTCCAGTCACCATCCGGTAGATTTACTATATCTTTATTATTAATATCTACACGCGCTTTTATCCAGAATTGAAGCAGCTCTCTCGGATAAGCACCTATACCATCAAATGCACGGGCAAGAGCCATATCGTTTAGTCTACCGGTGCTAGAATGAATATAGTATTCTGACAGCGCTGCTTTGGTAAGCTCCGATTTATTTTCTATACCGTGCACTTCCTTGAAGTATTCCTTCAATGTGTACATTTGGTGACTAGGAGTTTCACTTGAAGTAAAGTTAATAGGCTTAGCTATTGAAGTAAGCGCATCTTTATCATCAAAATTATTTATCGCATATTCACCAAATTTTTCGAACAGTTGCATGAACATTGCGGCACGCGTCATCATTGTTCTGAGCATGATAGATTCTACGCCCGGATGCAGAGAGTTAACCGCAAGACCAAATGCTGTTTGCATAGGGCCTATTTTATCTGTGGTAAGCATGGTAATAATGCCTTTCTGGCTATCACTCAGCTTGGAATATTTTTCTGCGTCGAGGGTTTTGCTAGAGAAGAACTTCTTCAGCTTACCCATATCTTTTTCACTGATTCCGCCGCCTGTCATAGCATCATTATTCAGGATTCGGTATATATCACCCGGCTGCTGCGTCATAGGCTCATAAAAATCTATAACGGAAGCAAGTTCGTTGAACTTGGATTCTATACCAAGCGCTTTACATGCACCCGATATGATACCGTTAAGAGCCGTTTGAGATGCTATCTGGTAAGTGTTAAGTATTGCACCTGCAAGCTCGTGGTTACCAAGCTGGCTTACTATAGTATCATGGCCTGTTATCTCAGCATCGTTAGGAACCTGACGCACAAGGTCTTCCGTAGAAGATATGCCGTATCTATCCAAGCCGTTTAGATTAAGGAAGTCTGCCTGACATTTATGACCGGCAGATTTGAACACTTTTAGATATTCACCGTTGTTGTGCAGCTTTTTATGGTCAAATCTGAAATCAGGCTGGCTTGCCCAGTTAGGATTACCTTTCTCCTTTTCAAAATCTCTCAGCGCATCTTTATTATTTTCGTTAAGTATAGGGTGTATAGCGTCTCTATAAGCGTTAACCCTATTCATGTTAAGACTGATAAGGTTGATGGGATTTGTTCTTTTAGACATCTCATCAAGACCACTACCATCAGGCACGATAGATATAACGCCAGATTCAGCATATGTCTCTGGTACGCTTTTTATAAGATTGAACCATGTATGGTAGCTTTGAGCAGCGCCAAGCAGAAGGCTCATAGAGTCTTCTGAAAGAGCGAACTGCCTGCGGATAGCGTTAGAGCCCACAAGGCCTATCGCCGTACCCATCTTAGCCAAAGCCGGTCCTATCAATGGTAAAATCGCCATATAATTAACCCCTGTTTCCTATATGTTAACTTTTAAGTTTTCTTCACCAAAAAAGTTTTTGATGACATCTTTTTCAGCCTGAGAAGGATGCCCCTTGCCTTTGTGGAACATGCCCCAGTCTTCCAGTACAAGAGTGCCGGAGCTTACAGCTTTTTTGTATTGAGGATAATCTTTGCCATCCATGAGCAGGTACGCGTAGTTCTCTTCACCGGCATTATCCTGCCAGCTAACAAATTCTACTAATGCACTTTTATCGTATACCATCTGCTTTAATTTATCCTCAAAATCCATTTACCTTAAACCGCCTATCTTGCCGGACCGGCTGCAGCAGCTTCTGCTTTGCCTTTGCCACCAAACAACCTGGATACCATGCTGATACCAGCCAGATTTGCTGCATTATCTTTTATCATGCCAACACCACGGCCAACCAGATCTGAAGCCTTACCGTTTACATCAGACCATAAGCCGCCTGAGAATTCACGCGTTGCAGTGCCAAATTTTTCCAGACCTTCTATGCCAGCCTTTTTACCTAGAAACTCTGCGGACCTACCCACCAATCCGGTAACAAGTGAGGTTGCAGCAGCACCTGCATAAGCACCACCTATAATAACGCCAGCCGTAAGAGCTAAACCTTCACTGCCTGTAAATTTTTTAATAAGCATAGGAGCAGCTATTGCAAGAAGCGTAGCCGAGCCAAAACCTTTAGCTGTGTTGATGATAGTTTTTTGTGATTCTACACCTTGTGCTTCATCTGTATGAGCGCCTGCTTCACGAGCTTGTGCAGTTTGTTGCTTAGGAGCAGTATAAGAGAAGCCGCCCTTATCATTCAGGGAAAAGCCTTCAGGAAGCTTTACAGGCTTGCCGGATTTTTCAGCTTCAAGCAGAGCATCGACCAACAGTTTTAATTCACCTTTACCAAATTTACCGGAATTGTGATCATCCATCGCAGCGTCTATCAGGCGCGGATCAAAAGGTATTTTGCCACCGCCACCGCCGGATACGGCTTCCCTTACAAATTCTTTCTCTGAAATTCCGACTACCATTTCTCTCTCCTACGTTGATTCATATCAGCTGGTTTTATGAACCTGTTAATGCCTTTCTCTTAACTTATTGTAACATAAAATAGTTAAAAAAAGGTTAACAAGACCAGCATTTTATTAAAATTTTATTTAACCGCCCAAAACCTCTGCACGGGCACGCATATTATACCATATTTACACCAGTTGTAATGTAATATTTGCTTAAAACAGCAGAACGAAAGGAAAATAGCCACAAAAAATAGAGCATCTACCTGATAAAGAAGAATATTTTGTAAAAAATGCTGCACGAACAGGATGCTAACAGCAAATTATTACAAAACCATTACATGACGGTAACAAAACAAAGATATTTTACTTTTAATCAATTTTTAGGTTTTACCACTTGCGTTAACGAATTATTAACGATTTTGTGGTACAATCGGCTTTGGAAGCAAGAATAAACAGGAAAGTTTAGTGGATGAAAATCTTACATCAGGAACTCCACAGGAAAATAAGGCCACCTCAGATGCTGGGCTAAAACCCAAGAGCATGGAAGATTTCATACAAGAAGAAATGGCCAGAATGAATGCCGGCAGCACGCCCGGCCTTCTGAACGGCGATGAGCTAAAAGAAGCCAGCCAGCTTATAAGCAGTATTATACCGGCAGATTCAGTTGCAAAAACCCCAACAGAGCCAAGCGAGTTCCTTACTCTGGAAGAAATGCTTAAAAAGCAGCAGACGCAGCCAGCCAATGAAGGACTAACACTGGAAGAGATGATCAAAAGATCTGAAAAAGAATCTTCAGAAGGACTAAGCAGTGGTGAAGCATTACTGGCCGGTGGCGTAGGAGTAGCAGGCTTTGCTGCATACAGCATTTATAACAAAGCTAGCGAAACATTTGTACAGAACGCACTACTGCCGAGAGTAGGCTATGCTCTAACTAATGCTCTACCGGAAGGCAAAATAGCAGATGTATCTAAGCGCCTGTTAACCACCAGCAACCTTTTTGGTAATAGCTGGTTTGGTAAGGCTACCGGTAAACTTGGTTTTGGTAACGTAAGTAAGCTTACAACACTGAGCCATATATATGACGATACTCTTGGCGATGGTGAACTAAGAGATCTTCCAGCCGACCTTACCAAGAACTATGTAACCCAAAAACTATTTGACCCAGTAGTAAGATGGAGCTCCAACGTAGCAGGCAAAGGCTTTTCGTTATTAGGCGATAGCAGGCTTGTTTCAGAAAGCTTCCTTTCTAATAATAGTATGGGCATAAGGCTTGATAATTATCTGGGACGATTTGGCGAAGCTCTAAAAAGCACGGAATACTACGCAGACAAACAAGTTCATATAGCGCAAGAACACCAGGTTAAGGCAGATAACTACACTGCAAAGGCAGAGGCGCTTAGAGATGCCAGCAAAGATCCAAAAGTACAAAAACTGACAAAAGAATATGAAGACCTACTGACAAGAGCGGATGAGCTGGAAGCAAAAAACCCTGCAAGAGCCGAAAGATTCAGGGCACAGGCAACTATTAAACAGGCAGAAGCAGGTGCAGCGCAGGTAAAAGTAGAACAAAGAAATGCCGGAAGAAGCGAGGCTTCGATACAAAAAGAAGAAGCAAAGCTTTATAAAAAGGCAGGCAAATACGCTGATAAAGCCGAGAAAGTAAGAACCGGAAGATCGGCATCTTCTTTAAGCAATGGCGGGTTTATACCTGATGGCATGCCGGGAATGAACGATGTAGATATAAGCTTTGCTGATGACATAGCAGAGAATATATCAGACGATCTTGCGAACAAGGCGAAGCAAAATGCGGCGAGAGGCGGCGGGGCGACGGCAGAGCCTGTACCAGCCGAACCGGTAGCGCCTAAAGCAGCGGCAGAACCAGCTGCACCAAAGGCACCAACAGCAGAACCTGTGGCTCCGAAAACTGTAGGTACGGCTGAACCTGTAGCGCCAGAGGCCGCAACGTCAAAGGCGAGTACACAGGCTAAAACTCCGGCAGCGGGTGGCGGCAAAACTGTACAGATGAATTCTGGCCATGCTGCTGCAATGGAAGGCAATGCTGCGCTTAAGACAGAGCCTTTGAAAGCTTTGGATACAGCTGAAGATATTATATCAAAGGGCAGAATGGAAGTTGTGCATGGCCAGAAGACAACGGGCGCAGCTGCAGGCACAAATCCAAGCAATTCTATCCACTGGGATGATGCGGTTAAAGCTCACAAAGGCAGCGGCACTTATGAATTGCCGAATGTTCTGGAAAGACACCAGTTCAGTCCTGCAAAAGGTACGCCGGCACTTGGTGAGGCCGCAGGAATAACCAATACTGTTAATACCGTACGTAGCGCTTCTGCAGCGGCATCTGCTACCAGCAATACAGGCAGCATTGGCCTGCTTGATGATGTGGCTCGCGCAGGAACAAGCATCGGTGATGGCTTTGAATTGACGAACAGAGGGCTGCTGAAAGACAGCTTCCGACTGTTAAGCGACCCTGTAACAAAACCCGTGCAGCAGGGTGTTAATGCATTAAAGGCCACAACTACTTATCAGACGGCAGCACGAGTGCTGAATCATCCATTAATGAAATTAGGCGGAAAAACCCTAACCGTTGCAGCTCCTGCAATGGAAGGCGTACTTGGCGCAATGATGGTAGAAGATGCAAACAGAAGGCTGGAAGAAGGCAATTTCAGTTCTGCACATGAATATTCTAAAGCAAAATCTGACAAGAATGAAGGTATGGTCAATGCCGTTGCGGGCGGCAGTGTATTAGCAGGCGGCGCAGCAGCATTTGCACTTGGCAGTAACCCTGTGGGCTGGGCAGTGCTTGCAGTTGGCGGCATAGGCTTTGGTGTGAACTATGTTACAGAGCTGGCTACAGGCAAAAGCCTGAGCCGCAGACTTGGTGATGCTCTTGACGGCCCCCTGCCCCTTCATATGCAGTTTTCTACCGATATTGCGATGGAGATTCAAGGCAAGCCTACATTTGCAGAAACTATGCGTACGGCCGAGTTTGAGGCTAATCGTATTGCAGATATTAAGCACGATATAAAAACAAAACCTGTTGATATTGCTTATTCTGCGAACTTAACGATGCACAATGCGACAAGGGAAGCCGGTTATGTTTCCAAGGTTGAGGTGCAGGCATTACAGGCAGAACTGAATGAAAAGCTTGGTACAAAACTTACAGTAGATGGCAAGTTTGGCCCTGCGACAATGAACGCGATGGTAAAAGCAGGACTTGAAGAAGAAGCTGCTAAAATGTTCGGCCTGACAAAAGAAAGCGCCGCTGTGCTAAAAGAAATGGGCGCTCAGAAAGACCATGCAGGATTCCAGCTGCTGAATATATCTTACGGCTATGGTGAACATTCTAAGGCAGGCGTTACGGCAGCCATAGATACTTTAGCATACTACAAGCCTGCAACCGGCAAGGTTGATAAGCAGGAGAAAGTTCTTACCGAGACCAAAAAGGTGATAGATAAGGATATTGAGAAGTTCCGCGTTGATCTGGCCGATACAAGCTTTGCAGCAGAATCTACCAATGTAAGGATGCCGGCGATTGACCCTAAACTACTGGCAGAATGGAAGAATACTCCTCAGCGATAACCGCATACTGCCCTGCCCTCTTTAAATGTTATTTACTGCCGCTATATATCTTATAAGAGAGATATTATGAAAGCTGCCGCCCTGCCCTTTATGCTGATATTATTTTCTATGGCGGCCATAGCAAAGGATAACACCATGCCCGAACAAAAATACAAAAAGACAAAAGAAGCTGTGGATAAGCTGAGTGAGACAGAGTTTCTGGTAACGCAGGAGAACGCCACGGAAAGACCGTTCCACAACAAGTATAACGACTTCTGGGAAGAAGGGATATATGTGGATGTGGTAAGCGGTGCGCCGCTATTTTCTTCCACCGACAAGTTTGATGCGCATCATGGCTGGCCAAGCTTTACCAGGCCGATAGGCGATAATTTTATACTTGAGAAGAACGATACTTCTCACGGAATGGTGAGAACGGAAGTGCGCTCGCAGCACGCAGATTCGCACCTTGGGCATGTGTTTGATGACGGACCTGAAGAAAGCGGCGGCAAAAGATTCTGCATAAACTCTGCCGCGCTGCGCTTTGTACCGAAGGACAAGCTGATAGAAGAAGGCTACGGCGAGTATATTGTGCTGTTCGACAATTAAGGTTTATTTACCTTTCTTATCTTTCTTTTTATCTGCCGGGGATTTTTCCTTGGCAGCTTTTTCAGCTTCCAGGCTCCACCACGTACTTACACCCAGAGAGTGCTTTGGCGATACCGCAGGCTTGCCGAATTTATCCCAGTGGATAAGACGGAACTTGGTTATGTTCCAGTGCGGAATGACATAGTGGTTATGTTGCAGAACCCTATCAAGCGCCTTAACGGTTGAGATTAGGGTTTCTTTATCCTGCGCCTTGATTATCTTTTTAATCAGCGCATCCACCACATCGTTCTTGATACCCGGAATATTGGTAGAACCGTTGATATCTGCGGCAGATGAGGTTAGCAGGTTGGTGAGTTCATTACCAGGAACAGTACCGGCACCGAATACACGCACTATCACATCATAATCGAATTCTTCCAGACGCTTTATGTATTGTGCAGCATCTACGGTGCGGAGACGGCCTTCTATACCAAGCTTTTTAAGATTGCTGATATATGGATCTATCACGCGGCTGAAAGTTGCAGAATCGAGCAGGAATTCTATCTCGAATGTTTCGCCCGCTGCGTTGGTAAGCTTGCCGTTCTTCACTTCCCAGCCAGCCTGCTTTAGAAGATCGCGAGCAGCAAGAAGGTTCTTGCGGTCACTGCCGGAGCCATCTGACACAGGCGGATTATATTCTTCCGTGAATACTTCTTTAGGAAGTTGCTTCTTGAATTTTTTAAGTATCTGAAGCTCTGCACCTTCCGGCAGGCCTTTGGCCTCGTAGATGGAGTTGCTGAAATAGCTGCGTGTACGAGCATAAGAATCGTAGAATAATGTGCGGTTGCTCCACTCGAAATCGAATGCGAGAGCAAGCGCTTTACGCACGCGAACATCTGCGAACTTAGAGCGACGCAGGTTGAGATTGAACGACTGCATGCCTGTTGGCATTTCATGCTCTATCTCGGTTTTTATCAGCTTGCCATCTTTAACCGCCTGTATGTCGTAAGCGGTTGCCCATGTACGCGCTACGTTTTCCTGACGGACATCGTATTCGCCGGCTTTCAGCGCCTCTACCAGAACAGTGTCATCGCGATAGTATTCGTATTCTATAGTATCGAAATTGTTAAGGCCCGCATTATACGGCACGTTATTACCCCAGTAATCCGGCACGCGGGTGTATCTTATAGAACGGCCACCATCTACTCTATCTATTTTATATGCGCTGCTGCCCAGAGGCGGTTGCAGTGATACTTCATCGAATTTATGGTTCTGGTAATAATGTTTTGGAAGTATTATGAGTTCACCCACTATAAATGCCAGCTCGCGGTTCTCATCTGTTTTAAAGGTGAATTTCACTTCACGCTCAGCAAGCTTTTCCACCTTTTCGATATCACCGTAATATGCGCGATAGAACGGGCTGCCCTTCTCTATCAGCGTGTTGAACGTCCATACAACGTCATCGGCGGTAACCGGTTTGCCGTCATGCCACTTCGCCTTAGGGTCGAGTACGAATATGACCGACTTCCTGTCCTTGGCCATCTTCACATAATCTGCCAGCAGGCCGTAGCGCGTGAAGATATCGTCGTTGTTACTTGTCATTAATGTATCGTATATAAGGCTGATGCCGGCAGCCGAAACACCCTTGAGCAGGAATGGATTTAGACTGTCAAACGTGCCGGTAGCCGCGTATTTTATACGACCACCTTTAGGTGCATTAGGGTTCACATAACTAAAATGCGAAACCTCACGATTTTCGGCTTGACCGAACATGGTTAAGGTTTTACTACAAACATATCCCTCGGTGCACCCTGCATGGGCGTAAAAAGGGGCTAGTAAAATGATGGCAAATATTG
>JAMHZE010000060.1:0-13960 GCA_035909535.1 Rickettsiales bacterium | reverse complement strand
GCCGTTTCTGCCATCTCTTCCGCCATTTGTACGTGCAGTTGGTGGGCGCGCACTTTTATATCGCGCTGCTTGTTTGCGGCTACATGCTCTGCCTTGGTATGAGGGGTTTTAGACCAGAACATTAATTACTTTCCTTTTTACCCTTTGCTTCTCTGGCCTGTTGATCTTTGGCGTTCTGTTTACGCCTTAAAAGATTTTGCCTTAATGCCTCAGCCAGTTTTTCTTTGTTTTTGCTTTGTTTCATGCTTTCTCGTGGAGGCTTATGCCAAGATTTTATTATACCAAAAACGGTATGTGGTTACAATCTATGAAAGCTGCGCAGGCAGAGAATGTGCCATGTACGTTATTGAACCAGCACCCATGCAAACCACTACATCATTCTGACCTATAAGGGTTTTAAGCTTTGAGACCATATCTGCTTCATCGGCAAGGGCTGTAGCCTTTTTGCCCTTTGCAGTTACTGCATTTGCAAGGGCCTGACTATCTACGCCTTCTATCAAAGCCTCGCCTGCGGAATATACCGGCAGTATGAATACTTCATCGGCTTCAGAGAAGCAGTCTGCGAACTCGGCGAACAGATGTTCCAGCCTTGTGTAACGGTGCGGTTGTGCAACCGCTATAACCTTGCCGTTACGGCCATTTACATATTGGCGTGCCGCTGCAAGTGTTGCGTTTATCTCTACCGGATGGTGGGCGTAGTCATCTACTATGGTTGCGCCTTTAGCCGTGCCGGTAATGGTGAACCTGCGCTTAACGCCGCCGAATGTAGCGAGAGCTTTTTTGATAGTGGCTATATCTATTTTTATGCCCAGCGCCACTATTATGGCCGCTAGAGAATTGGAGATGTTATGCATACCCATTGCAGGCAGTTCGAACTCTACTTCTTCTACCTTGCCGGTGCCGGAAATGGAAGCAGCTAGACGTGCAGTGAAACGTGAGCCGTTATTTTCCTGCACTACTTTTATGCAGCATACATCAGCATTCTGGTCGCTCATGGAATAGGTATAGATGCGCCTGTCTTCTATTCTGGTGAAGAGTTCGCGCACTACCGGGTGATCTGTGTTCATTACACCAAAACCATAGAATGGCAGCTGTGTTATGAAACGCACAAAAGCATCGTGCAGGGCAGAGAGGTCTTTCCAGTGATCCATGTGTTCAGGATCTATGTTAGTGATTATACCGATTGTTGCAGGTATCTTTATGAAGGTGCCGTCGCTTTCATCGGCTTCTGCCACCAGCCAGTCACCCGCGCCGAGTTTGGCGTTGCTGTCGAGGTTATTTATTACGCCGCCATTGATTATGGTAGGTTCCAGCTCAGCAACATCAAAAATATGGCCGACCAGCGATGTGGTTGTGGTTTTACCGTGAGAGCCTGAGATGGCAACCGTAGCTTTAAGCTTAGTAAGCTCTGCCAGCATTTCTGCGCGGCGGACTATCGGTATCTTTTTCTCGCGCGCGGCCATTATTTCCGGATTGGTGTTTTTTACCGCAGTAGAACGCACGACTATTGATGCATCTGCTACATTTGCTGCATCATGCCCGATATGAACTTCTATGCCCAGTTTGCTTAAGCGTTTTGCATTGTTGCTTTCAGAGAGATCGGAGCCGCTTACCTTATAACCAAGGTTGTGAAGTATTTCGGCAATGCCGCTCATACCTATTCCGCCTATGCCGATAAAATGTATGCGGCCGATATCGAAAGGTATCGTTTTAAGATCTATTGCACAGTATTCTTTCTTCATCGGTTTTGCGTTCATAGAATGTTACTCGAATATTGTTGCCGTGCCCTTATCGCGCAGAGCTGCGGTTGCAGCAAAGCCTTCCTTGTAGCCGGTTTTTTTCTGCTCTGTTTTAGTTTCCAGATTAGTGGTGCGCAGCATAGAATTGATAAGGAATGTAAAACCCGAAGCGCTTAACTGGCTGCCATCAGGAAGACCTATTTTATACCTGCCACCGCGACCTATTTCATCGTAGCTGCGGCGTGATATGAAAGAAAAGCACAGGCCTTTCTGGTAAGCAAAGCCGCCTACTTCAAGCAGGTTGAGGCTGAGTTTGAGCGCTGGCACATCTGCCGATAATATCTCCAGAACCTTATCTATACGGGTGAAAATTTCTTCCGCCTCTTTGTTGGCTGCTATTTGTTTAAGTTTTGCCAGAGCTTCGCGGGCGGTTTTGATATCTGAAGCGTTATCGGATATTTCCATAACCTTCACTATTTTTGCAAGGCGCGCATCTGCATTAAGAGACTGCATGTCCTTCTCTTCTATTCTGGCGAGAGCGTTTGAGAGTTCTTTGCCTTCCAGACCGGCCTCTTTAAGCATAAGAGCGGAAAGACGCGGGAAAACGAGATCGACCGTGATGTCACCCTGGCCTGCACGCTCGCAGGTTTCAAGTGCTACATAAAGCACTTCGGCATCGCGCTGCGCGGAATCTTCCGATACGAGTTCAAAACCGGTTTGGGTAAGCTGACGCTCGGTGAATCTACCCGAGCCTTTTTTACGCACAACCTGACCCGTATATGCAAGGCGCACAACTTTTTCCGTTGCGGTCTGGCCGAATCTATCACGCACTATACGTGCTATCTGCGGGGTGATGTCGTTACGTATCACCATCATTTTACCGGAGATGGTATCTGTTACCTTGAAGAAATCGGAAGTGAAATCTTTATCGAGGCTCTCTTCGAATTCCATAAGAGCCGGGCGCACAAGTTCATAGCCGAAAAGCGTAAGGCGGTTAACCACTTCACGGTTGAGTTTCAGCTCTGCTATTGCCTCTGGCGGAAGGTGGTCGTGAAACCCCTGTGGCAAAAGGCTTTTTTTAGTCACATTCATCTTTCTAATTTCCGTATTTTTGTCGGGTTCTTCTTGAAAACCAACATGTTTACTACTATAATATTAGCGTTGTTAAAACAATCCCAAAAGGAGTGAAAATGCAGGATTTTTCAAACGGACCAAGAGATTATACCCAAACACAGCATGCCCAGGCGGCAAATGTTGATATGGGCCTGCGTGCCCACATGATAAAAGTTTACAACCATATGGCTGCCGGCCTTGGTCTTAGCGGCCTTGTTTCATGGTTTGTTCTATCCAACCCGCAGGTGGCTGAAGTGGTTAGAAGCCTGAACGTAGTGTGGCTTATAGCTACACTTGCTATGGCCTTTCTGGTTATGCCACGCATGATGCGCATGAGCGAATCTAACGCGAAGCTGTCCTTCTATGGCTATGCGATACTTCTGGCACTGATGATATCGCCGATATTCCTTATGTATACCAGTGAATCTGTGGCACGTACGTTCTTTATAACCGCAGCTACATTCCTGAGCCTTAGCATATACGGCTATACCACTAAACGCGACCTGACCAGCGTTGGTACCTTTGCCATAATAGGCGTTTGGGGCGTGTTCATTGCCAGTCTGGTAAACCTGTTCATCGGCAGCAGCCAGCTTATGTTCATAACTTCTATAATTGCCGTTATAGCATCTATTGGCCTTACAATGTACGACACTCAGAAGATAAAGCAGATGTACTTTATTTACAGCCGCGATGCCAACGCGCTTTCTAAAGCGGCTATTATGGGTGCGCTACAACTGTACTTCGATTTCGTGTACATGTTCATTCACCTTCTGAACCTGCTTGGCAACAGAAGGTAATTCCTTCCGCTATAGCGCAACATAGCTTTCCAAATAAAGCCCTTACCATAAACGGTAAGGGCTTTATTATTTGACACACAGGCAACCGCCTGCAATTTGTAAAATAAAAAAAGAGGTACTTAATATGTTCAGTTTACAGGGTAAAAAAGCACTTGTTACCGGCGCGACAGGCGGTATAGGCGAAGATATAGCACGCATGCTGCACGCACAGGGTGCTGAGATAACCATTTCCGGTACACGTGAAGAAAAGCTGGTGGAGCTGGCTGATGCACTGAAAGAACGCGTTCACATTGCGACAGCAAACCTTAAGGATAGAGACTCTATCAAAAAACTTGCTGGCACAGCTGAAGAGAAGATGGGCAAGATAGAGATTCTTGTATGTAACGCAGGTATAACGCGTGACAACCTTTCTATGCGTATGAGCGAAGAAGATTTTGAAGAAGTATTACAGGTTAACCTGACCTCTATATTCAGCCTTATTAAGGCCACCCAGCGCGGCATGATGAAGAATCGCGGCGGACGTATAATAACCATAGGTTCTATAGTTGGTACTATGGGTAACCCTGGACAGGCGAACTATGTGGCATCTAAAGCCGGTGTTGCTGGTATGGTGAAATCTATCGCCGCTGAAGTGGCGAGCCGCAATATAACGGTGAACAACATAGCGCCTGGCTTTATTGAAACAGCCATGACAGGTAAGCTGAACGAAGACCAGAAGAACAGGATGCTTTCTGCCATACCTGCGGGAGCCTTTGGTAAGCCTGCTGATGTTGCTGCTGCTGTGTGCTTTCTTGCCAGCGATGAAGCGGCATACATAACCGGCCAGACCATTCACGTGAATGGCGGGATGCTGATGGTTTAGTTAAAGGTACTTACTTACCTTTAACGTTTATATCTACTTTTGTAAGACGCTTATTTAAGCGCGTAAGAACTTCATCTGTTATATCAAGGCCTTCTTTGCTATGAAGCAGCTGGGAAGTTGGTATCACAATATCTATGTTCTTTTCTGCCGCTACTTCTTTAACCACCTTCATGGTCTCATCGCGGATAAGTTCCAGAGATTTAACAAAAGCTGTTTCTACTATCTTCTGCTTACGGGTTACTTCCGCGCGCTCTTGATCTACCTTTGTTTTGAATTCACCTACTTTTTTGTTGAAGGCATCGGCTGAAAGCGCCTTTTTCTGGTCCATCAGTTCTTTCTGGCGCTTTTGCAGCAGCGTATCCTGATTTTTTATTTCCTTGAAGTATTTATCCTTAAGCGCGGTAACTTCCTTCTGTGCCGTTTTAGCGGCTGCAGAATCATCAATTATTCTTTTGATATCTACCACGGCTACTGTTTTTACCTCGAACTGGGCAGAGGCAGAAAGAGGTGCGGCAGCAAGAAGCACTGCACAAACAAGGCCCGTAAGAATGTTCTTATACATATATACCTGATATTAGAATTTTGTGCCGAAACTGAAACGCATAACCTGAGTTTCGTCATATTCTTCCTTCTGGATAGGCTGGGCAAAATCCACGCGGACCGGACCAACAGGCGATTTCCAGAATATACCTACACCGGCAGCACTTCTTATAGAGCTGTCATCCTGCACGTTTATACCAGGACTTATGGTATCAACATCATACAATGTAGCAGCATCAAAGAACACCGCACCCTTTACGCCAAGTTCTTCCGGCAGACCAAGCGGGAAAGCAAGTTCTGTAGAAGCAGCGTAGTACGTGTTACCACCGAGAGGATCTTTTGTATTGCGGTCACGGCCACCGATACCCTGGTTATCAAAACCGCGGATAACTGTAGAGCCGATGAAGAACCTGTCGTTTATCGCTACTTTATCATCACCAAGTCCGTATACGTTACCGGCACGACCAGAGAGCTTAAGCACCCAGTTTTCCCAGTTTTCTGAGATAGGTGTGAAATAAGCTACCCTTAATTCATGCTTTAAGTATTCCACATCGCCACCCAAGCCTGCAACATCTTGGTTAAGAGATGCGAGCCAGCCGCGATTAGGCATGAACTGGTTATCAAGCGTGTTGTAGCTGAAGCTATGACCTACAACAGATGACATACGCTCACCCACCTGCTCTGTTACATATACTGATGCGAATGGATCTGGGTTGGATACTTCATCCTGACGCAGTGTATAGCGTAGAGTATGGCTTAGATATTCAGTAAGAGGATACGTACCGCGAAGCGAGAAGCCCAGCGTTTCGTTATCGAAGGTATAGTTGTTGAAACCACCGCCATCACGTGAATTAGCAATGCTGAAGAGATCTATACCGGCAGCAAAGTTACGGTCCATGAAGTAAGGTTCCGTGAAGGAAATGTCTGCCTCTTTCCTTGATGATGCGAGTGTGAAATTACCACGTAGGAATTGACCTTTACCAAGAAGGTTACGCTCTGTAATGCTGACATCACCGAGAGCACCATCCGCGCTGGAGAAACCTGCGCCGAAGGTAAGTTCACCGGTAGATTGTTCCGCAACGCGTACATTCACATCAACTTTATCTGACTGGTCTGTTTGCGCGTTTTCAAGATCAACTTTAGAGAAGAAGCCGAGAGCCTCGACCCTTTGTTTAGAGCGCTTAAGCTTTGATGAGTTGTATGGATCACCTTCTGCAACGCGGAATTCACGACGGATAACTTCATCCATTGTGCGGGTATTGCCAAGTATGTTTATTCTGTTGATATAAACGCGAGGGCCTTCAGATATCATGTAGTTTACGTTCATGATATTATTTGCTGTATCGCGATTGAACTCAGGATCTATACGAACAAATGCGTAACCCCTGTCGCCCAGATAATCTGTAAGATTATTTACGGTAGTTTCTATACGGGTAGCATCAAATTCCTGACCTTCGCGGGTGCGGATCTGATCTTTTACGCCATCGAAAGTGATATCCGGTATAGCGCTTTCTACGCCTATAGTACCGAAGTTATAATGCGTGCCTTCTTCTACGGTATAGATTATATTGAATGCGCCTTCAGCCTGATTGTACTCTGCATCTGCAGAAACAACCTGTACATCTGCATAGCCATTGGCAACATAGTGGCGGCGTATTAACTCACGGTCATATTCCAGCCTGTCCGGATCGTAAGTATCATTACCGGAGAAAAAACGGTACCAAGCGCTTTCTTTTGTGCTTACTACAGATTCCAGTTCGCTTTCGCTGAACGCACCGTTACCGATGAAAGATATTTGTTCTACCTTCGCGCGCTGACCTTCATCTACTACATAAGTGATGTTAACACGGCCATCTTCCAGCTTTTCTATTTTTGGATCAACGCGTACGTTGTACCTGCCACTGCGCTGGTAAAGCGTAAGTATGCGCTTCACATCCGCATTCACATCTGCTTCTTTGTATATCGAGCGAGGCTGAACTTTAAGTTCAGCGGTTATTTTGTCGGTATCAAGTTTATCGTTACCATCTATATTCACTTCTGAAACGGTAGAGTTCTCTTTAACATCTACTATCAGAACACCATTGCTAACCTTCATGTTCAGATCTTCGAACAGGCCGGTATCATACATGCGGCGGAAGGCATCATCCAGCTGGCTGCGGGATACTTTTTGCCCAGGGGATACGTTAAGGAATGCTTCTACCGTAGAAGTTTCCACACGGCGGTTACCATTAACCTTTATGCTGTTTACTGCGATATCGTTCGCAACAGCTGCTCCTGATGAGAATATGATAGCAGATGCTAAAAGGTATTTACGAAGATTCATGACCATACAGCCCCTTTAAGGAAGTTTTATAAGGTTAAAATGCCTTAAATCGTTAAATGTTGCAAACAACATCAGCCCGACAAGCACTAAAAACCCGAAACGGAAGAAGTATTCCTGTGTCTTTTCGGACAATGGCTTACCTCTTATAAATTCAATTATGTAGAAGAATAAATGACCACCGTCAAGCATCGGTATAGGGAACAGATTTACCAGACCCAGATTGATGGAAAGAATAGCTATGAACCAGAATACCATTCTCATGCCCTGATCCACGGATTTACCCGAGTAATCAGCGATACGCAGTATGCCGCTTATATCCTGAGAAGAACGCTGGCCGGTTATCATCTGACCCACTGCTTCCAGCGTGCGGGCACAGATGTTGTAGGTTTCTGCTACAGAAGCAGGGATGGCTTCCAGCACACCAAGTTTACGGTAATCTGCGATACTGGAAGAAACGCCGATAAGGCCTATTTTTGTGGTATTACCAAAGATATCCGTGGTCTCATGAGATTTAGGAGTAATGGTAGTATTAAGCTTTTTACCATCACGCATATAGCTTATACTTATAGGCATATCCGGGTGCAGGGAAACTATACCCCTTACCTGCTCGAAGCGGCTGATACGGTTACCATCCAGCTCGATTATCTCGTCACCCTTAACCAGGCCTATCTGCTGTGCGGCAGAACCTTCGGCCACTATTTCTACTATCGGCTTTGTTTCCGGACGACCGAAATAAACGAAGAAGAACGACAATATAATTATAGCCGTAAGGAAGTTAAACAGAGGCCCACCAAGAACTATAAGGAAACGCTGGTAAAGTTTTTTATGATAGAACGCTTTTGATTTTTCTTCGGTAGTCATCTCGCGCAGCTTTTCGCCATCTGGGGTGCTTGCGGCACCGCTATCGCCGTACATTTTTACATAGCCACCAAGTGGTGCCCAGCCTACCTTCCAGCGCGTACCGCTTTTATCTGTCCAGCCGAATATCTCACGGCCAAAACCGATTGAAAATGATTCTATATGAACGCCAAAGCGCTTGGCTATCCAGTAATGTCCGAATTCGTGGATGAATACTATCGCCGATAATATTACGATAAACGAAAATACATTGTGAATTATAAGAGTAAAAAGTTCCATTATGCTGCCTTTCCTAAGCCGGTTGTAATAATATGCTCTGCCAATTCTCTGGCTCTTGCATCGGTCTCATAGACCTCTTCCAGCGAAGCGAGGATGTTCTTACCAGAAGAAATTATCTTTTCCAATACCATTTCTACTACATAAGCTATTTGCAGGAAGGTGATACGCCCACCCAGGAAAGCCGCCACCGCCACCTCGTTAGCGGCATTCAGCGCTACTGGGGCTTTGCCTTCCAGCTCTAAGGCCTGCATTGCCAGACCAAGACATGGAAAGCGTGATATATCGGGCTTTTCAAAGGTAAGGCTGCCTAGTTCGGCGAGATCTATACGCTTTGTATTATTGGCCAGACGCTGCGGATAACCAAGCGCATATGATATAGGCACCTTCATATCCGG
The DNA here is from genome assembly GCA_035909535.1 of Rickettsiales bacterium. Classification (GTDB taxonomy): domain Bacteria; phylum Pseudomonadota; class Alphaproteobacteria; order Rickettsiales; family UBA8987; genus JAMHZE01. The sequence goes on along the minus strand of JAMHZE010000060.1, from coordinate 5,054 downwards.
AAAGGAAAGCCCGGCGAGCATAGAGCCATCGTTATATGTAACTAAACCGTGAATGACCGATTGCGGGTGAACCAGCACATCTATCTGCTTTTTCTCTACCGGAAAGAGGTGATACGCCTCTATAACCTCCAGCCCTTTATTCATCATAGTAGCAGAATCTACAGATATTTTGGCACCCATATTCCAGTTAGGATGTTTTACCGCCATCTCCGGCGTGACGGTTTTCAGCTGCTCTGCGGTGAAGTTGCGGAACGGCCCGCCTGATGCGGTAAGAATAAGCTTTTCAACATCGGCACTGCGCTCAAAATCGAAGACCTGATGAATGGAGTTGTGTTCAGAATCTATCGGCAGAAGTTTTACGCCGGCTTTCTCCACCTCTTCTGTCATTAAAGAGCCTGCACAAACCAAGCATTCTTTATTAGCAAGACCGATGTTGCTACCAGCACGTACAGCTGCAAGGGTAGGCTCCAGCGCACAGAAACCTACCGCTGAAGACATGAACAGATCTACCTTCTGTGAAGAGGATTCCAGCACGGCAGCGGCACCCGCCTCAGCCTTTATGCCTGTTCCCGCAAGATGTTCTTTAAGAACTGGCAGTTTGCTTTCATCTGCCACAACTGCTTTTTTTGCGCCTATTTGGCGGGCCAGTTGAGCAAGCTTATCAGCGCTCTTTTGAGCGATGACCGATTCTACCTGAAAACGTTCCGGTTCAGCCGCGATAAGTTCGGACACATTCTGCCCGATAGTGCCCGTAAGACCAAGTATCGTTATACTTTTCATTATATGCCGGCCCCTTGTGCCGCCAGATGTCCGGCCTTTATGGCTACCATTATGTACATGAATATACCGGCCACGTTCATCACCAGTATCACGCCATCCATACGGTCTAGCAGACCACCGTGGCCAGGTATGATGTTACCGGAATCTTTAACGCCGAAACGACGCTTGATGGAAGACTCGAAGAGATCTCCCGCTGTTGCTATGACCGGCACCAGCATATGTATAAGAAGCGCATTGAAAAAAGCGCTATCGTTTACCTGATTTGCACCAAAACCGGTAAGGTAATTCATGACAAAGAAAAGGGCTACGCAGCCCGTGATACCGCCGATAAAACCGGCCCATGTTTTATTTGGACTTACAGAAGGCCAGAGTTTTGGCCCGCCTATAGCGCGGCCGAATATATAAGCGAAGATATCGTTTATCCACACCATGAACAACAGCGCAAACAGCACTATAGGAACCTGCGTGATCCCCTGAAAGTCAAAGCGCCAGCGCTCCAGAAACAACATGGTAAAACATGCGAAGCCGATATAGAAGAAGCCAAAGATGATCCACAGAATCCTCTGTTTAGACCTGCGTGTTACCATGGTCCATTCATACATCATGGTAAGAAAAGCAAGGATGATAAGCCCCAGAAAAGCGTAGCCGCCTTTGTAGATGATAAATATTACCAGCGGTGCAAGTATAAGGGCAGACAGGGTTCTTTTAACTAGATTAGACATTATTTTTATATATATATTATAACAAATTGAGGCAAGATATATATGGACCTTCTGTTATTCTACCTGCAAAGCATTTTTGGTAAAGGATACTTACCAATGCCTGAAGATATATGCGGTGGCGATGGCTCTTTGCGTTACATCTGTACCCTTTCTATCGGATTTACCCTTATCTATGCTGCCATTGCTTTTATAAGCGCGTTAGTAGCGGTTGTTATAAAGAGAGCAAACGCATTGAAATATATACTGTTTGTTATACTTTCTGTGCTGGCCTGCTTTTACTTTACAGATATCGCAATGAAGCGCCTTCAAGACCCGTTGCGCTTTGGCATTGAGTGGTTCACCATATTATATTACTTCTGGTGTTTCATTATCTCATGCCTGCTTATTCTTGTCCTCTCATATCGTAACAGAACTATTGGGTTGTTTGTTGCCGCTGCCATTATTACCCTGATATTTACCGCTGTATTTGCCTGGACGGGCAGAGGTAACGTAGAGCACATAACACCTCTGGCGGGCGGGCTTTTCCGCAGCTTCAGCTTTGGATTCCTGTGGCTTGCGGATTCATTCCGCCTGTTCTGCCTGATGACGATATTCTGGGTGATATGGTCTTTGTTTGCTATACTTATAAACTGGATGCGCACCGGAAATACAGGCCTGCGCGAGATTTTAAATACTGCACGTATACTGCCTGTAATTTTAATTATAATGGCAATCCCTGTGCTTTCTATACCTGCAGGGGAACACTTTAACCGCAAGGATGTAGCAGAAGCAAAATCCTACATAGAAGAAGCCAAAAAAAAAGCGGACAGATATTTTTATGAGAATGGCGAGTATCCGAAATTCATAGAAGAGATGCTACCGGAAGGTAACCCGCGCCTGCTGCAGCGACACGAGTTCTTTACCTATGGTGTACGCGGAACTTATTACTTCAGCCATGAAAAGAAATACTGTTTTCTGTTCCAGAACCCTACCCGTAAGTTTGGCTATTATTCTATAACCAGCGACAGGGACTGGCGTTACAATAAAGAACGTGGCGGCTATGACGATGTATTTACCAGCCTTTGTGATGAATCTATGCAAACCTATGATGACCTGATAGCAGGGCATTTAGGCGTGAGGAAGGACAGCTCGGCAGTAGACAGGCTGATAGATGAGGTGGGCCTAAGCAAAAACCAGCCTCTTTCTGCGCCGATAAGCAAGCGCGCATCAGAGCTTCTTCAACAGAAGATAGAAGAAGAAAGCAAGAATAATCCTGGAATAAAAGGACTTCTGAAACAGCCTAAAGAATAAGAAAAAGCACCTGAATAGGTCGCCTTATTTTTTAGCCAGGCCGAAACGATTATGCTGCCAGAACCATTGGGTTGGATTCTCGCGCAGCCACTTCTGGTAGATATTGTATACATCCTGCGTTATCTGCTGCGCAGTGCGACCATTTGCATATATCGGTGCTTCGTAGCGTAATACATAGCTGGTCTTATCCTTCTCATCACGGATGCAGCGGCCCATAACTATCGGTATATCATACTTGGCGGAGAGTTCTCCTGCTGCTGCTGGAGCAAGGATCTTTTTATCGAAAAGAGTAACCTCTGTTCCGCCCGTCATCTTCTGGTCGGCCAGCATTCCAAGCGTACCGCCTTTTTTAAGATGGCGAACTATATCCCGCATGCCTGATGCATCACCCTTGCGGATTATAAAACTGGTATAGCCGCCCCTCATGCGCTGAATAAGCTTTTCTACATACGGGTTGTTAGCGTGGCGGTATATAAGGGCCGTTTGAGGGTCTCTTACCAGCAGCATGCGTGAGGCAAGTTCCCAATTGCCGATATGGGCAGAAATAAGCAGTAGCCCGCCATCACCTTTTTTACGGGAATAGTTCTCGGCCTCCTCTACATTTTCCAGACCTGAAATAGGGCAGAGTTCCTGAACTTTGCTGTTAGAATATGAGGTTATATGAGGCAATTCTCCCGCTGTACGACCCAGATTTTCCCACGAGGCAAGAGCTATGCGCTTTACTTCTGCCGCGCTTTTTTCCGGGAAGCAGGCAGCAAGATTTGCCAGTGCAGTTTGGTGTGATAAATGGAAGCGGCCAAGCAGCCTTACCAGCCAACCGGTTGTGAAGGATGCCACGCTAAGCGGTAATATCCGCAGCAACAGGTAGAATGGCAATACAAGCGCCAGCTCAGCCAGATGCTTAAGCTTACGCATTGCTATTCTTGTGCCTCACCAGCTTCGTCAGAACCTTCCGGAGCCTCTGCTATAGGGCCAGCCTGTTCAGCTGCTTCTATCGCTTCTTCAGCCAGTTCTGATGCATCCTGCTCGCGCAGTTCGATATGTGCTGCAGAGATAACCTTCTCGCCATCTTCGATACGGAATATCGTTACACCCTGAGTGCTACGACCAGCGATACGGATCTCGTTCACCGGGCAGCGGATAAGTTTACCGGCTGTGGTAACAAGCATTATCTGGTCGTTGTTACGAACAGGGAAGCTTGCGCATACATTGCCGTTACGCTCGCTGGTAACGATGTTTGTTACACCTTTACCGCCACGGTTAGTTATACGGTACTCGTAAGCAGAAGAACGCTTACCGAAACCGTTTTCTGTAACAGTGAGTATGAACTGCTCGCCGCAGGCATATTCTATCACCTTATCGGCATCCAGCTTCACTTCATTGGCTTTCAGCAATGCTTCAATTTTATCTGCTGTTTCACCATTCTTGGTTTTGCGAAGACCAGCTATTGTTATCGCCTCACCTTCCTTGAAGCTATCCGGCGCAAGGTTGGATTCCGGAGAGTACAGAGATGGCAGCATGGTAGCTATTTCCATACGAACCTCTACCGGCAGGCGCAGATACTCATCGCGGCTTTCGGTTTCATATTCGGAACCGGCAAGCACCGCCATGGAGATAACCTTATCTTTGGCTTCCATGCGCATACCGCGTACACCGGATGAGTTACGACCCTTGAACACACGCAGGCCCGCAACCGGGAAGCGCAGTGCATTACCTTCTGCCGAAGCAAGCAGGATGTGGTCTTTTTCGTTGGTTACAGAAACACCGACCAGTTCATCACCTTCCTGCAGGCCGATGGCGATTTTACCATTAGCACGTACAGATTGGAAATCTGACAGCATATTACGGCGGATATTACCTTTGGCTGTAGAGAACACGATCGAAAGCTTGTTCCAATCTTCCTCGTTCTCTGGCAGAGGCATTATAACGTTGATGGTTTCGCCCTGTTCCAGCGGGAATACGTTCACCATACTGCGGCCGCGTGATTGCGGATTGCCCAGCGGCAGACGGAATGTTTTAAGTTTATACGCCTTACCTTTGGTAGAGAAGAACAGCATTGGCGTATGGGTATTTGCTATGAATACCTGGGTTGTCATGTCCTCTTCTTTGAGGTCTATGCCGGAGCGGCCTTTGCCACCGCGTTTCTGTGCACGGTATGTAGCAAGAGGAACGCGTTTGATGTAACCATCCATAGTAACGGTTACCACCATATCTTCACGCGCTATAAGATCTTCAATATCTTCTTCCAGACCTTGAAGTTCT
>JAMHZE010000059.1:0-1026 GCA_035909535.1 Rickettsiales bacterium | reverse complement strand
AACATCGTTTGGGGTTAATAACGTAGCCATTCTAAATGGAATACCTAAAATATTGAACCTTAAGGACTTTATTAAGTATTTTGTAGAGTTCCGCCAGGAAGTTATTATTCGCCGCACCACCTGGGAGCTGCGAAAAGCCGAAGAAAGAGCCCATATATTAGAAGGCTTGCTGATTGCCCTTGACCACTTAGATGAGGTAATTAAGCTTATCCGCGCTTCGGCCGATGCCGACATTGCCAAAACAGGCTTAATGAGCAATTTTGGTTTGAGCGAAATACAGGCCAAAGCCATTCTGGAAATGCGTTTACAGCGCTTAACCGGACTGGAAAGAGACAAAATACGCGAAGAATATACCGAATTGATGAAAACCATTGAGTGGTTAAAGCGTGTATTAGCCGAAGAGCCTTTGCGGATGACTATTATTAAAGATGAAACCTTAGAAGTTCGCGCCCGCTATGGCGATGAGCGCCGTACTAATATAGAGTATGCCGCGGGCGACTTTAATATGGAAGACCTGATAGCCAACGATGAAGTGGTGGTTACCATTTCGCACATGGGCTATATAAAACGCACAGCATCAGCCGAGTATAAAACCCAAAACCGTGGTGGACGTGGCAGCAAAGGCAGCGCCGCCCGCGATGAGGACTTTATTGAGCACATGTTCCTGGCTACCAACCACAACTACATTCTGTTCTTTACCCAGCTGGGCCGTTGTTTCTGGCTGAAGGTTTACGAAATTCCGGAAGGAGAGAAGACGGGCAAGGGCCGTGCAATTCAGAACCTTATCAGCATTCCGAAGGAAGATAAGATTATGGCCTACATACCTGTGCAGAACCTGAAAGATGAAGAATACCTTGAAAACCACAGTATTATATTCTGCACAAAAGATGGCACTATTAAGAAAACAACCCTTGGTGCTTACAGCAATGTGAGGACTGGCGGTGTAAATGCTATCGAAATCCGCGAGGGCGACGAACTGGTGCAGGTGAGTATGACCAACGGAAAGAGCGAGATAGTAATTGCCAC
>JAMHZE010000058.1:0-4605 GCA_035909535.1 Rickettsiales bacterium | reverse complement strand
GCAAACCATGAGGGATAACTTTAATGCATCTCTGCCGGAATCAGGTGAGATTTCACCGGCTGAGCTTGAAGAAAAACAGAAGCAGCTGGTAACGGCAATTGAGAAGTTTGATGTTAACGCTCTAAAGAAGCAGTACGGCCTGAGCGATGATCAGATAGATGGAATGAACAAGCTTCGTAATAATGGGCTTGATCTAAAGGCAGTTGTATCTGCCACCAGTGCAGGCGTTACAGAGCAGAATCTTGCTTCTGTGGGAATTGGTGCAGATGAAGAAGCGCAGAAAAATGCTCAGGAAGAGATAGCAAAGCGAAACAAGGCTGCAACAGATAAAGCTGCTGAAGCCAATGCAAAGGCCCAGGAAGAAAAAGGCCCGTTCGGCGATATACTGGCAAAGATAGTCGAGTTCATCCAGAATATATTTGAAGGCGGTAAAGAACGCAGAGAAGCTCGTGAAGCCGCCGCCGCAATAGAGGTAAAAGAGGCAGAGAGGGTTGGAAAGATTGAATCTGTAAACCAGCTGAGCAAAGAGCTCAATACCATGACTCCTCACGATAAAGAAGGTCAGTCCAAGTCGGGTCGCTTATATAAAGCAGAGCTTAAAGGGGTGGTGAATCTTGGTGAAGTTTTAGAAAAAGAGGCAGGTGGTGATAAGGAGTTTATCAGCAGAATGTCCCGCGATAAGGAAGTAAAAGATGTTCTGGAGCTTATCGCCAAAAAAGGGGACAGCAGTAAGACCGAGGAATTTAAACGTGAATTCGCCGAGGCTGTAGATATGATAAAAGTTGCTGGTCAGGCAAGGCGTGATGTATCCGAACAAAAAGATTCAGAGCTTACCGCTGCCATGATAAACAAGGGTTCGCGCGGTCTTTAGCTCCGGTACTCGCGCTCAAAACTAACCTAATGTATCTCTGCCCAGCTTTTTCCAGCGCGAGCATCAACCACCATCGGCACGCTTAAGCTAATAACGTTTTCCATTATCTTTTTGCAGTTCAGCATCACGCTTTCGGTCTCTGTTTCCTTACATTCAATTATCAGCTCGTCATGTATCTGCAGCAGCATTTTTGCAGGGCCGCCGTGTAATTCCTTATCAATAAGTATCATTGCGCGTTTAATTATATCCGCCGCCGTACCCTGTAGTGGAGCGTTGATTGCCGCGCGTTCATTAAAGTTCCGCACCGCTGCATTCTTATCCTGTATGCCCGGCAGGTATATCCTGCGTCCCCATATCGTGGTTACGTAGCCTTGCTCACGTGCCACTATCACAGTATCTTCCATATATCTTTTTATACCCGGATACTGCGCAAAATATTTATCGATTAGTTCTTTCGCCTCACCGCGCGATATACCAAGCTGCGCCGCTAAACCGAACGCGCTCTGCCCGTATATTATGCCAAAGTTTATCGTTTTCGCGCGCCTTCTCAGCTCCGCATCAACTCTATCAAGTCCAACGCCAAAAACCTGCGCAGCGGTTGCGGCGTGAATATCCAGCCCGTTATGGAACGCATCCTGCAGCACTGGAATATTCGCCATATGCGCCAGTAGCCTCAGCTCTATCTGAGAGTAATCCGCGCCGATAAGCTTCTTATCTTCTGCCGCAATAAAGGCCTGTCTTATCCGTCTGCCTTCTTCAGTGCGGATAGGAATATTCTGTAAGTTCGGCTCGGTAGAACTCAATCTTCCCGTGGTCGTCGTAGCCTGATTGAACGTTGTATGTATCCTGCCCGTAGCGGGGTTTATGCAGTCTGCAAGCGCATCAGTGTAAGTATTCACCAGCTTCGAGAATGATCGCCATTCAAGCACCTTATCGGCAATGTTATGTCCTTGCGCGCTCAATTCTTCCAGCACGCCGCTATCGGTGGTATACGCGCCAGATTTCGTTTTTCGCCCGCCCTGAATCCCCATATGCTCGAACAGAACCTCACCCAGCTGCTTAGGCGAACCAATGTTAAATTCTTCATTTGCGATAGCATAAATTTCTTTCTCAAGCCCTTTAAGCTTCTCGCCAAACTCTTTGGAAAGTCTGCCAAGCAATTCCCTGTCAACCAGTATGCCGGCCTTTTCCATGCGATGCAGCACCGCAGCCAGCGGCTTATCAACATCGTTATATATATAATTTACCTTCGCCGCAAATATCGCTTTCTCAAGCTCGTCATGCTCGGCAAATAATTGTCCCGCAATATTGCCTTCCTCAAATTTCAGACCGCGCACATGGCCGTTCGCCACATAGTTCATCAGCTTCACATCATCAAAAGCCGCAGGCAGTTGGCGCCCGCGTTTTAAAAACTGTTTCGCATCTTCCAGTATAAACTGGCACGACCCACTTTCCTTATAAACTTTCAGCACTTCAAAATAAGGCTCAAAAGTATTTACAACGGTTGCGCTTTCGCCCTGCGCCGCACTGTAGCTGAACAGGTCCTGCTGTGGTTTCGGCTCAGATGTTCTGTGGAATGTCTCTTCCTCTATCGCTTTCAGCGTTGCCTTTCTGCGCGCCGATGAAGCCAGATACACCGCATCATCGGTAATATGTATCGCAAGCTTCCTGCATTCATTCAGCCTCGGTAGCCATGCTGCCAGCTCTGCACGGCCAGATATAACCGTATCAGATATCTCCTCGTTACTTTCTTTTGCAACTTTAACTTCTGCTGCCGCTACAGGGGCAGGGGGTGTAGAATGAGAAGTAGGTGCAGCTCTAGGTGCCGCCGCAAAACTATTATTCGTATTATTATTATTATTCGCACCTGCATCACCAAGTTTTGCCAGCAGGCTTTTAAACCCATTATGCTCAAGGAACGGCCTTAGCTTCGCAGGGTCATCTTCCCTGATCCTGTATTTGGAAATATCTGTATCAACCGCCACATCATATTTCAAACTTGCCAGACGGCGCGAAAGATAAGCATCATCCTTGAACGTTACCAGATTCTCTTTCAGCTTTTTCTTGGTTATCTTTTCAACATTCTCGTATACGCCATCAATACTGCCATAGGCATTTATCAGCTCAGCCGCGGTTTTAGGGCCAATACCCTTAATACCCGGAATATTATCGCTGCTATCACCCATCAGCGAAAGCACATCCAGCACTTTCTCAGGCGGCACTCCAAATTTCTCTATCACCTGCTCGCGGCCAATTATCCTGTCGCGCAGCGAATCATACATTTTCACCTCATCATTCACCAGCTGCATTAAATCTTTATCGCTGGAAACAATGGTAACATGCATGCCCTGCTGCTGCGCCATGGTTGCGTAGGTGGCAATTATATCGTCCGCCTCAAACCCCACCATCTCAACCGATTCTATGTTGAGAGCGGCGGCGGCATCGCGCACCATCGGAAATTGCGGTATAAGGTCATCCGGGGCAGGGGGGCGGTTCGCTTTATAATCGGCATATATCTCCTGACGGAACGTATCCTTACCGGCATCAAAAACGCAAACAATATAGGCTTCCTCGGCATTGGCGGTACGCACGCGGTTACGCAGCTTCATCAGCATATTGGTAAACCCGTAAACCGCACCAACGGGTTCGCCCACTGTATTGGTAAGTGGCGGCAGGCTGTGAAAGGCCCTGAACACAAAGCCATATCCATCTATAAGGAACAGGCGCTTTGCTACTTTCTCGTGCATTTTATGTTATTTATCAATAGGTTAAAAATCAAATCTTCGGTTAACCATATATTAACCATTTTATGCTACAATGGAACAGAATATTAGAGCATTTGCTATGAGTAGCAGTAAGGAAATAAAGAAAAGCTGGCTTTCACTTACGGTAAGTCATAAACATCCAGATTTCGAAAGAATAGCGTCAATAGTGAACGAAGGTCATCACTTCAGTACAGATGATATTCTAAAATTAAAGAGCACCCTTGATGAGCGCGCCGAAAAACTGGGTCGTTATGGTGAGACCAACAAGCTTATAGCTGATGTGCTTACAAACATCTCTGCTGGCCTTCAAGAGCATCTGGAGAGCGGTGAGCGCGTTAATTTAAAGGGTCTGGTCGATAACATTGCAAAAACTTCTGTAGATGATGCCTGTGGAGAAAAAACAGATTATTTTGCTTCAAAAGTTACCAATAAAAGCTTTCATGATATAGTTGATGTAGATATCAATAATCTCAGCTTATCAATGAATAAGGATAAAGCTTTTCAAGCTGCTAGTAAGGTTAGAGAGGTTATTGGCAAAAGGTCTGCCCATGAACTCATAAATGCATTGAAGGAAGTATTTAAGGTAGATAGCCCGTCAATAAGCCGCTAATATAAGCCATGTAATATAATACCAGATCAATTTTGCAGAAAAAATGACTGATAACATAAAGGACATACAAGCTCCAAAGGTCAAGCAAGATCTCAAAGAGTGGTTGAAAACCCAGGTCAATACTCCAGGCCTGTTCATAAAAGATTTTGGCCGTGTTCTGGATGTCAGCAGGAAAAACTTTATCAGGCCTTCAGATGTTGAAAAACTATCTGGCAATATGGGTATCGTAAAAGGTGATATACCTTCCGGCCTGCGTAAACTCACCCACGATCTAAACGCGCAGGTATCTGCAGAGGTATCTTCCTGCTTCGAGCAGAAATCTTACATTATGCTAACCAGCGTAGGCTTCAGTAAAATTG
>JAMHZE010000057.1:0-4143 GCA_035909535.1 Rickettsiales bacterium | reverse complement strand
TGCTTTTGAGCTCCTTATAGAGTTCGAGGTGGTGCCCCTTACCGCTCCAGCGGAACAGGTGTTGAGCCTCTTTCACGAAAGAATCTGCATCTTCGCGGTTAAGGCCGCCCTGCCTTTCGTTCTTGGCGACGAGTTCCAGCATTGCGGGAGTGAAGATGTTTCTGTCTTTTATCGCATCTTTTATTTTTGCTTTTGTTTCTTCATCGAAATAGTCGAGCTCCAGCGTGGAAACGAACATACGCTGCTTGGGATCTTCCTTCGAGCGGAAGCCTGTGCCGGTGATGGGCTGGGATTTACGCCCTGCATTTGTCATGAGATAGGTGTTATGCGGCTGCATATCTGCCACGGCGAATACGCGCGTTATACCCTGAAATTCTTTATAGCTGGCGATACGGATAGCACCGTGACGCTCGGAGCTTATTTCTTCAAGCTGCTCTTTAGTGATACCAAGTTCCGGCTGCTCTTTAGCTATCTGCTGATTAACATGACGGTTGACCGCAAGAAGAAGCTTGTAAAGCGGAGCTTCATTGCCGTACATTTCTGAAAGACCTGCATAGAGTTCTTTCTGGATCTGCTGTTTTGGAACGAAATTATTGCCCATAGGATTGTTTTATTACGTTAGTTAAATATGTTGAAGCCTGACTTAAACCCCTGTGATACTACGATATTTAGCATTATTACCATAAAACTTCAAGCTTTTGTTACTTTTTAGAGAAGATAGCTTCTATAGCTTTTGAGGCTGGCTTTATAGAAGCCATTTCTATTTTAGAGCCGACCTTTACCATATTTTCCATAAGCTTCTCTGTTTCTGCTATAAGCTTTGCCGTTTGCTCCATATCTTTACCTGACATTCTGCCGTAAAGAGCATTTGTTTTTTCAAGCCTTAGAGAATCTTTCAACAAAGTTAGGCTACCGAGATCATCTGAGAGTTCAGAGGTTATGTTAAGGCGGCATTCTTTTATATCTTCGCGGCGCTGTTCCATGAAGGAATTTACATAACAATGCTCGTGACGAACCACGTTGAATTCGTGATTGTGGAAAAGAAGATGTGTGGCCTGCGGAGCATCTTTCAAATGCTCGAGAAGCTCGGTACGGCCGTTGACGTTGTATATGAGGTTATCGAGATCTTTAACGAATTTACCAAGCACCTGCATGGTTTCCTGGTTGCAGGAGTTTTCCCGGGAAGCAAGGCTTTTCCTGAACTTATTGGCCTTATCGTGTGTAGCTGTAAGGCTGGTAAGAAGCTTTTCTGAGGCATTATGTAATGCCGTAACAGGGAATTTTTCCTTGCCCTTCCATTCTGCGGCGGCCTGCATTTCATCTGCATTAAACAGCACCGAGCAGGTTTCAAAGAGATCTTTCGCACAACCATCTATCAGATCTCTACCCTGCCCCTGCGGTACTGTACGGCGGAAACTGGCGAATGGCTTCATTACCTTTTCGTAGAAGGCTTCGCGGAAGGCATCATAAGTTAACGGAAGCTGATATTCGGCATCTGACTTGGCGTTTATCTGCTTATGGTTAAAGCTGACATCCAGAGAATCTATAAAATGCCCCAGACGCGCAAGGCAATGCTGCTTTTCTTTCTGGTTACCGTGTGGAAAGCCTGCCAGACCCCTTTCAAGGCTTTTCATGCCATCTTCAAGGCCTGAGATGACAACCTTACTGCGCACCTCTTCGGTCTCGCGCTCTATTGCATCCATTTGCAGCAGGCGCTGTGAAGAGTTGTTGAGCGGCAGGTGATGGTGGATGTAAAGCGTTTCGCGGAAGTTATCTACCATGTAACGGGCTGAGCCAAGAAGATTATCGACATCATACAATACGTTATCGCTGCGGGCGGCTGTGACAAAGGCCGTAAGGCCACGCTCGAGCTGAGCGGCGTATAATGCAAAACCATGCGTAACATTTATCGGAGAGGCGATCTCAGGCGTTTTATATATCTGGCCACCACAGAGGCCATCAAGCTTGTGCGCAAGCACATCTACCGCGCGGATGTTATAGCTATCCAGCAGGTGAAGACCGCTGACACCTTCTTCCAGCCTGGTTTGGCTAGGCAATGCCTTTTGCTTGTCGGCCTCCAGATAGGCAAGGCGACGGCCGCCTTTTTCAAGCATTTTTTCCATGAGATCTATGACCGATTTTACGGTGTAGCTATTATTACCATCCGGGTTAAAATCCGGCAGGTGGTCTATTGCGGTAAATAATGGCTGCCTTTTATGCACGCCGACATCTATGACCTTAAAACCCGCATCTACCAGCGCAGATGCCGACCTTAGAAGACCCGCTGAAGTTAGCGAAGGCCATTCCTTATTAATGCCATCAAGCAGCAATGTAAGAGGATTATGCGAACGAGGCATTGGGTAATTGCGAATATCTTCCTTGCTGAATATCTTTTTATTTTCTTTAAGAAAGGACTCAACTGCCTGACTATCCACGGGTTGCGTGGTTACCAGCTCGGCAAGGCCGTATATCGCATCGCGCTCTTTTTTAGAAAGACTGGCGCCCGGCTCAAGACCTTCAAGCTCAATACTGAGCATGCCCAGATAACCCCTGCGTACGCCACTATATATATCTTCCGTCATAATACCTTATTATCCCCAACATCCATTATAACATATAATGGTTAAGAAAGTGTAAACAAGGGTGGTTTTAGAGCCTTCTTATTGAAAAGTAAAGATAATGTAGCACCTTAGCTATTAGTGGCAAGTTATTGATAATATAGCTAAAAAAGTGAGCCCTGAGGCGTGGATTGCGGGGCTTTGGAAGAGGCTTTTGGCGAGGCTTTTGTGGCTGGTTTTTTAGGCGCGGACGGGGTTGGTTTGGCAGGGGTTGCGCCGCCTGAAATGGTGGCGCTTAGAGAGCCATCATGGAATTCTATATCTATACTGTCGCCCGATGCCAGTGCGGCAGCAGCAGGAGCTAGAGAGCCCCGTTTGCGCACCAAAGCGAAACCGCGCTTGAGAACATTTTTATAGGCGTAGCTTTCCAGTAATTGCTTTAGCGATGTCATGCGCTGGGTGTTTAGCCTGACCAGATTGTTAGTGGCGGGCAGCAGGTTAGAACCCGCAAGTTTAAGCTGCGCCTGTTTGTTTTTTATCATGAAGGTTACAGAGCTGTTCATGCGCTCGGTTATATCATCTATGCGCTGGGCGATGTTGGAGAGCATCTGCGCCGGAGAGATAAGCCCTGCGCGGCGGGCGGAAAGGAGTTCTGAGCGATGCGAGATAGAACGCGTAACGGCGGAATATGCACGGGCGCGCATATCCATAAGCACGGCCTCAAGCTCGGCCTTAACGGGAACGGCCATCTCTGCCGCTGCGGTTGGGGTTGGAGCGCGACGATCTGACGCGAAATCTATCAGCGTTGTATCGGTTTCATGCCCTACTGCGGAAATAAGCGGGATGTTGCTTGCGGCTGCAGCGCGAACTACAATTTCTTCATTGAACGCCCATAAGTCTTCTAAGCTACCGCCACCACGGGCAACGATGAGGACATCTGGCCGCGGAGTGGTGGTTGATGAGTTGAAGAATTTTATACCTTCGGCCACCTGCTCGGCAGCGCCCTCACCCTGAACGGCTACGGGATATACGAGGACATGAACACCGAAACGGTCTGTTATGCGGTGGAGGATATCGCGGATGACAGCACCTGTTGGCGATGTGATAACGCCGATTGTTTGCGGCATGAATGGCAGCGGCTTTTTGCGGTCGGAATCGAACAGGCCTTCTGCGGCAAGTTTTTTGCGGCGCTCTTCCAGCAGCGCCATTAATGTGCCGATGCCGGCGATGCTGATATCTGTGCAGATGAGCTGGTAGTTGGAACGTGCCGGATATGTGCCGATATTGCCGTGGACGATGACCTCTAGCCCTTCTTCCAGCGCGACCTTTAATTTAGATGCTGTGCCTCGCCAGCAGACCGCGTTTATTACCGAGCTTTCATCTTTAAGGTTAAAATATATATGCCCGCTGGTGTGGCGCTTCAGGCCGCTTATTTCTCCTTTGATGCGGATGCCTGAGAACTGCCCCGCAAGCGTATTCTGGATAAGCGCGGAAAGCTGCGACACACTTAGAATGTTCTGCTCGCTTTCGGCTTCTATGCTGGGAATTGTGGACATAACAAACAGTTTATAGTAATAACACCTGC
>JAMHZE010000056.1:0-2853 GCA_035909535.1 Rickettsiales bacterium | reverse complement strand
CAAGCCTACAATCGGTACGCGTAGATACCGCAAAGGTAGAATCGGTAGAACTTTCTCCGCTGCAACCTGTGCAACAATCCATACAACAGCCTCAGGCAATCAGCCTTGTAACAGCTCCGCAAATATCTCTGGATAATAGCGGCCTGCAAAAAGCACCACGTCAGGATGATGATGGTAACCTGCCGGCATCCCTGCGCGCTGATTTTGTAAAAACGGTAGAGCAGAACCGCCAGCTTCGCCAGAATGTTGCGCTGCAACATAAGCAGGCGGAACTCGCCGCTTCCGTGCAACCTGCATTCGTACCTCCTACCGCTGCAGAAGTAGAACGCAGCACAGATATAATTGCACTGCCTTGGCAATCAGATGAAGCCCCTGCACAGCAGCCTGCACCTATATCCCTTTCAGATATCCCTGTGTATGAATTTGCACCAAAAACTTCCATGATAACTGCTCAGCCTCGTGCTATAGAACCTGTATCTTCTGCCTTTACGGCAGATAGCGGTCTACCGGCCTCCATGAAAAGCCTGGTAACCGCTGCCCCTGCAACTGCATCAAATACTGCTGCAACTCCTGCGCAGGCTCCTGTTGCGCTCCCTGTTCATACATCCGCACCAACAACTCCTGTAAGCTCACTTCAGGTTCAAAGCAGAACCGTTTCACCTGATGCCGTGGCTCCTGTTGCACAAACTCCTGTAGCACCTAAGCCTGTTGCTGCACCTGTAGCTGCTCCTGCTCCAAAACAAATAGACTGGAACTACGCCAGCGAGATAGATGCCCTGCTTAATTCAGCGCCTGCGTCTGCACCAACACCTGCTGCGGCACCTGCACCTGTAGCTGCTCCGGCATATCCTGCCAGCCTTATGCAGCGCAAAGCGCATGATATCAGCATAGTAACAACTCCTGTAACGCCTGCTCCGGTAGTAGCTGATACAGCTTATGAATCAGAAGTTGATATGCTGCTCAGCCAGTTCACTGCCCCTGTAGCGCCTGCTCCGGCGGTAATTCCCGTGCCTGTTCAGCCCGTAATAGAAGCCGAAGCTCCGCTTATACCTACATTCTCAAGCCCTGCGCCTGTACCTTCGCAGTCAGCGGCACCGCTTGTAACTTCCGTATTGCCGGGCAGCTACAGCACATACAGGTCTAACCTGGTGCAGAACATAAACGAATTCTATAATAGCGGCCCTTCTTCCAATTACGGTAAGTACGATATCTCTTATCTGGAAAGACAGCGTGTAAGCAATCTTGGCTTTGCACCGCAGCAAGCTTCTGAATCTGTACAGCCTGTAGAGCTGGAAGAATCATCGGCAAGCCGCAACACAACGCCTCTGTTCAACGAAAATCTTTATGATACGGTAGATGTTACCGGCACTGCAGCGGTTGCAGATATCTCTGTAACAGAGCTTGATAAGATATCATCCGAGATGGTGGCGAAAGTATCTGCCAGCCGTTCTCTTGGCGTAACCACAGTGGCAGAAGGCAGCACAAATGCCTATTATGCCAATATCAGCAGCTTTGTTTCCGGCCCGGAAGCCGCTGCGTATTACAACGCCAAATCAATGGAATTCACTGACACCGTAGACCA
Organism: Rickettsiales bacterium; assembly: GCA_035909535.1. Taxonomy (GTDB): domain Bacteria; phylum Pseudomonadota; class Alphaproteobacteria; order Rickettsiales; family UBA8987; genus JAMHZE01. The sequence goes on along the minus strand of JAMHZE010000056.1, from coordinate 1,271 downwards.
CAGCGTCATAACCGCAAGCGGTGAATATATTCTGCAACTCGGCCCTGTGGCCGGTGATGCGGATGCCAAAACCCTCTGTGTAAGTTTTACAGAGAGCAACAAAACCTGCAAAACAAGTGTAAAATAATATGGATCTAAACAAGCTTACAGCTGGCGCAAACCCGCCGGAAGATGTCAATGTAGTAATAGAAGTGCCGATGAACTCTATGCCGGTAAAGTACGAGTTCGACAAACAGGCCGAAACAATATTCGTGGACAGGTTCCTGCCTACTGCAATGTTCTACCCGGTAAATTACGGCTTTGTGCCGCACACGCTTTCCGGTGATGGCGACCCTGTAGATGCGCTGGTGCTTTCGCAGTACCCGGTGCTGCCGCGTGCCGTTATACGCTGCCGCCCGATAGGCGTTCTGCGTATGGAAGATGAGAAAGGCGAGGACGAGAAAGTTCTGTTCGTGCCGGTTAACCAGCTTACCCGCTACTACGAGAATGTTAATGAATACAGCGATCTTCCGCGTATCCATACAGAAGGTATATCGCACTTCTTCGAGCGCTACAAAGAACTTGAGCGCGGCAAATGGGTAAAAGTACTCGGCTGGGAAGGCAGCGACGTTGCAAAGCGCTACATAACTGATGGTATCGCAAGGCACAACAACACCCAAAAGAAGTTAAAAGCGTAGGCACAGGCCATGAAGAAGCGCAAAAGGAAAAAGCTCTTATCGCTATTGCTAAAGCTGTCCTTAAGCGCTTTTCTTATTGCGCTTGTGGTCGAAAAGATAGACACCGATAAGTTCATCCGCCTGGTAAAACAGGCCGACCCGCTCTACATCGCCGCTGCATTTGTAGCCATGGCTATTGCGCAGATATTCGGCGGCTTACGCATGCGCTACAATCTCAATGCCAGCGATATGATATGCAGCCGAGCCTATTCGATTAACATGTATTTTATCGGCACGCTGTTCAATATCGTACTTCCCGGTGGTATCGGTGGAGAAGGTTATAAAGCCTATTATTTCCACAAACGCTTCCGCTTCCCGTGGAAAGAAACAGTTCTGGTGGTTCTGCGTGGCCGCGCCGGTGGCCTGCTGTTCCTGTGCGTATTCATGTTTGCCTTTGCGTTCTTTTATAAGCAGCATCTTACTTTTATACCTTACATAGATTACGTCCTTATAACCGCTCTTGCTCTTATATTTCCCGCTTACTCTATCTGCGCCCGCATCTTCCTGAGAGAAAAATTCATGATACAGGTTGGCGCACTAAAATACTCTTTTATT
>JAMHZE010000055.1:0-5350 GCA_035909535.1 Rickettsiales bacterium | reverse complement strand
AGCGGCCTATCGCCTTTTTAGGGCGGGCTACTTTTATCTGCGGTAGTTTTGCAGCCGCAGCAGAAAGCGCCGCAACAGCAAGATTGACACCCGGAGATATCATACCGCCAAGATATTCGCCCTTATTCGAGATGACATCAAAAGTGGTGGCGGTGCCGAGATCTAACACGATGCCGGGTTTTTTGTATTTATGGTAATAAGCGATGGCGTTGACAACCCTGTCTGCCCCGACCTCTTTAGGGTTCTCGAGCAATATTTTCATGCCGAGCTTATCTATATTCGCACCGACATCAAATACGGCAAGGCCGATATAGTCACGGCAGAATTTTTTGAACTCTGCTACAGCCTGCGGCACTACCGAACACATGATGATATCGGAAACCGTGTGGGCTTTAAGCAGCGGGGTAACAAGCTTGTTGTAGGCTGCGGCTTTACGCTTGCGGTCTGTGGTGATGCGGAAGGTTTTTTTTAAGCTGCCTTTGCTGTCGTAAAGGCCGAGAACAATATTGGTGTTACCTATATCTACAGCCAGAAGCATTATTTTACTTCCACAAGATTGGCGGAAGAAGTTACCATATACATACGGCCTTCTGCCACTATCGGGCTTGAGAATATTCCGCTATCTACGCCAAGGCTGCCTTCTGAAGAGCCATCTTTAGGGGAATAGGCATAAAGCGTACCCTGATTATCTACAGAATATAATTTGCCGCCAGCCATTACAACGCCGCTGAATAACAGGTTATCTTCCCTGATATCTTCCGGGTTGGCCATGTTTGCCTTCCAAAGCAGTTTGCCTGTGCGGGCAGATATGGCAAGCAGCCTGCCAAAGCGCGTAGTGGTGAATAATATATCGTTAACTGCCCATGGTGCGGTGCTGATAGATTCGCCCTCGAAAGACCAGAGCTGAGCGCCGGACATATTTACGGCACTTAAAGTACCTTCACTGGAAACTACATATAATACGTTGTTATGCAGAACAGGGTTCTGGCTTATATCGCTGAACATAGGGCTAAGCGAACCAAAGGCTGCACGCGAAGGAGCAACGCCCCATTCTTCCGAGCCGTTACTTATATTAAGAGAGTATATCTCGCCCGATGAATAGGTAACGATTATATTGCTGCCCGCAATAACAGGAGCCGGACTGGCAAGAACCTTTGCCCTTTCCATAGCGCCCTGATGCACCCATTTCTCGCTGCCATCTTTTGAATCTACGGCGATTGTGCGGTTATCGGATGTAACGAACATTACGATTCCATCTCTGACCACCGGAGTAGAACGGATTTGCGCCTTGTAATATTGAGACCAATCTACCTGACCGGAAGCGGCATCTACCGACATGAGGAAACCACGTCTTGTAGAAACATATACCTTGCCGAGGCTGTAGCTTAGGCTGCCGCCAAGGAAATCTGCCTTCTCGCCGAACATGCTGATTATTTTACCGGCATAGGTTTTTTTACCTTTGGATTTTTCACCCTCAACCAGCTTTGTTTCCCATAACATATCGGATATGTTTGAAGTAGAACGCGCCTGTAGATTAGCGTTACCATCTATGGTGAATATGCGGCCTTCTGCCACTATTGGGGCGGTTGCCTGAAAGCCTTGCTTAGGGCGGGTTCCGAAAGATGCCGAACGGGAATCATTCAGACCGGAAAAGGCAAGGTTCTCACCCGGAACATAACCGCTGCGTATCCAGAGATCATTCTTTATAACAGGAGGAACTTTTGAGAAGAAATCTGAAAGTAGCTTCTCAGCTTCTACCTTATCTATCGTGTTCTTCTTGGTAGTGAATATAGATTCACCAACTACCGGTTTTTTTTCGTCGTCGCTGCTGCTGCATGATGCAGTTGCAAGCATTGCGGCCAGAAATACGGCCTTACTGAACTGTCGCGAGAACATTGCGGGCCCTCTCCTGTACTGATTGAGGCGCGCGGACATCTGCCGCGAGCTGTGAATATATTCCCCTGCCCTGCTCGGCATTGCCGGAAGCTATAAGATAAGCAGCTTTGAGTTCCAGCGCGGTGAAACCGAATACCGCATCTTTACCGGAAAGTTCATCCAGCAATGCAATTATCTGTTTGCTGTCGCCCTTGCTCTGGATAAGTATATAGGCCATATCGAGCTTGGCTTTTTCGCGGAATGCCCTGTCGAACGAGTTGTTGTTCGCCACCTCTTCAAGAGCCTTTAAAGCATCTTCATGCTTTTCATCAACATTAAGAAGCGCGCCCTTCATAAGGCCTGCAAGCGGTGCAAAACCCTTCTGACCCTGCTCTATCACTTCGTTATATGATTGCGGATCGGAGTTTTCAAAAGCAGTAATGAACTGCGTACCGGATTCACGCGAACGCTCTTCCATGTAGTTGCGGTATGTTGTACCTGCCGCAGTAGCAAGCACTATGGCAAGGCCACAGCCGATAAGGGTTTTACCGTTTTTAATGAAGAACTGCTGGTAACGCTGCTCTGCCTGTTCCCGCTGAATTTCCTTTATTATATCATCTGCCATATACTACCTTTTAAACATTTAAAAATTTTGCCAGCGCTTCCAGCAGCGCCTTGTTCTCTTCTTCCTGACCTATAGTGAAACGCATGCATGAAGCAAGCTGGTATGCATCCATACGGCGGCCGGATATGCCGCATTCACGCAAGTATTCATCTGCCGCAGCGGCCTTTTCAGGCGCTCCGAAATCTACCAGAATAAAATTGGCAACGCTTGGATATGGCTTTAGACCTAGCTCTTCAAAGCCCTGCTTCATTATACCAAGCCATTTAGTATTATGCTCTACCGACCTTTTTACAAATTCCTGATCAGCCAGTGCAGCAATACCAGCAACCTGCGCCAGTGATGATGTATTGAACGGCCCTCGCACACGGTTGAGTATATCTATTATATTATCTGAAGCATAAGCCCAGCCAAGGCGTAAGCCCGGTATGCCATAGGCTTTAGAGAATGTGCGCATCATTATTACGTTGTCGAACTCGTTCACCAGCTTTATCGCATCGGGATAATCTGCCGCAGTTGCGTATTCGGCATAGGCCATATCCAGCACCAGCACCACGTGCTTTGGCAAGCCTTTTACCAAACGCCACAGCTCTTTCTCATTCAGGTAACTGCCGGTTGGGTTGTTTGGATTGGCAAGGAACAGGATGCGCGTTTTATCCGTTACCTTTTTCAGTATCTCATCTACATCGGCCTTTAGGTCTTTCTCATCTGCCACTACCGGCTTAGAACCGACAGAAAGAGCCGATATAGGATACATAAGAAAGCCGTGCTTTGTATAGAGCACTTCGGCATCCGGCCCGCCATAGGCCATGCATACTAACGTTATAAGTTCATCACTGCCTGCGCCGCAGATTATACGGTCGGCATCTATATTATGCAGCTGGGCAAGCTTGTTACGCAGAGCCGTAGCGCCACCTTCCGGATAGCGGTTGAGGTTTGCGAGTTCTTTATTAACGGCCATTACAACGCTGCTGCTGCAACCGAACGGATTTTCATTAGAAGAAAGCTTGATAAGCTTTTTACCCTCACCCGCAGAAGCATAGCTGCCCGGTACATAGGGCTTGATTTCCATTATACGCTGCGTGGCCAATGTAAATTTTGAGGTCATATACGGGAACGAGTTATAGAGGATATGAGGGAAATGTGCAAGAGGTGTGAGGAGGGAGAAAAAGTGGTGGTCGGAGCCGGGATTGAACCGGCGACACACGGATTTTCAATCCGTTGCTCTACCAGCTGAGCTATCCGACCAGTAGATATGGCAAATGCTATAGGGGAATAGAAGGCGGCTGTCCAGAGAAAAAATGCCGGATATGGGCACAAAAGAAAAGGCCACCTGCACATATAGCACAGATGGCCTAAGTAAAAAAAAGGCAGTATAACAGGACTATTTACCCATTATTATATCACCAACCACCCTATCTATTTTTCTGCCGGCAGGAGGCGTGATACCGCTTGCCTGCTGACCGCCCGAAACGCCGGTAAGCATATTTCTGAGCGTATCTTTATCGGATATTTTGTAGTTGCTTTCCAGCATTTCAGCAAGAAGCTCGGGATCTGCAGCATTCTGCTTTGCAGCAAGACGGAAATCCTGCATATCCGTACCGTTACCTATCTGACGATCTTGGGCAACGCTTACAAGAGCTGCAGCGACATCCTGTACAGCGCCTTTACCCTTATTCTCACTGATGAAATCTTCTATTGCACTCTTTCTGATATCTGAAAGCTTGTCCAGAAGACCGTTAGCCTGAGCCTCACGGCTACCAGCTGCCGCATTAGGAGTATGCGCAAGCTGGCCCTTATCGCGGATAAGCTCACCTAGCAACGCACCCTGCTCTGCGGAAAGAGCACCGCTCTCAACCAGATTTTTGTTGATATAATCCTCAACGTTTTTCGCTTTAGAGTCTTTTGCGGCTTTCGCGAATTTATCAGCAGTTTCCTGAGTAACTCCTGCGTTTTTCTCTTCCGAGTTATAAACCTCAAAAGAAGTAAGGTTCACAGCTTTCTGGAAATCTTCCGCCTGAGCGGCTATTTCAGTAAGCTGAGCATGTGCAGGATTGCTCTTATCACCACGGTTCTTTTTGCCTGAACCAAGTACATCTTTTATGGTTCTGATAAATTCGCCAAGCTGGCCGGATAGAAGCATACCAAGAAGACCTTTGATAAGCTTATCACCGCCGAACAGCATTTCCATACCGTTCTGCATCACCTGCTTTTTATGAAGTTTTTCTTCTTCAGACATGCCTTGTGAATCGGACAGAGCATCTATTTTTGAATCGGAGTAATCAAGCATGGTTTTAACACGGTCACCATGTGATTTAGTTTTTATCCTATCGTAAGAATCTCTGCCAACGTATATGAAACGCCCTTTGTTAGCTTCTATGCCAGCTGTATTTATAGCAAGCTGCGCCATAATACCGTTTGCTTCAACGCCACTACGGGTTTCGCCATTAGTAAGCTCTACATCGTACACAGTTCTGCCACCTTCTTGGCGCGCAACGTGACGTTTAATTTCCAGCGTAAGCTCGCCAGTATGCATGCTAACACCAGGTTTAGCCTGCTCGTTCAAGAAGAATTTCGGGATACCAGCATCACCCTGAACGAAGCCAGTGACCATGTTGAAGTCTAGAATATCAGCCTTGTGCAGAGCCTCTTTCCAGATATTACGACCAGCTGTTGCCTTTGCATAATCTGCTATACTGCGATTATCTGCAGCATTACCAGGCATTGTAACAGCCTGCTTATCTATTGCAGCGTGGGTTAACCTAACCCTCTCTTCAGCCTCTATAGAGATAGCCTTGTGATGGTGTTCTACGAGAGAATTAAGCTCAAGTATAAGCTGGTTTCTTTCCATCG
>JAMHZE010000054.1:0-1914 GCA_035909535.1 Rickettsiales bacterium | reverse complement strand
CTGAACAGGGAAGTAACCGCCTTTGATACCAGGGCGGTGGCCCATGTTACCGGCAGGGTATTCAGTACCGCTGTTGTAAGGGCCTTCTTCAGAATCTATCTGAACAAAGCTGCCATGCATTTGTGAATCAAAGCGAACATCATCGAACATGAAGAATTCAAGCTCCGGGCCAAAGTAAGCAGTATCGGCAAGGCCGGTGCTTTTCAGGTGCGCTTCAGCGCGTTTAGCGGTAGAGCGTGGGTCGCGTATGTAACCCTGTCCTGTAGAAGGTTCGATAACATCGCAGAATATCACCGCAGTAGGGGCCGCAGTGAAAGGGTCCTGGAATATCGTTTTCGGATCAGGTTGTAATATCATGTCAGATTCGTTGATGTCTTTCCAGCCACCTATGGAAGAGCCGTCAAACATCACGCCTTCGGAAAGCTTTTCCTCATCCACTTCATCAGCGTGGAAAGCCGTGTGCTGCCATTTGCCCTTAGAATCGGTAAAGCGGAAGTCAACAAACTCGATTTCGTTATCTTTCAGGAACTTGATTGCATTTTTTGCATCAGACATAAGAATAATCAAAGATTAGGGGTTAGAAGACAATTGTTTTATAACAATAAAATCGGCCTGTGCAAGGGGGTTGTTCAATATTTTTTATGTGGTACTATGTAAGGCGCAAAATTGGGAGGTTTCATGCATCCGATAAACAGGGGTCACGGGGAATATCATGGCTTGGACGGTGATATAAGGGAAAAGCTGGAGCAAGCTAAAGTAAGCCCTATGGGGGGTCTTTTCAGGTTTCAGATAAATAGCGGTGAAGTAGTAGGTTACTTAAAAAAGCATGCTTCCCACGCCTATACACCTGATTCTATTGCTGAATATGCCAGTAAATGCATAGTCGGCGGCGCGACTGGTAAGATCTCTGGTAGCAAAATATGGCTGGGCAGCTCCTTTAAGCTTACAAACGCCAAAAGCGATGATCTGCAGGGTGTATTGCAGCCTAAAGGCCGCGCACAAGGCTCAGGCTCACTCGAAAGATAATCCACGAAAACAATTCTAGGCCAGCAGTCGCTTAACTATGCCCGTATGCAGCAGCATACCTTTATCGGTAAGCCTTACATGGCTTGCTGTTACTTCCATCAGCCCTTCCTCGCATAGTTTTTTCAATAACCCTGCATCAACAAGGTCTGAGAACTGAGAACCGAGAACTGAGAACTTATCCAGCTCCAGCCCTTCGCGTATCCTTAGGCCCATAAATACCAGCTCTTCCAGTATCTCGCGCTCGGCCAGCTCTGTGCTGCTCTGCAATCCGTGGCCTTTCTCTGCCACTGCCGTCAGCCAGTTCTCCGGGCTATGAATGTTCATGGTCGCAACCTTGCCCTTCGCATCTCTCAACCTTCCATGCGCGCCGGGGCCAATGCCTATATAATCATTCTGCTTCCAGTAGCTTAAATTATGCCTGCTCTCATGCCCCGCTTTCGCAAAGTTAGAAACCTCATAGCGCATAAGGCCGCGTTTGGCGCATTCTTCCACGGTCATCACATATAATTCCGTCTGCACTTCTTCTTCCGGCAGTACAAACTTCCCTTTATGAAAATCGCTGTAGAACGGAGTGCCTTTTTCAATGGTAAGTTGGTAAAGCGATATATGCGGACTACCGAAACCCAGCGCATAGTTCAGCTGCTCAAGCCAGCTTTTTTCGGTCTGGTCGGGCAGGGCGTATATCAGGTCAAAGCTGAAATTACCAAAAATATTTCCCGCCTGCTCAATGGCGGTTATCGCCTGTTTAGCATCATGCCTGCGGCCTAAAAACTTCAGCGCGTTCTCATCAAAGCTCTGCACGCCGATAGAAACACGGTTTATCCCCGCGGCTTTAAACTCCCTGAACTTCTCCACCTCAAAAGATGATGGGTTAGCCTCGAGCGTTAT
>JAMHZE010000053.1:0-6358 GCA_035909535.1 Rickettsiales bacterium | reverse complement strand
TTGTATTCATAAGATTCTCTTTTCTTAACTCTAATTCCTCACCTTCCAGACCAAAACTTTCAGACCAGATACCTTCAACTAATTTGAATAAAAGATTAGGTGTAAATTCTTCTCTTTTAATATTCTCCAGCCTTTCTTTTATAAATTTTGCTTCTGAACTGTATTCATCACTAGGAGCGCCCATTTCAATATAGCCTTCCACATCATCTTCGGCCAAAATTTTATCTATTAAATTTACATCTACTATCATTTTACATTTCTCCAGAAGGTAATTATTTTGCCTGCTTGTCTACCTTCCAATTCAACTGCAAGTGTTATACCATTACTACCTTTGTAACGAAACTGTTTAGTTCCATATTTACCAATTTTTTGTGTAATGCTTCCCGTTTTACCAGCTGAATTAATAGCTTCTAAAGCCTCTTTAATTGAAATTTGTCTTTGCCCAGACCTAAAAATTCCATGCTTAGTTAACCCTTCATTGCCTTCATCTTCACTAAAATAAGGTTCTGCCCAACACCTACAACCATATTCTTCTCCAGGCAATGGGCGTTCATCATAGAAAAACATCCTACCTTCCCTTATTGCATGAGATGGCCTTACTTTATGATCTAATTGTGTATGCCAAATGTATTTGCGCTTACTTTTTGCTTCCGCTTTAAAAGTTACCTCAAAGGGTATGCCCTTCGCATGTAATTTATAAAAGCTTTTCTGTAGAGAGCTGAATTGATATCCATGTATGGATTTTAATTCTCACCCTCTCCAGCCGGAAGTGGTGCTGGCTAAAATTAAACCATGATTTTTCAGACATATAGGAATTTTTGCGAATTAAAAAATCTCTGATTATGCTTTCATTCTGGCGCAATATGGTCTATATATCCTTTCACAAATCACACCTATGGAAATTGAAGTTACAAAATTAAGGCATCCTGAAAAGGCTAACAAGCCCATCAACATGCCGCCACCAAAGCCAGACTGGCTGCGCGTTAAAGCGCCGGTATCAAAAGGCTATGTTGAAACAAAGAACATAATAAAAAGTAACAAGCTGTACACGGTGTGCGAAGAAGCCGCCTGCCCTAATATTGGCGAGTGCTGGGAAAAGAAACACGCAACAGTGATGATAATGGGCAGTATATGCACTCGTGCATGCGCCTTCTGTAACGTAGAGACCGGCAAGCCGCGCGCGCTCGACCCGCACGAGCCCGAGAACCTTGCGAAAGCGGTGAAGGATTTAGGGCTGAACCACATTGTTATAACATCGGTTGACCGTGATGACCTTGACGATGGCGGCGCACAGCATTTTGCTGAGTGTATTCTGCGTATTCGCAAAATGACACCTCGCACGACCATTGAGATTTTGACACCTGACTTTCTGAAGAAACCGGGGGCGCTGGAGATTGTTGTGGCAGCAAGGCCGGATGTGTTCAACCACAACATTGAAACGGTTCCGAGCCGTTACCTGAAGATAAGGCCGGGCGCGAGATATTACCACTCGCTGAACCTGCTGCATAAGGTTAAGGAGCTTGATCCTTCTATATTCACAAAATCTGGCCTGATGGTTGGCTTGGGTGAAACCAATGACGAGATATACCAGCTGATGGACGATCTGCGCAGTGCGGAAGTAGATTTTATGACCATTGGGCAATACCTGCAGCCGACGCCTCGCCATGCGAAAATAGATAGATACGTAACGCCTGAGGATTTTGATACCTTCAAGAAAGTTGGCTACAATAAAGGCTTTTTGATGATGGCATCTTCTCCGCTGACACGAAGCAGCTTCCACGCGGATGAAGATTTTGCGCAGATGAGAAAATCCCGCAACGAGCAGCTTGCGGCGAAGGCCTAATTAAAACAAATGATATTATTAGAAGCGCAGGCTATCCCAGCAGCTGCGGTAGCGCTCACGCGAGGAGCTATCCCAGTATTCAATGTTCTCGGCTATCTGCGTCATCTCATCCATATTGCCGTTGCAGTGGATAAGCGCATCACAGCCGGCGGCGAGTGAACGCTGGGCGCGTTCTTTCATGTTGCCTTCCAGGGCTTCCATCGAGAGATCATCCGAGAAGATGATGCCCTTGAAACCGATCTCCTTGCGGATGATATCTATTACCTTTTTGGACTGCGTGGCACAGTTATCGGCATCTATTGCGGTGTAGCGTATATGCGCTGTCATGCCGAAAGGCATATCTGCAAGCGCCTTGAACGGAACAAAATCTTTCGCGCGCAACTCTTCAATCGAAGCAGTTACAACAGGTAGCGCCTTGTGGCTATCTACATTCGCACGACCATGACCCGGCATGTGTTTTACAACAGGGAACACGTTACCCATCAGCATTGCATCGCATACTTCACGAGCGAGTTCACTGACCTCGAACGGGTCAGTGGAGAAGGAGCGATCCCCTACTATATCATCTGCGCCATCAAAAAGCACATCTACCATCGGCACGCAGTTGACATTGATGCCAAGCTTACGCAGCTCGTAAGAGCAGAGACGGTAATTATTATATACGTGTTTTTTTGTGCGGTTGAGGGTTTCCAGCGGTATCATTTCACCAAAATGGCGGGCGCTAGGCATTTCTGGCCAGTATGGCGGACGCAGGCGGGCCACGCGGCCACCTTCCTGATCTATCATCACCAGAACATCATTACGCGGGAACACGGTTGCCTTGACCTGCATTACCAGACGGCGCACCTGCTCCGGGTTTTCGATGTTGCGGGAGAAAAGTATGAAGCCAAGCGGATTGTGCTTGCCGAAGAACTCCATCTCCTCTGAGGTGAGTTCTTTGCCGGCAACGCCGAATATCACAGGCTTTATGCTGTCCCTTCTGTCGAACCTTAGTGTCACTTCAATTCCTTAGACCTCTGTTCAGCAGCCTTAATAGCATTAGCCAGAAGATTTTCCAGTTTTTTATCACCCATCAGAACTTTAAGCGCAGCCTCTGTTGTGCCAGCGGGGCTTGTTACATCGATCCTGAGCTGTTCCGGGGTCTTTTCCGATTCAACCGCCAGTTTGGCAGAGCCGTAAACCGTAGATTTAGCAAGCTGCAATGCCACCTTTTTGCTGAAGCCCATCTGCTCTGCAACGGCAGCAAGAGATTCAATGAAGTGGAATATATAAGCAGGCCCGCTGCCAGATATGGCCGTTACCGCATCCATTTTAGATTCATCATCGAGCACTATCACATCACCCACGCATTCCATAAGTTCTTCTACGTGCTTCTGCTGGTCTTCATTAACGCGCGCATTGAATTTAAGCGCCGTGATGCCCTTGCCGATCGTGGCAGGCAGGTTAGGCATTGCACGAACCACCGGGGCAGCAGCGCCGAGCAGAGATTCCATAGTGGCAATAGTTTTGCCCGCAGCAATAGAAATGTAAACGCATTTACCCGGCAGCGAGCTATATGAGGCTACCACCGCATCAAAATTCTGCGGCTTTACCGCGAAGATGCAGTAATCGAAGCTACCGCTTACTTCACGGCGCGGATCTATATGCAACTTTACGCCAAGCGCATGCATTTTATCTATATCGGCATGAGGATCTACCACCGTGATATTGGCAGGCATAACGCCGCAGCGTATCCAGCCTTCCATCATGGCGGCACCCATTTTGCCGCAGCCTACAAGTAATAGTTTAAGCCTGTTCATCACCAAATAAAGATACGTTGTTATCAACTTCTGCCGGAGCAGGAGTTGCTGCTTTCTTAGAAGATTTTTTACGAGGTTCTTTCTCAGCTTTTTCTGCGACCTCTGTTTTAGGCTGAGGCTGTGAGGCAAGTGTAGCAACCCTTTCCTCCAGCTCGTTTAACCTTGCAGAAACACCTGCGGCAAGCTTTTCTACGCCTTCAAGCAGGTTGCTGTCATCGTATATGGGAACTTCAGAATCAGCCAGTTTTGCCACCTGCACTTTTACCACATCTATTGCAGAATTAATATTCTGCATCTGCCTTTTAACCTCAGCAAGTTCTTTGCCTATCTCCAGCATCTCTTTTGCGCTCGCATCGCTACCTGCACGAAGCTTAAGCACCATATTACGCAGAACCTCGAATTCATCACGGCTGACCATGCCGGCATCTTTCGCGATACCCTGCACACGCCCCTTAAAGCCCTCGCCCGCGCTTTTGGCGGATTCGAAAGCAACCGAAGCAACCGAACTTGAAACTCTTGCCAAATCCTCAAAAATATTGTTCTTAGCCATTGGTCTTTCCATTTTTTTGGATAATTTAGTTCAGTAATACATTTAAACAAGAAAAATTATGCCAGCCAACAACATAGTTACGGAAGCCCCTGCAAGTATACAGATGACCCCTCCCCCTTTGACAAGGATTCAGGAGAATGAAGTACTGCAAGGCGTAACGGAAGTAATGAAGAATGCCATAGGCGGCATACCGCACCCGAATATTGACCCTGTAGCGCTTAGCCTGGGCCCGATAGAACTACGCTGGTACAGCCTTGCTTACCTTGCAGGAATAATACTTGGCTGGCTGTTGATAAGCCGCATTAACAGAAAATACGGCGGCGGATATATTACGCCGAAAGCGCTGGAGTCTCTGCCTATGTGGATAGTGATAAGCGTGGTACTGGGCGGCAGGCTTGGCTATGTACTGTTCTATAATTTTGAATATTACCTGAATAACATATCTGAGATGCTGCAGGTATGGCATGGCGGCATGAGCTTTCATGGCGGACTGGCCGGCGTGATAATCGGCGCATTTGTTTTTGCGCGCGTTCACAAACTTAAATATTTCCGCGTGACAGACCTGCTGGCGATAGCAACACCGATAGGATTGTTCTTCGGCAGGCTGGCAAATTTTGTGAATAAGGAGCTTATTGGTAAACCGGTGGAGTTCCTCTCGTGGCGAGTGGTTTATCCGGGCGATAATTTTGGCAGACATCCGAGCCAGATATATGAGGCGCTGACCGAAGGTGCGCTGCTTTTTGTGATATTATATGTTATGGCGAAATATTTCCGCGCACTGGAAAGGCCGGGGCTTATATCGGGCATGTTCCTTGCCGGATATGGCATTGCACGCGCATTCTGCGAGATGTTCCGCGAGCCTGATACGCAGATAGGCTATTTATGGGATACGATAAGCATGGGGCAGCTGCTATGCGTACCGATGATACTGGCCGGAGTTGTTATAATGCTGCTTTCCAAGCCTGCGCAGAAATAAAATGAACAGGAAAAAAGTAAATTTTCTTTACTTTTGGGCAGCATAAAACTAATAACAGGTTACTAAATCTATGGATTCATATAAATGGTAGAATTTAACTTACCCAGAAACTCGCGCGTAGAAAAAGGCAATTACCACAAGGCAGAAAGCGGCACGAACATTAAAAAGTTCAAAGTATATCGCTGGGACCCTGAAGGTGAAGGCAATCCGCGCATGGATACCTATGAGCTGGATATGGATAAATGCGGCCCGATGGTTCTGGACGCGCTTATCAAAATAAAGAACGAAGTTGATAGCAGCGTTACGTTCCGTCGTAGCTGCCGCGAAGGCATATGCGGAAGCTGCGCCATGAACATCGGCAGCAATGCAACGATGAGCAAAGGCACGAACACCCTTGCCTGCATCTGCGCCATTGATGACCTTGGCGGTGACGAGGTGGTGATAAACCCTCTGCCGCATATGGATGTTGTGAAGGACCTTGTACCGGACATGAACAACTTCTACAGACAGCTGGAATCTGTTGAGCCATGGCTGAAAGCTACATCTGAAGCGCCGGAAGGCGGCACGAAAGAACGCCTGCAAAGCCCTGAAGACAGAGCGAAACTGGACGGACTTTACGAGTGTATACTTTGCGCGTGCTGCTCTACCAGCTGCCCAAGCTACTGGTGGAACGGTGATAAATATTTAGGCCCTGCGGTGCTGTTACAAGCCTATAGGTGGATAATAGACAGTCGCGACGAAGCAACCCAAGAAAGGCTTGATGCGCTGGAAGATCCATTTAAACTTTATCGCTGCCATACTATTATGAACTGCTCTAAAACCTGCCCTAAAGGGCTGAATCCGGCGAAAGCCATAGGTGAGATAAAGAAAATGATAGTGCAGCGGGCTTAAGTTTCTGTATTGACAGGCGGGTTACTACACTCTAGATTGCCCTCACATTGAATTACAACGGGAAACCAATATGAAAAAACTGCTTATAGCTCTTTCTCTTCTGCCACTTGCTTCTTGCGCGGGCTACGAGAACCTTAACACGCCTTTTGAACACAGAGGCCAGGGCGTAAATGTTGCGGGCTCTAACGTTGCACAGGCTGAAGCCAATACTTTTGAAATAGTAGTTAACGCCCCTGCGGGAACTTCTGAGGCTTCTGCGATGGATATGTTCGCACGTGAAGCAAGGAAAGTTTGCGGCG
>JAMHZE010000052.1:0-8317 GCA_035909535.1 Rickettsiales bacterium | reverse complement strand
CATCGCAACAACTATTAGTATAAGGCCGACAAAAGTTGCCTCTTTACCGGAATCGATCGAATCTTGACCGAGTGACGGACCTACAGTGCGTTCTTCTATGATAGTAAGCGGTGCAGGCAGCGCACCGGAACGCAGCAGCAGCGCGAGCTCGTTAGCCTGCGGAACTGTGAAGTTACCCGTGATTATACCGGAGCCGCCGAGTATGGCCTGATTGATACGTGGCGCAGTTATAACCTTGCCATCCAGCACTACCGCGAATGGCCTGCCGACGTTCTCTGCCGTTATCTGGCCGAATTTTTTACCGCCAAGGCTGTTGAACTTGAATGATACTACCGGCTGGGTCTGGTCGAATGTGGTTTGGGCATCTACCAGCATCTCGCCTGAAAGCTCAACGCGCTTATTTACCATGTAACGCTGGCTGGAAGCAGGATCTACATCTGGCAGAAGTTCCATGCCCGGACGTGCAGCTACGGAATTCATGGCAAAAGGATCATCCTCATCCATCATATGGAAGCTCATTTTGGCAGTTTTGCCGAGTAGTTTTTTAAGCTCTTCCGGATCTTGCAGTCCTGGAACCTGAAGCAGGATACGTTCATCGCCCTGCATTTGTATCAGAGGCTCACGAGTACCTGTTTCATCCACGCGGCGACGCACTATCTCTATCGATTTCTCGATCACACCACGCTTCATGGTCTTTAAGGTATCAGAAGAATATACAGCTTTAACATTGCCGGAATCATCTATGCTTACATCAAAATCACGCGATATTTTGCGGAGTTCTTCCAGCACGGCATCTTTACTAGAGACATCTCGCAGGGTAAGGCCGATATAAGGCTTTTTCTCTGCATCTATCTTAACGCCAAGATTGATGTAGCCTATTTTGCGTGTACGGAAACTTTTACGGATATCATCCAGAACGCTATCAAGATGTTCTTTAAGATAATGATCAAAATCCAGGCGTAGAAGAAGATGCGAACCACCCTGAAGATCTAGCCCAAGCTTCATTGTGCTTTTAGGCAAAAAGGCGGAAGCAGCCTGCTTCTGCGCTTCATTCAGGAAATTAGGTATAGACTGGTAAACAGACCAGAAACATACGGCGATAACGAAGGCTATCTTCCAGCGCGGAAAGTGTATCATGTTATTTTTTCTTTTCTGTTACAGGTTTATCTGCCAGATCACTCACTGACGAACGCAGCATCTGAACTTCCACACCCTGAGCGATCTCTACGGTTACAAACCTATCGCCTTCAGCCGCTTTGGTAACGGTGCCAACAAAGCCTGCACCGGTTATAACTTTATCGCCTTTTTTAAGGCCGGTTGCCATTGCCTGATGCGCCTTGAACTTTTTCTGCTGCGGGCGGATAAGCAGGAAATAGAAAATAATGAATATTATACCAAGCTGGAAAATAAGACTTTCAACACCCGGGCCTGCCGCAGGAGCGCCATCTTGAGCCATTACCAGCATTGGAGAAAGATAACCTATTAAAGAGACGATATATTTCATGTTAATTACCTGTAATTATTCCTTGATTTTTTTGTCCTATATTGCAATTAGTAAGATTATTGTAAACAGTTATTTACGAAAATAATAAGGTTCATGATGTTAAGGTTAGCTCTCGTACTGGTTCTACTTGCAATGCCTTTCGGCGCAAACGCACAAACCCTTGTCGGAGAATTCAACGACTGGGCGCTTTTCACCTCATCTGAAGGCGGAAACAAGGTGTGCTATATAACATCTAACGCCACGAAAAAGACCGGGAACTACAAAAGACGCGGCGATGTTTACATGATAGTAACGGCTCGCAGCGGCTCATCTGCGCCAGAGGTAAGCGTTGATATAGGCTTTCCTTACAGAACCGGTAGCGAACTGAGCTTTATTGTAGATGGCTCTAAGAAGTTCAGCCTGTTCACTTCTGCACAAACACCGCAAATGGCCTGGGCCAAAGACCAGCAAAGCGACAGAACCATAATAGATGCTCTAAGACGCGGCGGCAGGGTTGTTACCAAAGGCACTTCGCAGCGCGGCACTTATGCGCAGGACACCTTCTCTCTGAAAGGCTTTACCGCCGCGTATAACAAAATGGTAGCAAGCTGCAAATAATATGTACATTCTAGCGGTAGATACCGCCCTAGGGCAGGAAAGTGTAGCGATACTGAAAGATGGCAAGATTGTAGCCTTCTCTAAAAATACCGAAAGTGGACAGCAGGCCGAAAAACTTTTTGAACGCATTGATGGCGTTCTGGATGCTGCGAAACTTACCCTTAATAAAATAGATTATTTTTCTGCTAATCTTGGCCCGGGTAGTTTTACCGGCATACGGGTTGGGCTTTCTGCTATTCTTGGAATATGCATTGCACAAGAAAAGAAGTTTATTGTTGTTGGCAGCCTTGAGGCGCTGGCCTATCGCATATGGCAGAAATATGAACTGAACAAGCTGAGTATTGCACTTGATGCAGGCCGTGGCGAAGCTTATTTTCAGGAATTTGTTATACGCGACAATGCTATGATAAGCGAAGATGGTGCGTTGCTGATAGAAACTGAAAAACTGATCATGGCCGATGCAGGCAATATGGCAGAATGTAAAATAAATACCACCCCTGATGCCCGCGATGTTGCATATACCGCCTATTATATGGTAAAACGCGGCAAGGCTGACTTTGAAAGAAAAGAACCTATATATCTGCGTAAGCCTGACGCAAAGATACAAACAGCAGTATAAACTATGTTCAACAGACTTACAGAATCTCTCAGCAACAGCTTTGCACGCCTGCGCGGCAGAGGCCTGCTGAAAGAGGAAGATATAAATGAAGCGATGCGCGAGATTCGCGTTGCGCTGCTGGAAGCAGATGTTGCGCTGCCAGTTGTAAAAGATTTCATCAGCAGGGTGAAAGAGAAATGCCTTGGTGAAGAGGTTATAAAAAGTATTTCCCCTGCACAGCTGGTGGTAAAGGTTGTTCATGACGAGCTGACCGCAATTCTGGGCGGCGCTGAGACGAACGACATTAATCTTAACGCCAACCCGCCTGTTACCATTCTGGTTGCAGGGTTACAGGGTAGCGGTAAGACCACAAGCTGCGGCAAGCTTGCAAATTATTTAAAGAATAAAAAGAACAAGAAGGTTCTGCTGGCGAGTTTGGATATTTACCGTCCGGCGGCGCAGGCACAGCTGGAGATACTGGCAAAGCAGGCCAATGTACAAAGCGTTGAGATAATAGCGGGACAAAAACCTGCCGAGATAACAAAACGCGCGATGCAGCAGGCTAGGCTTGAAGGCTTTGATGTGCTGATACTGGATACTGCAGGCAGGCTGCATATTGATGAAGAGCTGATGCGCGAGCTGAAAGAAGTTGAAAGCATTGCACAGCCGAATGAAACGCTGCTGGTCGCGGATAGCCTTACCGGGCAAGATGCGGTGAATATTGCAGCGGAATTTACCGCGCAGATAAAGCTTACCGGCATAGTGCTTACGCGTATGGATGGTGATGCTCGCGGCGGTGCTGCGCTGAGCATGAAACAGGTTAGCGGCTGCCCGATAAAATTTGTGGGTATTGGCGAGAAGATATCTGAGTTTGAACCCTTCCATGCGGAGCGCGTGGCAGGCAGAATTCTGGATATGGGCGATGTTGTTGCCATGGTTGAAAAGGCTCAGGAAAGTTTGGACGCCGCTGATACCGAAAAGATGATGGAGAGGATGAAGAAAGGTGTCTTCGACCTGAACGATATGTATAAGCAGATTGGCATGATAAGAAAGATGGGCGGCGTTGGCAGCCTTGCAGGCATGATACCGGGCTTAAGCAGTATGAAGAGCAAGATAGAGGAAGCCAACCTTGACCAGAAGGTAATAAAGCGCCAGCTTGCGATAATAGAATCTATGACCAAGCAGGAAAGAAAATACCCGAAGGTGCTTAACGGATCGCGCAAGCGCCGTATTGCGAATGGCTCCGGCACCACCGTGCAGGAAGTGAATCAGCTGATAAAGCAGCATATGCAGATGAGCAAGATGATGGGCAAGCTAAAAGGTTTGAACCCTGCGAAGCTTGGCAATATGGCCGCGATGAAGAATATGTTTAAAGGCATGTAGGCGCTAAGCCCTGAAGAAGCCCTGAAGAAGCCAGTTACTTATATAACCCTGAAGAAATTCCTCTCCCGCTTTAACGGTTGAAACTGCACGATTAAAGTTTGCCCCTGATGAGATGGCATTCAATATATCATATTCATCTTTATGAAGGTGGTGACGGTGAACAGTATTTTCATGCCTAACCACCATTATATATATACGCGCTTTTTTAGGGGTTGATGTTTTGCCGCCAGAGCGGAATTCTGAGAGATATAAATCGACATCATGCGAGAAGGATAACAGCGCAGAAGCGGTGCGCAGGTTAAGATGCGGGCTTGATGATGACTCTGCCAGCACAGCAAGAAGCTGTGGGGTTAGTGCTTCACTATCCGGCAGGTAGAAAACTTTTTGTATAGCAGATTCCAACTGCGCGAGTTCTCTGGCGGCAAGGCTTACATCTGCATTTGCTATATGGGCGGCAAAACCAAGCGGATAATCATTCAGCGAGTAAGAAGCTGAAGGGGTTTTTGCTACATATTTATCTATCAGTTTTGTGCTGAGTTTATCGCCCGCTAACTTACAGAACGCGGGATGATCTGCCGCTACGGCATTGGCAAGGCGTATGCGGTAGCCTTGCGTGTAAACTTCCATCTGCTTTTTTGGCGAGGCACGCTTACCCTTTTTTACTATCGGCAGAGCGGATCTGGGTTCGTTATTTATTATTGCGGAATGAAGCAGCTCCAGATCTCTCATAGCAGCCCCCTCGCCTTTTCAAGCTCGGCCTGAAGCGTTTTGAAATCCGGCACGTTCTCGTCCCACTCTACCATTGTGGAGACCTTGCCCGTGCGGGTTAGCAGATGCTTATAGAGCTTCCACACATCATCTATCACGGGTGTTGAGTGGGTATCTATCACGACATCACCCTTATCGGTATGACCTGCAAGATGCACCTGAACTATGCGGTTTGCAGGAATAGCATCGATATATTTTTTAGCATCAAGGCCGTGATTGCGCGAGGTGACATAGATATTATTGACATCGAGCAATATGCCGCAATCGGCCTGCTCCGCCATTTCTACCATGAATTCCCATTCTGGCATTTGGGAGGAAGCGAATTCGATATACGAAGAAGGATTTTCTATCACTATGCGGCGCTCGAGTATATCCTGAGTTTCTTTTAGGCGGGCAACAACGTGCGAAAGCATTTCCTGCGTGTAGGGAACAGGAAGAAGATCATGAGTGTTATGGCCGCCTATACCTGTGTAGCAAAGGTGGTCTGACACCCAAGGGGCATTGATATGCTGCGCTAGCTTTTTGACCTTTTGCAGATAGCTGAGGTTTAGTTCATCGGTAGAGCCGATGGAAAGCGACACGCCGTGCATTACCAGCGGATAGGTATTGCGGAGATCGGTTAGATAGTCCCAGTAGCCTTTGTGGTTATCTATGTAGTTTTCGGTGATTATCTCGAACCAGTCTATCGGCGGGCGGTTTTGCAGAACGTAATCGTAATGCGGGCTGCGAAGGCCAAGACCAAAACCGAGATAGGGGTATCCTAGACTGTTCATTATTTTTTATCTTTGGCTGGCGCAGTTAGAGAGCCACCGGACTGCTTGCATTCTTTTAACGTTGCAAATTTCCAGTCATGCTTATTGTTATCTCGCGTGGATGAGCCTGCACAGAGGTTTACGCCATCTGTAGAGTGGCAATCGTTCTTGCCGGCTTCTGCCACACCGTAGCACCTTATTTTACCCGGTGATGTTGCACCATCATGCGCGGTAGCGGAAGATGCATATGCAGTTGCAAGCATTGCTGCGGATATGAGTAGTTTGTTCATTACGGACTCCGTATTTGCAGCTTTAGGCTACATGAAATAATGGCGGTTACAACGGAAATCTGGCTATGCAAACTGTACCGGCTTGCCCTTTACCGCATCTGCCAGTTTGCGCAGCACTACGTAGAATACCGGCGTGAGGAACAGACCGAAGAAGGTAACACCCAACATGCCTGAGAATACCGCAACACCCATTGCCTGACGCATTTCTGAGCCGGCACCGCTGGATAGTACCAGAGGTATAACACCCATAATGAATGCGAAGGATGTCATGAGTATCGGGCGCAGACGCAGACGGCAGGCTTCTACCGCGGCCTCTACTATTTTGCGGCCGTGGTGAACTTCCAGCTCATGCGCGAATTCTACTATAAGGATAGCGTTCTTACACGCCAGACCTACGAGTACGAACAAGCTTATCTGCGTGAACATGTTGTTATCACCACCCCACAGGAATACGCCGACCATAGCCGAAAGTACGCACATAGGAACGATGAGGATTACCGCGAATGGCAAGGTTAAGCTTTCATACTTGGCGGCAAGTACAAGGAACACAAGTAATACACAAAGCGGGAATACCAGCATTGTGGTATTACCTGCGAGTATCTGCTGGTATTTCAGCTCGGTCCATTCGTAAGTGAAACCTTTAGGGAGAGTTTCATCGAGTATCTTCACCATCGCATCTTCCGCCTGACCGGATGAGAAGCCGAAGCCCGGAGCACCGTTGATATCTGCGGCCAGATAGGCGTTGTAACGGATAACGCTTTCAGGACCGTAAGATTCATTAACGCGCAGAACCGTGCCGAGCGGTATCATCTCGCCGTTATGGTTTTTGGTCTGCAGTTGCAGAATGTTTTCCTTATGTCCGCGGAAATCGGCATCTGCTTGCGCGATAACCTGATAGGTACGGCCGAATCTGTTGAAGTCGTTAACGTACATTGAGCCGAGATATATCTGCATTGTGCCGAAGATATCGGTGACATCAAGACCGAGCTGTTTTGCCTTTTCTCTGTCGAGTTCGGCATCTAGCTGAGGTACGTTGATTTTAAAGCCGGAGAATACCTGCGTTAGCTGCGGAGTTTGCCAAGCTTTCGCCTGAACTTCCTGCACAACACGGTTCAGCGCTTCGTAACCCTGATCGCCCCTATCCTGTATTTGCAGCTTGAATCCGCCCGTTGTACCGATACCCATTACCGGCGGTGGCGGGAATATTGCCACGAAGGCATCACCTATGCCGGCGAATTTCATGTTAAGACTTTCGGCTATTGCAGCGCTGGAAAGTGCTGCGCCCTTACGCTTGCTGAAAGGTTCGAGTGTGAGGAATACGATACCCGCGCTTGAAGATGCCGTGAAGCCGTTGATGGAAAGACCCGGGAAAGCGACAGCGTGCTGTACGCCCGGTTCATCCATGGCTATCTGGGACATTTGCCTTATTATCTCGTCTGTACGGCCTAGTGTTGCACCATCTTGCAGCTGCGCGAAACCGATGAGATATTGTTTATCCTGTGAAGGTACGAAACCCGGAGGTACGATCTTGAAAGCCATATAGGTGATGAAGATAAGCACCATATATACGCCAAGCATGGCAGAACGGCGGCCTATTATGCCTGTTACGGAAACACCGTAAGCTTCTGACGAGCGGCCGAATACGTTGTTGAACCACCTGAAGAACCAGCCGAAATATCTGTCCATTTGGCGTGTTAACCAGTCTTTCGGGGCATCGTGCCCGCGCAGAAGAAGCGCAGAAAGAGCCGGGCTGAGCGTGAGCGAGTTGATGGTGGATATGATGGTTGATATGGCAATTGTGAGCGCGAATTGCTGGTAGAACTGGCCACTTAACCCTGTAATGAACGCGATAGGAACGAATACCGCGCAGAGTGTTAGACCGATGGCGATGATCGGGCCGGATACCTCGCGCATCGCCTGATAGGTGGCATCTCGTGCGTTGAGGCCTTTTTCTATGTTACGCTCTACGTTTTCTACAACTACTATCGCATCATCTACCACGATACCGATTGAGAGTACGAGACCGAAGAGTGAAAGCGCGTTGATGGAGAAGCCGAACATATGCATTAGCGCAAATGTACCGACTACGGAAACGGGAACCGCAAGTAGCGGAATGATTGAAGCGCGCCATGTTTGCAGGAACACGATGACAACCAGAACTACAAGTATTATGGCTTCCAGAAGCGTGTGGATAACAGCTTTAATGGAATCTCTCACGAAGGTTGTGGGGTCATACACGATGGAGTAATCGATACCATCCGGCATCAATTTTTTGAGGTCCTTCATGGTATTACGCACATCATCCGATATCTGGATTGCGTTGGAACCCGGCATCTGGAATATTACCACCGCGGTTGCATCTTTATTATCAAGCAGTGAGCGCATTGCAAAATCTGAAGCGCTGAGTTCTATACGCGCAACATCT
>JAMHZE010000051.1:0-7387 GCA_035909535.1 Rickettsiales bacterium | reverse complement strand
AACTTGCAGGTCCTAATCATCTTGGCTTTTTTAAAAGAAGGGAAAGCGGTAATTACGGCGGTGTTGGTATAAGAGGTGCGGGCAGGGTGTTCTCCCGCGCGAATGATCCCAACCCGACAAACGATGCCGGCCCGTTAAGGCTGGAAGAGCGTTCTGTGTGTCTGGAAGCTCTTGGGCATCCGAATAAAGAGGCGTATCCTTCGCAAAAGAACATGACCTATGAACTTTTTGAAGCGCAGATGTACATCATTTTCAACGGCCTGCGTTTCTGGCAGCAGAGAATGGAAAGCGCCCGTAACGGCGAATATGTAAAACCGCTGAAAGAGAAAGATCTCTACCGCGACAAAATGCCGGTTGAACTTGATATTGAAAAATGGCGCAATGATTTCAAGAAAAGCAGCATAGTGTTCGATGCCTTTGGAGACAGGGTGCATAACATGGTGCATCGTTACGATGAGACCGCGGCGCTGATAGAGGCGGATTTCGGGCCGGATGTAAAAGAACGCGGCCACCATGTAGAGCGTGTTATCGGTCTATCAGGCGCAGTTAAGCGCGATCTGGAAAGATAATGCTTAAATATGCCCCATATGTTGCAGCAGTATCTTTGTGCCTATCGCTATAAGACACAGCCCGCCTATAATGCTTGCTATGCCGCCTGCGCGCATTCCTAGATACTGCCCGGCCATTATACCTATGGTACTCATTATAAATGTAGCTCCGCCCATCATGGTGGCGGCCACCCAAATGCTTGTGCCCATCAGCGCCAGCGTTACACCTACCGCCATAGAATCTACGCTTGTGCCAATTGCAGCAAGTGCCAGCACCCAAATACTCCAGCTCTGGTCGCTATCAGCGCGAGCACTTCTATCCAGGCCTTCAAACACCATTTTGCTGCCGATAACGGCCAGAATTATAAATGCCACCCAGTGGTCTATTTCCGATATATGCTGGCTTGCTGCCTTGCCTAAAAGCCAGCCAAGTACGGGCATTATGGTCTCTGCCAGCCCGAATATTGCTCCAATATAAAGCGCCTGACTCAGGCGTGGCTTTGCCATGCGCGTTCCCTTGCCGATAGATGCGGCAAATGCGTCAGCGGAAAGGCTGAAGGCCAGAACTACGTTAGATGCTAAACTCATGATATGCTCTCCACCCGGCTTCAACCATAATACACCTGAATGCAAGGGCCGGATGCCCTGCTGCAAGTGTATTGGTCTTGCCTGCGAAAAGCTTATGCTTTGCGCCGGTGCGGCCATGTGCATGTTGCACAAGTATGTTGACCGAACCCGTTGAGAGACTACTCCCCAATCACAGGCGCAATATATACTTTGTTATGCTGCAAGGCAAGGCGTTTTTTGCTTTAACATCGCGCGGTAATGCTATAATTATCTGTGCATGGAAGCAGAAAATCTCATAAATTATGTAGTTGCGGCCTATGTGGCAAGTTTTGTGCTGTTGGGGCTGTTAACAGTTGTTATATATTCTGCGTATCGCAGGCAACGCGGAAGGGAAAATGAAGGCAAAGCATAAACGTCTGCTTGCGGTTATGGCGGGGCTTGCCTCTGTGTTCATCGGCACATTCGTGCTGCTCAACAACTTCCGTGATAACCTGATATACTTCTATCCTCCGGCTGAAATTCAAACCATGCAGAAAAACGAACCTGAGCGCCTGAAAAAGCTTTCCCTTCGCCAGATACGCGTGGGCGGTATGGTAAAGCAGGGCAGCTACTATAAGGCAGATGAACTCGGCCATGAATTCGTGGTCACAGATAACGCAGCAGATATAAAGGTGATATATAGCGGTTTACTTCCCCCTATGTTCCGTGAAGGGCAGGGCGTGGTTGCACAAGGGCGTCTGGATATAAGCAGTGGCTTAATTTTTGTTGCTTCGCAGCTTATCACCAAGCACGATGAGAATTACATGCCACCGGAAATAGAACGCAGCATGAAAAAAGAGGGAAGCTATGAATAGCAGATATCTGGATATTAAGAACCCATTATTGATAAGACTTATTATCTTTGGGGTGGCAATTTCTAGTTTTATCCTACAAGAACTCTCACCTATCACCTTGGATGTAAGCATTCATCTACACGTTGCTAAGCGGATTCTTGCCGGAGATGTACTATACAGTGATATAATTCTTACTAACACACCGTTCGTATATTACTTCCGAACTATTCCGGTGCTTTTATCAGAAATTGGGTCTATTTCTCTTGTTGCGGCAAGTAACCTTGTGAATACTGTGCTGGCGTTGATCTGCTCTCTACTTCTCCTTAAAGTTATTGAGAAGAGTTTTTTCAGTAATGACAAGACAGCTTTTGCTGTGGTGATGGTTGCGGTACTGTGCACCTATTTCTTTATTCCGATACAGGGACTTTTTGGTCAGAAAGAGCATCTGATGTTTATTTTTATGTGCCCTTATATATTCCTTATCTTTATCAGGCAGGATATAGATATTGGCAGGTTTTCCCGTTTGGTCATATATTTTCTTATGGCTTTGGCAATATGCATAAAGCCTCCATATATTTTTGTATGGATATTGCTGGAGGTTCTAAACAGTCGAAGAAAAAAAAGTTGGTCGTCGCTTTTTTATGCCGGTAACTGGGTTCTTGGTCTTACAGGGGCAACTTATCTGTTTTTAATGCTTAACTATACGCCGTTCTACAGCAACGTTATGCCTATGATGGAAGTATATTACTATTTTCAATACAGCAAAATCTATATGCTGTTACTCTCTATCGTGTCTTTAAGTATAGCGCCGCTGCTTTTAATAATACCTTTCATATGCTCGTTGTTTAAGGATAAGATAAGTGAAAGTGATTTTCAGAAAAATCTTAGGTTATTTATTCTGTCTCTGCTGCTGCTTGCCGTACCTGTTTGTCTGGCAATAATTATGCAGGGCAAAATGGGTGGGAACAAATTTGTAGTGTACATATATATTATGTATATCGCGGGCTGTTTATCTGGGTTGTATTGTTATCGAGTATATCAGGGCAGGTTATTTATTCAGGTGCTGATAACTTTCTATGCAATTTTCTTTATGGCAGTTACGGTAAGCTTCCTGATAAAAGATGATGTGGGTGACCATTGGGATAAGGTGATGCTGCAATATTCCCCGGATAAAAAAGTTGCTGCGGTCACAGCTAAGTTCTTTTTTGATAGATGGGCGTATCACGGGCTGGAATTTGACACAAAATACTATCACCTATGGCCTATAAGTGGTGCGGTAAACATGCAAGAGTTCGCCCCGGAACTCGCCCGTGCCAAAAATATAGATAAGCTGAAGGCTGAGGTATATGCAGATACTTTTGCAGATATTAAAACGCATCGTCCTTCATTGCTAATAATAGCAGATAAGGAAGATCTGGGCATGCATCTAAAAGAAAGCGTGAACCACCTGAAGGCAATGATGGATATTGATGGATTTGCAGATTTTATCAAGGGGTACAGGCTGGTTGATACCAAGACAAGATACGGTGATAATCAGTACAGAATATATGTGAGGATAGATGATAAATAGCAGATTGCAGAACGGCATAGAATCTCTCCGGCATATGTTTTCTATTATAGAGGGTCGTCGTCTGTACAGGGTATTATTTCTTATTTTTGTATTGGCGCTGCTTTTTGGCGGCTCCATAGCGGGACATATTAAAAATTCTGCCAGCCCATATATATTAAATGATGATGCTCGCCAGCAGATAGTACCATTTTATACTATCAGTGATGGTTTCAAGGCTGATTTCGCAACGTCATATTTTATGGATGGTATAATGCCAAGGGCGTATGTTGCGCTGTATAGCATGGTTTCAAAATTCTTTGATCCTGAGCAGTTCAGTAAGGTGCTGGCGTATATCTGCTTTATTATTTTTATTAGTTTTGTATACAGGCTAACTTTTCAGTATTCCAATTATTACTCTGCGCTGATAGCGGTGCTTTTGCTCTTTTTTTCTGAGTATTTCTTTTCCCGTATGAGCGGCGGTATGGCTCGTGGCTTCGCTTTTCCCCTTATTGCTGCTGGTCTTTATTATCTTTCTTGTAGCAGGTACAAGGCATTGCTGGCTGTTATATTCCTTAGCGGGTGCTTTTATCCTATGGCAGGTCTATTTCTGTTTGTGTGCATGGGTGTTTATATGCTGTTCTCTGGCAGGCTGGTATCTGTAAAACCTAACCTGATCGTCAATTTTCATTCTTTTTTTATCATGGTGCTGGCGGGAGTCTTATTCTCCGCTGCGGTGCTGCCGTCATTGTTCACGCGCACAGATAACGGAGATAGGATAGCTCGCTCAGATGTCGCTGAATTCCCGGAGGCAGGGGAGGGTGGAAGGTATGATTTTGTAGATTCATATCGGACATCGTTATTATTCAGTGTAAGCTTTGATATACTCAGCTCATTCAGTGCTGCTATTGCGGCCGGAAGGAGCAATAAAGCATTATCATCTGTAGAGAATATATCTGCCTTGTTTCAAAAGGCATTATTCTATGTATTGCTGATATATTCTTTACGGCTGTTATTTGTAGGCAAGTTCCCTAAGCCTGCTCAAAGGCTGTTTGCCAGCGTGCTGGCAACGGCTGCAATATGTTACGTGGCTGCTGTCATACTGGCGCCGCATCTCTATATGCCAGTGCGATATATACAGTATAGCATACCTCTTTTAGTAGTATTGCTTATAGCTTTTTCGGCAGAGATAATAGATAAGGAATTTGGTTCCGGCCTGAAGGTCAAAAGGCCGTTTTCGCTTTGTATTTTGGTGCTTATATTCCTTGGGCCTCTGCATTTAAAGCCATTAACCGGATTTGCTGTAGATGAGTCTTCTCGCCGTAATACGTATGATTTTATCAGCACTCTGCCAGAAGGGGTAATAGCCGGTTGGCCTTCAGCTTTGATAGAGAATGTACCATATATAAGCAGAAGGAATGTTTATTATACTTATGAGAATCATCAAGTGTTCCATAAGGACTATGCGCTGGAAATGCGCCGTCGTATGGAAGTTATTCTCGGTATTTACCTCGCAGAAGATATTTCTCAGGTCAAATCATTGATGCAGGCCAATGGCATAAAATACCTTGTTGTAGAGCCATCTCTTTTTGAGAAAGGCCTTTCATATTTCAGGCCGTATGATGCAAAAATAAAAGCAGCCTATGAAGCGGGTGTTCAGCCTATACTGCCGCTTCTTGCAAAAAGCTCTGTTTTCGAAAATGAAGATATGTTCATTTTGGATGCAGATAAGCCATGGTAATGTGCCTAAGCCATATTTTAAGAGCAGGCTTTTTATTTTTTGCTGGCATGTTCCAGTAGCATATCAAGCGTAGGCAAAGGTCTTGCAACCACCCCTATCTGGAAAGAGAACATACTTTTGCTTATAGATATCCCTATCCTGTTCAGTCTTGCGCATAATTTTGCAAGCCTTTGATTTTTTATGATGAATTCAAATGGTATCGGTATGCCTTCAACCTTTTCTATTGTGTAGCCATGTGTTTTTAGCAGGCGTTTCAGAGAGTAGAATGTAAAAAGCCTTTTGTGAGTAAAGTCCAATATTCCGCGTTTGCCATAGCTAAAGTTGCCAAGCAGTAGAGAAAGCCTTATTATTATAAACCCTATATTGCCCGTGGTCAGTACAATCTTAGGGTTACTTTCTGCAGTGATATTTCGTAAATCCGTAATGAATTTTTCTGGATGATCCAGATGCTCTATTACATCCAGCATCAGAATGGTATCCGTATTTTCATTCATCTTTATGGCAGAGGAAAGGTCGTCCCTGTCCAGATCGAACTTCATAAAGCTTTCATATATTTCTTCGGCTTTAGATGATGCATATTGATCAAGGCCGAAAACACGGCAGTTTTTCTCTTTTTTTAGTGCTTCTGCCACGTAGCCGCTGCTGCCGCCTATATCCAAAACATTCGCCATAATATTGGTGTTGTCGATCGCAAATCGGTGGCTGCTGTCAAATTCCACTTTAGATTCGTATCTTTCCGTGGGTGTAAAATCAAATTTTGGATGGTAGTATATGCTGTATTTCTGAACCTTTGCCAGGAAGGTATTCCGTATAACCTGCAATGCATATTTCTTGCCGTCCACATTACATATCTCATCGCCGTAATGGGTTGGTATACCTATCTCTGCTATCTTTGCTTCAGAAAGCACAGATTGAATGATTATGTCGGTGTCAAAATCGAAATCATTTGAATTATACGAGAACGGTATGCGTTTTAAAAATTCTGTACTATAGCCTTTAAACCCTGTGTGGAATTCGCTTAGGTCTGTGTGCAGCATTCTGTTTTGCAGGCTTGTTATTATCTGGTTGCCGATGAATTTATAGAATGGCATACCCCCTTTTCGGGCAGATTTCTTATCCAGCATGCGCGAGCCAAGCACCACATCTGCACCTTCATTTGCTATCTTATCCAGTACATCTTTAATAGATTCCGGGGGATACTGGTTATCGCCATGTAACAGCACAACGCTGTCAAAGCCAAATTTTATGGCGTATTGGTAACCTATCTTCTGGTTACCGCCATAGCCCTGATTCACCGGATTACGGAATATTGTAAGGTTCAGCAAGTTTTTCTTCCTGAACTCTTCCGCCACGGCAACGGTATTGTCCTTGCTGGCATCGTCTATTATCAGAACTTCAAATTCGTGGTTACTCAATTCCGGTGAGCAATCTGCCACACGCTGCAAAACCTTATCAATATGATTTTCTGCATTGTAAGAAACAATGAATATGAGCGCTTTATTTTTTTTCATTTTAACCCTTTCTATCTGCAAGTGCGGTGAATAATGTTGCGCCTATCTGGCCAACCATTCTGCTGAATGGCAGGCTTTGAACCCATACTTTACCAGGGCCGGTCATTTTTGTCAGAAATAATTCCTCGCCGCCGAACAGCATGTTCTTCACGCCGCGCACCACCTGAATGTCAAATTCCACGCCTTTCTGAAAGCCCACAAGGCTGCCGGTATCAATGTATATGGTTTGCCCTTCGGTAAGGTTAAATTCTTCTATCGCGCCGCAGGCATGTACAAAAACCGTTCCGGTTCCGGTAAGCTTCTGCAGTACAAAACCTTCGCCGCCAAACAGGCCAAAGCCTATTTTCTGGCTTACTCCGACGCTAATAGCAGTTCCTAAAGAAGAGCACAGAAAAGCGCCGCGTTGGCACAGTATCTCGCCGCCGCATTCGGTAAGGTCTATATCCTGTATCCTGCCGGGGTAGTTGCCGGCAAAGGCTACTACATGGGGCTTATCACCGTTATTTATAAAAAATGTGCAGAACAGGTTCTCGCCGGCAAAGTGGCGTTTGCCTACGCTCAGCAATGTTCCAAGAACTCCGGAATGTTTCTTCGATCCATCGGTCAGACGGGTATCCATTTGTACGCCCTGTTCCATATAC
>JAMHZE010000050.1:0-25560 GCA_035909535.1 Rickettsiales bacterium | reverse complement strand
GGTGTAAAGCGTACTTTTATTTTTGATCCCAGTACCAGAATATCCAGGTAGGAAGTGTGGTTGGAAACAAAAAGCATGGAATCTCTCGGTATGCTTTCAAAGCCTTTCTGGCCAACTTTAACGCCCATTACCTTAAGGTAACCGGTAAAGAAAAGGCGAACAAGTTTTTCGTGGGTATCGCGGTGAAGGTGGTAGGTAAGTATAGCCGGTATAAGCAGGGCAAGGGTCCACAGGCTAAGCGCAGATGCTCTTAAAAGTGCTCTGCTCTGGGAAACAGATATGTTGATACCTTTTTTAACTGCCATCTGCTTTGTTTACAAAATGTTGGGAATACCTTTTCGCTATCTTAGTGGTATCCAATATAATGCAAACATCGGTGGTTTTACATACATTGTCAATTACTACGCCGCTGCCGACCATGCAGCCGGTGCGAATGTAGCCCTTTAGCAACGCAGGAAGCTTAGAAAAAGCTTCTTTTTTATCAATATTATCCTTCTCCAGAAGCTTAAATGGTGCTGCAACTTCCGGGCGTGGGGAAGGGCATATGCTTTCCGGAGCCAGGTGGTTGTGCATCAGGTAAGAGATAGGAACAGCGTGTTCCTGCGGATCGGTGCCGAAAAAGCTGCCGCAGCCGAACAGGAAAGATATATTATGATGCGCTATGTAAGCGCCAATGCCTGCCCATAAAAGCTGTATAACCTTGCCATCGCGGTAACTAGGGTGAATGCAGCTTCTGCCGAGTTCCATTATATTCAGCCCGGAATTCTTCAGGCCGTTTATATCAAATTCTGTTTCGGTATAGAATTTATCAACCTGTTTATCCGGTGTGCGGCGCAGCAGCCTGTATGTGCCTACAACCTTAGGGCTTTGCGGGTTGCTGTCATCCATCACCAGCAGGTGCTCGCATATCTTGTCAAATTCGTCGCTGTCTATCTTGCCGGAAGCTTCAGTCGCGCCTTCAGGCTCTTCAAAGAAAACAAAGTGGCGTAGTTTCTGCGCCTGCGTCAGCTCATCTGCTGTTTCTGCAAGCTTAAGATATACGTTCCCCATCCTGTGGGAAGAAAGATTTAATTTGCCGTTATTATCTGACATAAGGGGCTTTTATCATTATTGACCCGCATCTGTCGACATATTTTTTAGTATTGGTTGAAGGCTTTTTCTACTCCCCTCCGTACAAACAGCATGAACAAACAAAACCAACAGGGTAAAACCATGAGAACAAAGATGCTGGCTGCGGCTGTATTCACGCTACTTATATTCGCTTCCTCACCTTCGCAGGCAGGGCGTGGGCATGTGCGATACAGTGCAAATATTTACTCCGGACCGGGCTTAAATTTCTCTCTGGTACACTCGCTGCGTAATGTAGATATAGAGATAATAGGGTGCCTAAGCGATATGCTATGGTGTGAGGTAGGCTACGGTACATATAGTGGATGGATACCTTCAGAGTATATATACGCTCCTTATGGCGGCAATTATGTGCAGATAATAAACCACAGAACCTTCCATGTTCCTGTTATCAGTTATCACAGCTACAGGCCGGTCAGATACGTAACACACAAGCATCATTATAATCACGGCCATAAGCACAAGCACCACGGCAAAAAACATTCTGATAACCACAGGTCAGAATCCCGTTCCTATTACGACAGATGGATGGTGAAAGATAATAAGGGCCACGGCAAAGGAGATTGGTCAAACAGGTCATCAGGTCGTCAGCATAATTCTGGCAACCGTGATCGCGCTCAAACTTTCGGTCCCAGCAGGCACAGGTAAGCTATAGTTTAGTTTAACAAACCTTTTCTGCGTAATAGCGCATCAGGGTCTGGCTTGCGGCCACGGAAGGATATATATAATTCTTCCGGGTCGTGTGAGCCGCCTTTAGAAAGCAGCGTACGGAATTTAACCGCCGTTTCAGGATGGAACAGGCCGTTCTCTTTAAACGCTTCAAACGCATCTGCATCCAGAACCTCAGCCCACTTGTAGCTGTAATATCCGGCCGAGTAGCCGCCATCAAATATATGCGAGAATGAAGGCGATACCAGCCCGCCTTCAGGTGGCATAATATACAGATCCTTGCATACCTTATATTCAAAAGCCTCAACGCTCTCTATATCTTCCGGATTTGCTGTGTGCCACATCATATCCAGCGTTGCCAGTTGTATCTGGCGTAAAAAGCCCGTTGCTGCGCGGAAGTTCTCCGCCTTCTTGGTCTTTTCTATAAGCTCATTCGGTATTGTCTCACCGGTTTCATAATGTTTGGCAAACATGTTCAGAACTTCTTTTTCTTTTACCCAGTTCTCCATTATCTGAGAAGGCAGTTCAACAAAATCCCATTTAACATTTGTGCCCGCCTGAGAGCGGTATCTTGTATCAGAAAGCAGGCCGTGCAGGCCATGACCGAATTCATGGAACAGTGTCAGCACCTCATCCAGCGTAAGCAGCGAAGGCTTTTCCTTGGTTGGTTTTGTAAAGTTACCATGATTACCGATTATAGGAGGGGTGCGGCCACCCGCATCGTTTATGCCCTGCTTTACATAATCATTCATCCATGCGCCGCCTTGTTTGGTCTTGCGTGGGAAGTAGTCTGTGTAAAGAACACCAACGGTCTCATTGTTCTTGTTATCTATCACATCAAAGGTTTCTACCTCCTGGTGGTAAAGCGGGTAGTCGCCTGTTTTTTCAAACCTTATGTCATATAGCTTAGAAGCTACGTCAAACGCGCCCTGACGCACCTTCTCAAACTGAAAATACGGACGCAGCTCTTCGCTGTTAAAGCCGAATTTCTCCTGCTTCATCTTTTCCGCATAATACGGAATATCCCAGTGTTTCAGGTCTTCCGGCCCGCCGGATCTCTTCACGTAGTCCTTCAGTTCTTCAAATTCTTTCAGCGCCAGAGGCTTCACTTTTTTACTGTACTCATCCAGCAGGCTAAATACTGCCTGTTTGCTTTTTGCCATGCGTTCTTCCAGCACATAATCTGCATGGGTTGCGTAACCGAGCAGCTTAGCGCGATCATTCCTTAAATTCACTATCTCAAGAACATTCGCCTGATTATCATAGATGCCGCTTTTACATTTTGTGCTGAATGCGCGCCATAGCTTTTCACGCAGGTTGCGATTATCTGCATAGGTAAGTACAGGTATAAAGCTAGGGGCATGCAGTGTTATAAGCCACTTGCCTTCATGGCCGTTCTCAGCTGCGGCTTCTTGCGCGGCATGAATAGCAGATTCCGGCATACCTTTAAGCTCTGCAACATCATCTATGTAAAGTTCAAAGGCGTTTGTCTCACCAAGTATGTTCTGGCTGTATTTGTTCTGAACTTCTGCGCGTTTTTCATCCAGCTTTCTTAATTTTTCTTTTTTACCTTCATCCAGCAGCGCGCCATTCCTCACGAAAGATTTATACATGTCGTCAAGCAGCAACTTCTGCTCACTGTTCAAGCCAAGCTTTTCTTTTTTGTCATAAACTTTTTTTATCTGTGCGAATAACTTCTCATCCAGCGATACATTACTCTCATGCGCGGTAAGTTTATTCTTGAACTCCGATGATATATCCTGCAATTCTTTGGTATTATTGGCGCTATCGAAATGGAAGAATACGCCCGCAACCAGTTCCAGCTGCCTGCCCGAGCCTTCCAGTTTTTCTATGGTGCTGAAATCCGGGTCTTTAATGCTTTTAATCTCTTCCAGCTCCTGTTCTGCTAGTTTTATTGCTGCATCCAGTGCCGGCAGAAAATGCTCTGTTCTGACAACATCAAACGGAGGGACGTTGTTGCGGTTGGATGAGGGATTAAGAAGTGGGTTGGCAGCTATGGCAGTTTGCATGATCACAATGAATTATTGAATAACAATAACTAAAATATAGTGCCAGAAAGCTGCATTTGCAACCATTGCTACGCAAGTTATCAAAGTCTCATATTTAGTGCGGCAATATAAGAAGTTTGCAACTTGCCATGTATTTTTTTGTGGTATAAATTTGGTGCAAAGTCTAACATTTTTCATAAAATTACGGAGTAGAAATGAAGTCGCGTGCAGCAGTAGCCTTTGGTCCCGGCAAGCCCCTGGAGATAATAGAGATAGATGTAGCCCCACCAAAAGCAGGTGAGGTTCTGGTTAAAATAACCCACACAGGCGTCTGCCATACAGATGCATTTACGCTAAGCGGAGAAGACCCGGAAGGCATCTTCCCAGCCGTTCTCGGGCATGAAGGCGCAGGCATAGTAGTGGAAGTAGGCGAGGGCGTTACCAGCCTCGCAGTGGGCGATCACGTTATCCCCCTTTACACGGCAGAATGCCGCGAATGCAAATTCTGCAAATCCGGCAAAACCAATCTTTGCCAAAAAATCCGCGCCACACAAGGTAAAGGCCTAATGCCAGATGGCACAACGCGTTTCTCATATAACGGCCAGCCAATATACCATTATATGGGTACCAGCACCTTCAGCGAATATACTGTAGTGGCAGAAATCTCTCTGGCAAAAATCAATCCTCAAGCCCCGCACGAAAAGGTCTGCCTGCTTGGCTGCGGCGTCACAACCGGTATTGGCGCAGTTCACAATACAGCAAAAGTAAAACAGGGCGATACAGTTGCAGTCTTCGGTTTGGGCGGTATTGGCCTTGCTGTAATTCAGGGCGCGCGTCAGGCAAAGGCTGGCCGCATAATCGGTATAGATCTCAACTCTAGCAAGTTCACTCTCGCCAAAGAGATGGGCGCAACAGATTGCATCAGCCCTAAAGATTTCAGCAAGCCAATACAGGAAGTCATCGTAGAAATGACAGATGGCGGTGTAGATTTCAGCTTCGAGTGCATCGGCAATGTAAATGTAATGCGTGCTGCGCTAGAATGCTGCCACAAAGGCTGGGGCGAAAGCGTAATAATCGGCGTTGCCGGAGCAGGGCAGGAGATATCAACACGTCCGTTCCAGCTGGTCACAGGCCGCGTCTGGCGCGGCAGTGCATTCGGCGGAGTTAAAGGCCGCACGCAGCTTCCCGGCATGGTAGAAGAAGCAATGCGCGGCGATATCCAGCTCGATCCATTCGTTACTCACACAATGGGGCTAGAAGATATCAACAAAGCTTTTGACTTGATGCACGAAGGAAAATCCATTCGCACAGTTATCCATTTTTAACAAGGCTCGCTCATGAAAAAAGTAGAAACCCATAATAGTTTCGGCGGCATACAAGAGGTCTGGCAGCACAGCTCCACCACTCTCAATTGCGAAATGCGTTTTGCAATTTACCTGCCGCCACAGGTAAAGCAAGGCGCCCGCCCTGTGCTATACTGGCTTTCTGGCCTTACCTGCACCGAGCAGAACTTCATCACCAAAGCAGGGGCGCAACAATACGCAGCTGAACATGGCGTTATAATCGTCGCACCAGATACCAGCCCGCGCGGCGATAATGTTGCCAACGATGCCGCTTACGATCTGGGGCAGGGGGCTGGCTTCTACCTCAACGCTACTCAGGCTCCATGGGCGCAGCATTTTCAAATGTTCACCTACATAACTCAAGAGCTTCCAAAACTTATCGAATCCAACTTCCCCGCAAACCAGCAGCGCAGTATCTCCGGCCACTCGATGGGCGGGCATGGCGCGCTTATCTGCGCTATTAAAAAGCCGGGCTTTTACAAATCGGTCTCTGCATTCTCGCCAATAGTCGCACCATCACAAGTTCCATGGGGAGAAAAAGCTTTCACAAACTACCTAGGCTCAGATAATCAAAAATGGCTCGAGTGGGATTCCTGCGCTTTACTAGCTTCAGCAAAAGATAAATTCACCATACTGGTAGATCAGGGCAGCGCAGATGAATTTCTCGAAAATCAGCTAAAGCCGCAACTACTAAAAGATGTATGCGATAAGCACGGCCACAAGCTAAGTCTCAATATGCATCAGGGTTACGATCACAGCTACTACTTCATCTCCAGCTTCATCGGCCAGCATATAAAGTACCACGCCCAGGCTTTAGCTTAATTTGTATAGGTATATTGAAAATAGCCCAGCTTCATCGGCTCTAATACAGAGTATAGTATAAATTATGCTGAGTTAATGGTGTCGGGAGGGACACTATTAATTATAGTAACTATTTAATAAATAAAGAAAATCAACATTCGTAAAATTTCTTATACCACTAAACATACCACTTTTTTAATATTCATCGCTATAAGGATTTAGATTTTATTATAATCTATGTCCTTCTGCTACCAGTTTGTGAGCGCTGCGGTGCTTATCTCTGGCTTCCTGTAGCGTAATTTCAGGATATGAACCAAGTGTTATATTCTTCTCTTTACCCAGATAATTATACTTATAACGCCATTTTTTAGAGCCAGAGGGTTGTATTTCAAGGTATAGACCCTTGCCATCAAAGAGTTTCTGCACCTTTGGTGAGGGTTTGGCTGCTTTACATTTTATATCTGTGAGCTTCATATAAAAGTGGTATAGCACATTAATTCATAATTTTATACCACTTTTCATACCACTTTATTGGCTGGATTCGTTAAGACAACTCAGGAGAAAGCGGCACTATCAATACCTCTGAAAGTGGTGGTATAGTTAGGTAAAATGGACTTATGGGAACTTGTTGAGATAGTTTAGATGGTGGCTCGGGAGGGATTTGAACCCCCGACCAAGAGATTATGATCCTCCTGCTCTACCACTGAGCTACCGAGCCAATGGGTAGGGCTTTATCGGCAAAAAAACGTGTTTTGTCAAGAGGTCTGATACGTAAAATAGCAGGTCATGCCCTTAAAGGCTCGTATCCAGCCCGATATCTATATTCGGGGCGGAATGCGTAATAGCCCCCACAGATACATAATCTACGCCGGTTTCGGCAATTCCACGCACGGTTTCCAGTCTCACCCCACCGGAAGCCTCCAGCAGGCAGCGGCCATTATTCATGGCAACGGCCTTTTTAAGCGTTTCGTTATTCATATTATCCAGCAATATTATATCTGCTCCGGCTGTAATAGCCTTTTCCACCTGCTCCAGAGTATCGCATTCAACTTCCACCTTCAGCCCCTCTGGCGCGCTGAACCTTGCCAGCTCAACCGCTTTAGATATATCACCAACCATTGCAATATGGTTATCTTTTATAAGTACGCCGTCATACAGGCCAAAGCGATGGTTCTTGCCGCCGCCTATCCATACGGCGTATTTTTCCAGCACGCGTAGCCCCGGTGTTGTTTTGCGGGTATCCAGTATCTTTGCTTTGGTATGCTGTACTTCTTTCGCGAATTTTCTGGTAATGGTAGCCACACCGCACATACGTTGCAGCAGGTTAAGCGCCACGCGCTCATACGTCAGTATCGTTCTTGCGCTGCCGGAAACCGAGAATATCACCGCTCCCGGCTTTACTTCCGATCCTTCAATTACCCTCGGGTCACATCTAACCAGATCTCCCGCCGTGACAAATATCTCCTCTAGCACCGGAATACCGGCCACAACACACTGTTCGCGTGTAACAAAGTCAGCACGCAGCGTGGCATTCTCATCTATCACCAGTGTGGAAGTAATGTCACCGCTTCCTACATCTTCCGCCAGGGCAATATCTATGATCTGCCGCAGTTTTTCCAAATCAAGTTGCATAAAGCATATATACTGGTAAATTTTATTTTATGGAAAGATATTTATGAAGTGGAAAGATATTACAGATATCGCCATCGCGCTGGAAGATGTACATCCTGATAAGGACAACGTGAACCTGCGCTTTACAGACCTGCACAAATGGATAACCGAGCTGGAGGAATTTGACGACGAGCCCGGCAAATCCAACGAAAAGATACTGGAAGCCATACAAATGGCATGGATAGAGGAGAGAAGCTGATGAAACATCGTGCTATTGGTTATGTAATTATGGCTGCTGCGTTGGTATCTGCCAGCGCCTGCGCTAAAAAACATCCCGCCACAAAATACGGGCATGAGGCGCGCCTGAATGCGGAGTATGAATATTTCCGTTCTTTGGGAGATGGTAATTATATATCGCAGGATAAGAACTGGCGCGAGAAGCTTAAGGCGCGCGAGTCGCACTTCCACGACATTCTGAAGCGCGAATATATGGAACTTGCCAAAAAACTGGAGAAGGAGAAAGACCATACAGATGCAACCTTCTTCCGCAGAAAGGGCTTAGATGCCGGTCGTGCAAGGTTTGATGTAATGCCGGAAGATCCGGTAAAATGGGCTGTTAAAAGTAGCAAGGAGCTTGAAGAACTTCGTATCTCCCGCCTAGATCTTATAGATTCTCTGGTAGGCTACGCGCCTGTTACCACGCCTATAGACGCCGCCCGTGCAATAGTATTGTACGATTGCTGGGTGCAGCAATCTCAGGCAAGCTCGGCCTTCTATGGCAAAGGTACATGCCGCGCTGATTTCAGAGGTGAGTATACAAAACTTGCTGCTACCGCAAAAGATATCCGCGATAAAGATATTTTTGAGATAAACAAAAAATACAATTGGGTGGAAACAGCCGGAACCGGACACAAGCCTGAGAGTAAGCCTTTAGTATCACTTCCTGTACTTGAGAAAAAGGAAGTTAAACCTACTGTTCCAGTAGTTCCTGCCGTTGCTGCAACTGCCCCTAAGGTAACAAAACTTCCGGAAGCAGATGGCAAAACTTCCATGACATATGTTCCTGCGCAAGCGGTAAAACAACCCGCGCAAGCAACAACAACCCAACCTGCTGTAAAAGCTCCGATACGCCCTGCTGCACAAAATACCGTGCGCATAGAAGAAGCTGCTGGCGGTAATCTGCCAGATCTCGTCTATGCTGCGTATTTCGATAAAGCTTCTGAAGCTCTGTCGCCATCAGCTATTGCAGAACTGGATAAAGCTGTAGAAAAAATAAAGCAGGATAATCCTGCTTCCGTATCGGTCAACGGCCATACAGATAGAAGCATTGGCGCAAGCGAAAGCCTGGCTATATCCAAAAAACGTGCTGATGCTGCACGCGCCTATCTTATAAGCAAGGGCGTAAAAAATGGTATCATACGTTCATATGGTTTTGGTAAAACAGATAACCTTGTGCAAAATGCAGAAGGTGAAGAAAAACCTGCCAATAACCGCGTGGAAGTAGTTTTCAAAGGTAAAACGCAGTAAACACGCTAAGGCATTTTAAGGTTGCTGCCTGTTCTTGCTGTTGCGCTTGCTCATACTTTTCTTGATACACTCATCAAATCCAACGCTGCAAACCTCAACAATTTTTGCTGTTGCATTACCAAGCGGAGAATCGCCTGCTGCCCCTACCGGCCAGAAGGTCTCAGGGTCGATGAATACATCAACAACACGCTGGCCTTTCTGAATATCTTTCCATTCATTGTTAGTGAATCCGGCAACAGGTTTCTGTATCACGCGCAGCTGGTACTGCCCGTTTACCTTCTTCTCGCTCAGCACAAAATCAACCGAGCTTCTACGCCTTCCATCATATAAAGGCAGGCTGAATTTATACGCACCACCGCTGAATTTTTTACCCGCTACTGCCGCCATAGAAAGCCTTCTTGCTTCCAGCGCTATGCTTAGCGGATCGTATGTTCCGGCCTTTTGTTTCTCTGTTACGGCAGGGCGCTTATGCCTGTTATCCGGCGGCGTTACCTGATCAAAAACTATTTTCCCGCTTTCATTATAATCTATAGCTATCTCACGCTCTCTTTTCTTCAGCGCGGTTTTGGTGCGGAATTTCTCAGGTACCACCTTATCATCATATACTCGCATAACAGAAGCCGTATGGCTCATCCAGCCAAAAAGCCTGTCGATAAAGCCGTTAGAATGAGAATAGAAGCGGAATTGGTAACGGGTATATTCAGATGTACTTTCCAGCGGTTTAACCTCACCGTAGAAGTCCGCCACATCAAAGGTCAGATAGCCTAGGTTGAACCTGCGCATCTCGCGCGCACCCATATGCAGTTTTGCAGGCCCCGAAGGCTTTACTTCTTTAGCCTCTTTTTCCTGCTTTATCTCGGCTTCCGGCCTCTTCTCTTGCAGAATAACCTCTTTCGGATTAGTGCCGTTTTCCTGTAATTCTATCTCATCTTTAAAGTCAAAGAATTCTTCCGTGGCCATCCTTCCGCCCGCGCAAGACGATACTGCAAAAAACGCTGGAATAACGATAAGAAATAGATATTTTGGGCTCATATGGGGGAACATTTTACAGGTTAGATTATGGCAGGGCATTCGCATTTTGCAAATATAAAGCATAAAAAGGGCGCCGCAGATAAAAAGAAGGCAAAACTTTTTACCAAACTTATAAGAGAAATATTAGTAGCGGCTAAAATAAGCCCGGATCCTGATTCAAATCCGCGTTTACGCCTTGCACTTACCAATGCCAGAGTTGCCAACGTAACCCGTGAGAAGATAGAGGGGGCAATCAAAAAAGCCACCGAGCCTCACGGCGGAGAAGATTACGTTCAGATACGTTATGAAGGCTACGCACCGGGCGGGGTTGCCGTAATAGTAGAAACCCTTTCCGATAACCGCAACCGCACCGCTTCAGATGTCCGTTCTACCTTCAGCAAATTTGAGGGCAATCTGGGGGAGACAGGCAGCGTTAACTTCATGTTTGACAGAATAGGGCTGATACGTTTTCCTAAAGCAAAAGCTGGCGATGAAGCCATGCTGGAAGCCGCGATAGAAGCAGGTGCCGATAACTGCGAATCGAACGATATGTTCCATGAGATAAGCTGCCAGCCAGATAGCTTCCATGCGGTTCAAAAATTCCTGAGCGATAAATTCGGTGATCCGGAGAATTCTTCTGTTACATGGAAGCCGAAAAACTTTATCGAGCTGGATCTTGAAAAGGCAGAAGCGGTTGAAGAGCTTATCGAAAGGCTTGAAGATCTGGATGATGTTCAGAACGTATACACCAACCACACTTATTCAAATGAAGTGGCAGAGAAGCTAGCGGCAAAAATGTAGTTAGCGGCCATTCACCAGCAGGCGGAACACATCTTCAAGGTCTGTCTCTTGCGTAGAAATATCGTTTATCTCCAGCCCTTCATTCTTTATCCTGCTTATAACTTCGTTTATATGCGGTGTTTCCCTGTTGTGGTGCAGTTTTATTGAGCGTCTATCATCGCTCAGTTCTGCGCCCAAAGCATCAAGGCCGGTGGGTAGGGCGGTTATTTCCCTGTTCAGGCTTAGCGATATACATTTCTGCCCGAATTTATCCATCAGGTTACGCGTAGAATCATTCGCTATTACTTCGCCTTTATTTATCACCGTTATAGAATCGCAAAGTTCCTGTGCTTCTTCCAGATAATGCGTTGTTAGTAATATGGTCGTGCCTTTGCGGTTCAGCTCGCGCACATATTCCCATAGTTGCTGGCGCAGTTCTACATCCACGCCTGCTGTCGGTTCATCCAGTATCAAAATCTTGGGGTTGTGTACCAGCGCTTTTGCAATAAGCAGTCTGCGCTTCATTCCGCCAGAAAGGCTGCGCGGCGGGGCATCTGCCTTGTCGCTCAATTTCAGTGCATCAAGTATCTCATCCGTCCTGCGATCCTTTTTTCTTATACCAAAATATCCCGCGTAAAATTCCAGTGTCTCCCTTACCGGAAAGAAAGGGTCTATCACAACTTCTTGTGGTACTACACCTATGGTGCGGCGAACATTCAGCGCGTCTTTATCAAGGTCAAAACCATCTACTACAACTTTACCGGATGTTTTTTTTGCAAGCCCTGCCAGAATGTTTATCAGCGTAGATTTGCCTGCGCCGTTAGGGCCAAGTAGCCCGAAAATAGAGCCATGCGGTATATTCAGGTCAATACCTTTCAGCGCCTGTTTTGCCGGGGCAGCACCTCTGGCCTTATAGGTTTTATAAAGGCCCTCAATAGTTATTATATTCATTAGAATACCATTCTGAACTTGGTGAAGTATTCGTCTATCGCGCTTGTGATGGAATTCACAATCTTGTCTTGATGTTCCTTCTGTTTCAGCAGTCTTTCTTCATGTTCGTTGGAAAGATAGCCAAGCTCGATAAGCACCGAAGGTATATCAGAACCTGTAAGTACTGCAAGGCTTCCTTCACGCTGTGCGCGACGCAAAGGCTGTATCTTCTTGCCCAGGTGTTTCGCAACCGTGGCGGCAAAATCATCAGAAACAGTTTTTGTAGAACTCTGCGCAAAGTCTATTATAGCTTCCTGCACATCGCGGGATTCTCCACGGATATTTGCACCACGTACAACTTCCTCTCTGTTTGCACGTGCCAGAAGCTTGCCGGCCTCTCTATCCTTGCGTGTATCAGATATAGTATATACAGAAAAACCTCTGGTATTCTTATTAGCCATGGAATCTGCGTGGATGGAAAGCAGTACGTCACCACCGGCCTTACGGGCTATATTCACGCGCTGGTTCAGTTCAATAAATTTGTCATTACCTCTTGTCATCACAACTTTATATTTACCAGTACGTTCAAGCGATGCCTTGAGGGCAAGGCTGTACCTAAGCGTTACGTCCTTCTCTCTCGTGCCCATTTTGCCTATTGCACCCGGGTCTTTGCCGCCATGTCCTGGGTCTATAACTATTATCGGTTTGCGTCCGCGTATCACGGGTGGAGGTGGGGTATAAGCAGGTTTTGTTTGTAGGGTTTTTCCGGTAGGACCTTTAAATGATACCGGTCTAGATGTCGGCAAAGAAGGTGCTGCTTTTGCGGTTGTAGTTTTAGGGATAACTTTAGCCGCTGGCTTGGCCTGAGAAACAGGAACCTGCACAACCTTTTTAGTTACCATCTTATTTTCGTAGCCTGTATTCAGGCTTTTTGGCTTACCAGTATTCGAGCTTGTTTCCGTGGCTAATAGAAGCACCGAAAGGAACAGCGTGATAACAAGATATTTAGCGAGATTCCCCATTCTTCATGACATCCCTGACCAGTTCAACGATCTGAGCAGAATTAAGTCCTGCCTTATCGTACATTTTGTAAGGTTCATCATGATTTATAAATACATCCGGCAAGATAGCCGAACGAAATCTCATTTTATCATTTATCAGGTCGTTATTTGTCAGAAGTTGTTGCACCGCAGAACCAAAACCGCCAACAGAACCTTCTTCCACGGTCATCATCAGTTTGCACTTTTTTGCAAGCGTGGTTATCAGCGTCTCATCCAGAGGCTTGGCGAATCTTGCATCAACTACGGTAACTTTCAAACCGTCTTTGCTAAGCTCTTCCTCTGCCTTCAAAGCTTCCTGCAGCCTTGTGCCTAAAGAAACTAAAACCACATCTGCATCGCCAGCATCTTTAATTATGCGGCCTTTGCCAACCTCAAGCGTTTTTAGCGTTTCAGGTATTGCTGCGCCTGTGCCTTCGCCGCGAGGGAAGCGGAATGCGATAGGGCCATCATTATATTCTGATGCTGTTTTTACCATTGCTGCAAGTTCTGCCTCATCGCTCGGAGACATAACTACCATATTCGGTAGGCAGCACATATAGGCAAGGTCAAAGCTTCCGGCATGGGTTGGGCCATCTGCACCTACAAGGCCAGCTCTATCTAAAGCAAAGCGTACCGGTAAATTCTGTATAGCAACATCATGCACCATCTGGTCGTAAGCGCGCTGCATGAAGGTAGAATATATCGCGCAGAAAGGTTTATAGCCTTCTGCCGCCAAGCCAGCGGCAAATGTTACGGCATGCTGTTCGGCAATACCTACGTCATATGTTCTTTCAGGGAATTCTCTGCCGAATTTATTCAGACCGGTGCCACTTGGCATTGCTGCGGTTATCGCCAGAACTTTATCATCTTCCTTCGCGCATCTTATCAGGCTATCTGCAAATACTTCCGTGTAAGATTTCGCC
Source organism: Rickettsiales bacterium (assembly GCA_035909535.1). Lineage (GTDB taxonomy): Bacteria > Pseudomonadota > Alphaproteobacteria > Rickettsiales > UBA8987 > JAMHZE01. The sequence continues at coordinate 11,788 of JAMHZE010000050.1, read as the reverse complement.
GCCGCCTTGTTAGGGGTCTGTATCTTTGTCTCTACGTCAAACTTACGTACAGCATGATACTTCTCGGAGGATGCTTCCGGGGAAGTAAAGCCATGCCCCTTTTCTGTTACTATATGTATAAGAAAAGGTTCGTTATTATCGCCATCACGTATATAGCGAAGTACCGGCAGCAGGTGGTCAAGGTTATGGCCATCTAAAGGGCCTATATAGTTAAAGCCCAGCTCTTCAAAAAAGTTACCGCCAACCACTACATCTTTTGCTATCTGCTCGGCTTTTTCTGCGGTGCGTTCAAAATAACCGGGAAGTTTTCGTACGGCCTTTACTGCAAAATTGCGTAGCGTATTATATGTTTTGCCGGATATCAGTCTTGCCAGATAAGCGCGCATAGCACCTGTAGGCGGTGCAATAGACATATCGTTATCGTTTAGGATAACGATCATTTTGGTTTTTATATCGCCGGCATTGTTCAGCGCTTCATAGGCCATGCCTGCGCTCATTGCGCCATCGCCTATAACGGCTATCACTTCGTTATTACTGCCTGCTTTATCGCGGGCAACGGCCATGCCCAGCGCCGCAGATATAGATGTAGAGCTGTGCCCGGCGCCGAACGGGTCATATTCGCTCTCATCGCGTTTGGTAAACCCCGCCAGGCCGCCGCCTGTACGCAGGGTGTGCATTTTCTCTTTCCTGCCGGTAAGTATCTTATGCGGATAGGCCTGATGTCCTACATCCCATATCAGCCTGTCTTCCGGGGTGTTGAATACATGGTGCAATGCAACGGTCAGTTCTACAACGCCAAGTCCGGCACCTAAGTGCCCTCCGGTCTGGGAAACGGCGCGGATAACTTCCTCGCGCAGCTCATCTGCCAGTTGCTTCAACTGGTCGTCAGAGAAGCCCTTAATATCAGATGGGTAATTTACCTTATCAAGCAGCTTTTCAGCAGGGGCCGCAGACGGTTTCTTTTTGGTTGTAGGGCTAGCCATTTATTAACAATATATTAATTTGATGTTGCCTTTTTGCATTTGCCAATCTTATAGCCTGCCAGCTTTAAAATGCAAGAAAATAGCTTGCACATTAAGGTCTGGTAAATAGTTAACGCAGGTTAATGTTTTTGATTGTGTTTCCACTAATAACGTGTATCCTCCCAAGCTGAAAATGAAGGCTTTGAAAATATGGGTTGAGAATAGCCCATAAGTCGTAGAGATTTTTAACCGCTTTAGCAGAATCTGATTTTATTTGAGAAGGTTAGTTAGCGGTTATTTATAAACCCTGGTATTGCCAAACAGGCGATGCCTTATACTAAAAAATGGTCGGCTTAGTGCCGGTTCTATATTCCTAGTATGGAAAACACCTGGAGACATAATAATGACAAAGAGAATTTTGGTGGATGCAGTGCATCCGGAAGAGATACGCGTAGCCGTGGCGGACGACTCAAGACTGGTAGAATTTGATTTTGAATCCGTAGAAAAAAGACAAATAAAAAGCAATATATACCTTGGTAAAATAACCAGGGTAGAGCCATCACTACAGGCGGCTTTTGTTGAATATGGCGGTAACCGTCAGGGTTTCCTGCCATTCTCAGAGATTCATTTCGATTATTTCCAGATACCTATCGAAGATAAAGAGAAGCTTCATAAAACCATGGAAGCAGAGCGTCGCCGAGAAGAGCAGCGCCAGCAGGAAATGGAAACGCGTGAAAGCCGTCGTGCTGCACGTGGTAACTCTGCACCCGTTGAAAGCAATGCACAACCGGAACAACTGCCGGAAGATATAGGTAATGTTGTAGCGGCAGAACCTGTTCAGGATATTCAGCCGGTAGGTAATGAGATATCAGAAGACAGGCCTGCAAGAGGTGATCGCGGTGGCCGCAGAGAGCGCGGTGGTCGTGGCGATAGAGACAGAAGCGATAGAGGTGAAAGGGGTGACCGTGGTGGCCGCAGAGAGCGCGGTGGTCGTGGTGACAGAGACAGAAGCGACAGAGGTGACAGGGGCGATAGAAGAGATCGCGGTGGCCGTGGTGAAAGGCGTGAGCGCGGTGGTCGTGATGACCGTGGTGGTCGTAGGCGCGAACCGTATTTCGATACTACTAACTTTGTAATACCTGAACCATTCACCGAGGCAGATCTGCAGGATCTTATCCGCGCAGAACATCTCGCAAAGTATTTCACTTATGAGATAATGGGGCCTGAATACTTTAATGAGAAATACGGTAACAAGCAGGCCGCACAAACAGAACAGACCGAGCAGGCGCAGCCGGCAGAACAGGCCGCTCCAGCAGCACCTTCTGTGGCAGAGGCAGTTCAGGAACCTGTTTCTACAATACAATTTGCACCACAGCCGGAAGCATCTGCACAGCCAGAGCATGAAGAAGTTCTTCAGGGTGAGATCATGGATGCAGCTGAAATGTCGGACGATATGGACGATGATATGGATGATGCTCCTTCCGAGCGCACTATGTCCCGCATGGAGTTCTACAAGCAGTACAAAATTCAGGAAGTGATAAAGCGCAACCAGATAGTACTTATCCAGATAGTTAAAGAAGAGCGCGGCAGCAAAGGCGCTTCTCTTACAACCTATCTTGCACTTGCAGGCAGATACTGCGTATTCATGCCTAATACAGATAAAGGCGGCGGCGTTTCCCGCAGAATATCAAGCTTCTCTGAGCGCAAGCGCATACGAGATGTTATAAGGCAGATAAACACGCCATACGGCACCAGCGTAATAATCCGTACCGCAGGTATGGAGCGCGAGTTCGATGATATCAAGAAAGATTACGATTACCTGCTTTCTCTGTGGGATAACATTCGCAAGCAAACGCTGGAATCTAGCGCGCCTGCACTGATATACGAGGAAAGCGATATAGTTAAACGCTCTCTGCGCGATATGCTGAAGGGTGATGTATCAGAAGTGTATATTGAAGGTGAAGAAACTTTCAAAAGCGCTACCAAATTCATGGAACTAATAGGTTCTAACCAGCTTTCCATGCTTAAACAGTATAGCGGCAAAATGCCTATCTTCCAGAAATACAGGATAGAGGAAAGGCTTGATGAGCTTTACGAACCTGAGATAAAACTGGAATCCGGCGGCTCTATAGTTATCGCTCCAACAGAAGCACTTGTTGCAATAGACGTGAACTCCGGTAAAGCCACGAAAGAAAGGAATGTGGAAGATACCGCACTCCGCACTAACATAGAAGCTGCACGTGAGATAGCTCGCCAGCTGCGCCTGCGAGATCTAGCCGGTCTGATAGTGATAGACTTTATCGATATGAAGGAAGTTCGTAACCGTAAGGCTGTAGAGCGCGAGCTGAAAGAAGCGCTTAAAGCCGACAGGGCGAAGATACAGATAGGCCGTATATCACTTTTTGGTCTTCTGGAAATGTCCCGCCAGCGTCTGCGTTCTTCAATAGTAGAATCTTCATCCGGACGTTGCCCTATGTGCAGTGGTATGGGTGTTACCCGTACTACAGAATCTTTAACGCTTAAAGTTATCCGCGCACTGGAAGCAGAAGCAGGTAAAAAAGTTGTTAAAGAAGTATATCTGCAGGTATCTCAGGCGATCGCTCATAATATAGATGAGCACAGAAAAGCTGAAGTACAGGCGATGGAGAAAAAGAACGAGGTTAAGATAACCATCGAGGTTGATCCTATGATGCTTCCTAACCAGTTTGAAATATCTACGCAGAAAATCCCAGGTCAGGAAAGGCCTCGCTCTAAAAAGAAAGGCGGTGGTAAACACCAGCGCCCTCGTCAGGATGTTGCGGTTAATGCTACAATACCTACAGAAAGCGAGATAGATGCTGATGTTGATGAACAGCTATCTGCATGGCAGAGCGAAGTTGCGGATGTAGAAAGAATAGCATCCCGCAAGTTTGATGAGCGTGCTCCTCGCTCAGCAGAAGATGATGTTCCGGGTCCGGGCAATGGTGGTGAACAGCCACGTCGTGAGCGTAGCGGAGATCGCAATGGTGGAGACCGTAATCGTGGTGGCCGTAATCGCGGTAAACGCGGTGGTCGCAACAGAAGAGGCGGTGGCCAGGGTGGTCAAGGCGGGCATGGTGGTCAGGGCGGCGGCGGTCGCAGGTACAACAATGCCAATTTTGATGGTAACAGCTTTGGTAATGAGAACACTGAATATCCTCAGAACAATTTTGTTCCTGAAAGCGAAAGCAGGGTAGAGCGTTTTAACGAATACCAGGATAAAAGGGAAGGTGGTGAAGCTACTAAACCGGCTGCTGCACCTACTACCAAACAAGCTCCTTCAAAACTGGTTGGCCTCTGGAAGAAGATAACCAACTAAGGCCGTCACTAAAAAGGCTTTATTATGGAAAAGCTGCTGAACGATAACAAGTATCTGGCAAAGCTTCTGCTTATCTCTGCGCTTGCGCCTTTGGCGTTTGCGCTTACATCGCAATATGCGTTTGGCCTTTCTCCTTGTGAGCTCTGTATCTTTCAGCGTATACCTTTTGTTGTAATAGCGCTGTTTGCATTGCTTGCATATGCACGCCCCGGTAAAGGTTCTTTGCTTATAGCTATGGCTGTTTCGGCGCATGCGTTCCTGGCAAATGCAGGTATCTCGTTCTACCATATCGGTGTTGAAAAAAAATGGTGGCTGCATGGAGACTGCACTGCCGCACTGGATATGAGCAGCATAGAAAACCTTCAGAAATCTCTGTACGAAGTTCCTGCGGTTCGCTGCGACGAGATACAATTCCAGTTCCTTGGCCTTTCCATGGCCGGGTGGAACTTTGTTTACTGCATCGCCGGTATTATAATAACAGTATATGTATTTGCTAAGTATATCAGGTTTCACAGGGCAAAGGCGGTAGCTCAATGAGTGCAGAGAAAAAGATAGAGCAGATTATACGTGTTAACCATGCGGGAGAATTCGGTGCAAAGCGTATTTATGAAGGCCAGCTTGCGGTATTAGGTAAAGGCCCAGCGGGTGAAACCATAAGGCATATGAAAGAGCAGGAGCTCCGCCATCTGGAGTATTTCGAGAAAGAGCTTTCAAGCCGTCGTATCCGACCAACGGCAATGCACCCGATATGGAATGTTGCCGGTTTTGCACTTGGTGCTGCAACCGCAATGATGGGTGAAAAGGCAGCTTACGCATGCACTGTAGCGGTGGAAGAAGTGATAGTGGAACACTACACATCCCAGTTAGAGAGTCTTGAGAAGGATGCCGCTGAAGAAGATCTAAAACAGGCTATTACCCAGTTCCGTGCAGAAGAAGATGAGCACAAGGAAACCGGCTTACATAATCATGCCGAACAAACCCCTGGCTACGAGGCGCTTTCTGCCTTTATCAAGGCTGGCAGCCGTGCTGCTATCTGGCTATCCAAGCGAGTGTGATAGATATCATCTATCACTGTAAGAATGCTAATTGATTATCATTATCAACTGGAATGTGCTATAATACAATCAAGTATTAAAGGAAACATTGCCATGTGTAAAAAAGATATAGAAAAAACAATATCCTACAGCATCATGCATTTTGTGGTGGCTTTCGCTGTTGCCTTTGCAATAAGTGGTAGTCTTGCAATAGCTCTATCTATTTCACTTATCGAACCGTTGGTGCAGACCGTATGCTACTACTTCCATGAAAAAGCGTGGAAGCGTGTAGGTAATGATATGAATACTGCGGAAGCTTAATTATTTAAGCTGTAGCGGATTCCTGCTTTTTAGCGGCAGGTATCTTTTCCATTCTGTAACCTATGCCTGGTTCGGTTATTATATAAACCGGGTTATCAAGGTCTTTCTCTATCTTCTGTCTTATCTGTCCCGTGTATACGCGCAAATATTGAGAATTCTCCGTATGTGCCGGCCCCCAAACTTCCTTCAGTATCTGGTTGTGGGTAAGCATTTTTCCTAAGTTGCTCATAAAGTATTTCAACAGGTCGTACTCTTTTGGAGAGAATCCGGTAACCTTACCGTCTATCGTTATTTCGTGTTTTACAAGATCCATCTCTATGCCGCCATTCGCGAGTACAGATGTACCAAAATCTTCTTTCATCTTTTTGCGCAGGTTGGCACGTATGCGTGCTAACAGTAATTCTGTAGAGAAAGGTTTAGTAACGTAATCATCTGCACCAAGGTCAAGAGATTTCACTATCATCTCTTCCTGATCACGTGCAGAAACAACAATTATCGGCACGTTAGACCAGCCGCGTATCTGGCTTATAACTTCTGTACCGTCCATTCCCGGCAGGCCAAGATCAAGAAGAATTAGATCTGGTTTAATGGAGTTCGCTATCTTCAGCGCCTGAATTCCATCTTCACACGGCTCGAACCTATAGCCTTCCGCTTCCAGTATAACTTTCAGCATTTTGCGTATCTGTGGTTCGTCGTCTACTACCAGTATTTTTGATTTTATATCGCCCATAGAAAGGATGATAGGATATAAAAGGTATAATACAATAAGGATTTCATATGGTTTTTATTTAAACACATCCTTTATGCTATTTTTATATTATCCGACTTTCATCGATAGAGATTTTTTACCTGTGTGGAGTTAGTATGTAGTCATAGTTAGTTATTATTATGTCTGACTATACCAACCCTCCTACTACCCTCTTAAGGCCGGTAGCCCCTCTGCCGGCCTTACTCTTTTTTAAGGTTATCCACCTGTTCTTTATAAAATTTTTATGCATAATCCTAAGCATGATTATGTGATTTTTAACTCGTGCAATATACACTCAATTATTAAGTAAGTTTATAATAACACATTTAATATAAGGGCGGTGTATATGAATAGCGATATGAAAGATCCTAAGATACTTGCCATGATACTGGTTGCAGCAACATGTTTCAGTGTACTTGCTGTGTACGGGCAATGGCTTATTCCGGCCTGATGATTATTAACGGGGTTTCGGTATTGCAGGCGTGAAATAACCTTGTAGTATCACAAAAGGGCATAAATAGGGTAGCATGGATAAAGAGCGGAATATTCTGATAGCTGTTTCTAACAACAGGGGCTCGGTGCGCCTGATGCGCTATGTGAACAAGAACTTTAACAACTGCAACGTGTTCGTTGTACATTTCAGCTATATAAACAAAGTTTCGGATATTGAAGACTCCACGCAGGAGCTCATAAAGGAAAAAGCCGCAAGTTTCGGTTATAAGTTTATCAACCTGCCGGAAAGCAACGTAGCAGATGGTATACGTAAGTTCGTCAGGTCTTATAATATCAATACGGTTGTTATAGGAAACTCATCTCGATCGCTGTTCCGTTCTAGCCTGCACGATAAACTGATGGATGAGATAGACTGCGAGATACTTACCGTAAAGCTGCAGAAATCTGGTAAGACAAGAATACCTCTCCCGTTCCTGAACAAAATAAACCCTGTTACGATGGGGCTGTTATTCCTTATGCTAACAGGTGCGGTGCTATTCAACATCTTCATCGCATACAGCGAGGCTATAGGCAGCAAGGTTACGTTGTACCATATCTCTATGGCATTCATTCTGGTGGTTGTATATGCCAGTATGTCGTTCGGGCTTTTTTACGGCCTGTTCACCTCGCTCATGTCGGCCATGCTGATAAGCTTCTTCTTTGTTTATCCGCAATATGTAATAAAGCTTGGCAGTTACGATGATATAATAAACTCTCTGTTCTTCATTGCACTTGCTCTTATCGTTTCACTGCTTGGTGGTTTTACTAAGCGCAAAACAGATGACATTAAAAAGCGTGAGGTCAACAACCAGCTGATGACAAACCTGAGCAGCAGCCTTGCCGGTGTTTCCGATGTTAAAAGCATCCGTGATATACTCATAAAAGAAATATCCAACCTGCTGGATGCAGATGTATGTGTGGTGCTGAAAAAGAGGGGAGAAGATGCTCTGGATCTTGCAGATGCGAGGGTCAAGAATCTTTCCGAGAAGGAGGTAAGTGCGCTGCTTGCCTGCTACAATAACCAGATGGCGACAGGTGTGCTTTCAGATATGCCATCCAATAACGTGCATTTCAGGTTTGTGCCTATATCAACATCAAGGCTGAATATCGGTGTTCTGGGCATGGAAATAACCCGTGTTAACGAAATGACCAATTACGATCTTCAACTGATAGAATCCCTTTCAAACCTTGCTGCCAGCACGCTTGGCAGGGCTATGATATCGCGCGAGCTGGATCAGGTTAAAACAATGCAGGAGAAAGATAAACTCCGTGCCGATCTTCTTTCATCCGTATCGCATGATCTCAAAACGCCGCTTGCTTCTATTATAGGCTCCCTTACAGCAATAGAGCATATGCAGAACTCGTTGAAGGATGAGGACAAAGAAATATTGCGCAAGACCGCGCTGGAAGAAGCTGTAAGGCTTAACGGCTATATTGCCAATATATTGAACATGACCCGTATAGAAGCGGGCGCTATTAAAGTAAAAAGCGAGACTATTATAGTAGATTCCCTGCTGGGGGACATAATAAACCGCATGCAGAATATCTCTGGCAGAAGCATTGTGTATAACAGGGAAGGTGCTGAAGAGATAAGCCTCACTACAGATCCGGTATTGCTGGAACAGGTGATGCAGAATCTGCTGGATAACGCGATAAAATACGGCGGAACTAAAGGTGTTATAACCTTAACCGTGCGCGGCCTGAAAAAAGTTACACAGATAGATATAGCAGATGAAGGGTCGGGCATACCGGATGATATGAAGGAAAAGATATTCGATAAGTTCGAGCGCATACACGGTGCAGATAAAAAGACATCCGGTACGGGTCTGGGGCTTTCCATATGCCGCAATATAATGGGGCTTCTGGGCGGTAGTGTAAGCGTGCATGACAATAAAGCCGCAGGTACAGGGGCTATTTTCCGGGTAGAACTATAATCTTTATATAATCCTTTACTTTTTGCTTTAATTACCGTAACAATAATCAAAATAAATATGGTAATGTCATGAAGCAAGGCGGTAAACGCGCAGGTGCCGGCAGGCCGGTAGGTACGGGTAAATACGGTTCTCCTACAAAAATCATCCGTATCCCTAAAGATATGGAAAAGCAGATATTTGAATTTATTTCAGGGGGCAGCCAATCGGTTAGGTATTTCTCCAGCACGGTGCAGGCGGGCTATGCCACTGCGCTGGCGGAAGATGCAGGGGATGAGAACATCAACCTCCACTCTTATCTGGTAGATAGGGATGAGGAAACCTTCGTGGTAAATGCTAGTGGAGATTCCATGATAGATGCCGGCATCTACGATGGCGATCTGCTGGTTATACGTTCCACTAATAAAGCACGGGATGGTGATATAGTAGTGGCAGATATCAACGGAGAGTTCACGGTAAAGCGCCTTTACCACAAAAAAGGCCTACCTGTTCTTTATCCGGAGAATGAAAACTATAAACCAATAACAGTTAAGTTTAATGATGAACTAAAAATACTAGGCATCGTTACTTATTGCGTACATAAGCTTTAAGCCTCCAATGGGTGGCGGGGGTTAGGTCCCGCTGCCTGTTCTCCTCTGCTTCTATGCCGAAAGATGCTGCGGTAACACGAACTTTTTCTACAAAACATATATCAAACGCCATGCCAGAATCTGCCATATCCTCCAGCAGATATTCCATTCTGCGTGCGGCAAGCATTGGCTCATCAAGCTGAATGATATTTACCAGACGGCTTTCAAAAATATCGGTCATACAACCCTCCCCATAGAATACATATGCTGCTTTATTCTTTTACAGAACTCTGTGTCTTTACCCCGCAGTTCGGCTTCTTTCAGCAGATCTTCAAGGCGCCTGGTCACCACCCGGTTAGATCCGTGAACCTGTACACTACCTATGGCAGATTTATGCGCAGAGATTATGCCATCAAGCCGTTCTTCAAGGTTTCCTTGCATATCGTTATAATTCAGTTGGTTAAAGTTCGTATTAAAATACTATTTAAGCATGACAGATATTGACAAGTCAAGAAGATACTGATAATGATTATCAGTATCAGTATCAGTATCAGTATCAGTATCAGTATCAGCATAAACATAAACCTGTTGATATATACCTATAAATTATAACTAACTATCTTAATTGGGGGACTAAATGCAATATAACGCAAAACTTGCAGCGCTCGCTACCGATAATCTTTCGGAGATATCCGGCTTTAACAACATCACTGCCGATACTTCAAATATAAATGCAGCAAAGAATTTTATCGATGGTATGTCCGGTATATTCGGCGGTACAGAAAAAATACCTGAAGATATGCTGATGGAGATAACAGGTGCAGATGGTGCAATGCACTATTACCGCGCTACTATCTCAAAAGGCTCATACGAATCAGGCCAGTTGGAATTCAGTGTAAGAAAAATAGAAAATAGCGAGTATGACACTCTAAGTGCCAGCAATAACCTTGTCAAAATGACTTATGACAAAGATGCGCATGACTTTACAATATTCATGAAAGATAAAGATGGCAATCAGGTTAAATTCACTCAAGGCAAGCTAGATGGCGGCTTCCTTGGCTTCTTCAATCATATAGTAGAAGGTTCGCACGCCAAAAACGGCGGCCTGTATGATATGAAAGGTGTAATGCATGAAGGTGATAAAGAATGGCAGATCTCTTTCGGCACCGATATCAAATATAACGTTGTTTATATGAATATGCAGAAGCAGGTTCAGCAAAGGTAATGCGTAAGTGGCAGAGCGGATAAACATAGATGCGGTTAATTTACTGGCTAAGGCTTTTCTGCCTGCCGGCCGCTCCGTAGATGCCGCTAATCTTTACGTCAGTGACAACGCCAATACCGTACTGAATGACCTTACAAAAATAAAGGGCAAGCAGTACTCTAACATGAACGACCCCGCTACAATAGAGCAGGTCGCGAATGATGCTTTTGAATGGAATAAGTTCCTGCTCCAGAAAAAATACAGCATAGATACAGATAAGTACGACCAGAACACGTTATTCGTTCTTACTACTATCTACGGCCATCGTGGTGCGCTAAGATACCTGAACGAGCCGGAGAAGATGCCTGCAAAGGCAAAGGCGGCTATAGATGCGCTTAACAATATCTTACCCGCCCAGCCTGCCGTACAGCAATTCTCGCAGGCAGAGCCTGTAGCATCCGTTACCCCAATAGCTGCCATAGCAGAAACAGCAGCGCCAAAAACAGAGGTTGAACAAAAAGCGCCTGAGGTCATTACAACATCCTCAGATGTATGGAAGACCCTGGATCTTAAAGAGGTTCAAGTGGTTGGTAAAATGGGTAACAGCCAGTACAGCTTTGAAGAAGCTCGCGAGATAGTCGATAAAAAATGGCAGCAACAGCTAGAGAAGAATCCTTACCCTACAGGCAAAGAAAAAAATAAATTCCTCGAGGCCGAGTATAAAGAACTAGGCGTGCGCGAGCATGTATCTCTGCGTAAGGTAGAAAACGGCGATAAAAAGATAGAAGATTTCTTGGTCACTGCAAAGGATATGAACCTCGATGATCTTTTTAACTTCTTTGAACCGCTGAGCCGCCTTGTCTTTATCCGACGCAGTCAAGATGACGCAGATAAGGCCGTGCGCCTATTCCCGGCTGCAATAACAGAAGGCGAGCAGCGTAACTTCTCTCTGGAAGAAAAGCTGCTTATAGCGCAATTCGTTACAAGTAATGGCGATGCCGCAGCAGATTTCTTTAATGATAAAGCCGCGCTGAATATAGATACCGCAAACGCTTACAGCTTTACTCCAACCTCTCAAGCGCTGGAAAAAATAACTCCATATCTCTCAGCTTCAGAAAACAAAAAGCTGGAATCTGTTATGGCAGAAGGCGGTAAATTCACCGTTCCATTCAAAGATAACTATGATACTG
>JAMHZE010000049.1:0-2490 GCA_035909535.1 Rickettsiales bacterium | reverse complement strand
GAAAGCATCACGCTGCCAAGAATTATACGGTAAATGGCAAATGGCGCAAAGCCGTGTTTTGAAATAAATCCTATCACCGCGCGCACCACCAGCAGCGCGCTGATAAACGCCGCAATAAACCCCACCGCTATCACCTGAACATTATCAAAGCTCAGTACTTCCCAGTTCTTGTAAATATCATAAACCACTGCGGCAAACATTGTCGGCATCGCCAGAAAAAAGCTGAACTCCGCCGCCGCTTTTCTATCAACGCCCAGCAGTAGTGCACCTATAATGGTCGCCCCGCTGCGAGATGTGCCCGGTATCATTGCAAGGCACTGGCATATACCTATCTTCAAATATAAAGGTAGCGGAAAGCCCTCAACCTTATCGTGCCTCGGCGCAGGTTTGAACTTCTCCACCAGCAATATAACTACACCGCCCACAATAAGCGCTATAGAAACACTCACAGGGTTGAACAGGTGTTCTTTTATATAGCCGTGCAGCAGCGCACCCAGTACCATCGCAGGCAAAAACGCGATGAACAGCCCAAGCGCAAAGCGCATATCGCTCTCTCGTCTTTTTATTACGCCGCAGGTCGTGCCCAGTATCTTTCCCCTGTAAAGCCAGCACACGGCCAGAATCGCGCCAAGCTGAATTATTATCTCGAACACTTTCCCCGGAGGTCCTTCAAAGCCCAGAATATCGCCAAACAGAATCAAATGTCCGGTGGAAGAAACGGGTATGAACTCGGTAAGCCCTTCAATGATACCGAGCAGCAGCGCAATATATAACATTACTTATTCACTCTGTTCTTTATAAGGTCATCAACTGCTTCAGGGTTCAGCAGGGTACGCGTATCACCCAAATTGCCGTAATCATTCTCTGCTATCTTACGTAATATACGGCGCATTATCTTGCCGCTGCGGGTCTTCGGCAGTTGAGGCGCAAACTGTATCACGTCAGGTTTCGCTATCGGGCCTATCGCCTTACGTACCGTTTCATTAAGTTCCTTCTTCAGCTCATCGCTTGTAGCCACGCCCTGTTTCAGCGTTACGTAAGCGTATATGCCTTGGCCTTTTATATCGTGCGGAAAGCCAACTACAGCGGCCTCGGCCACCTTCTGGTTCAGCACCAGCGCGCTTTCAACCTCTGCCGTACCAATACGATGCCCGGAAACATTAAGCACGTCATCCACGCGCCCTGTTATCCAGTAATAACCGTCCTCATCGCGCCTGCATCCATCGCCGGAAAAATATTTCCCCGGAAATTGCTGGAAGTAGGTCTCAAAAAATCTTTTGTGATCGCCCCATATCGTGCGTGCCTGAGAAGGCCAACTTTTCGCGATGCACAAATTCCCTTCAATGCCATTGCCTTCAAGCAGCTTGTTCTCATTATCCACCACCACAGGTGCAATCCCAAAGAACGGGTTCGTCGCGCTGCCAGCTTTAAGTTCCGTGCCATAGGGCAGGGGGGTTATCATAAAACAGCCTGTCTCGGTCTGCCACCACGTATCCACAATCGGGCATCTGCCATCACCCACAACATCGTAATACCAGCGCCATGCTTCAGGGTTAATTGGCTCGCCAACGCTGCCCAGAATCCTCAGACTGCTGCGGCTGGTTCTCTTCACCGGCTCATCGCCGCTCGCCATCAGCATGCGTATGGCTGTCGGTGCGGTATAGAACTGCGTAACCTTGTGCTTATCCACCACCTGCCAGAAGCGCGATACATCAGGATATGTCGGCACGCCCTCAAACATCAGCGTGGTCGCACCATTTGCGAGCGGGCCGTAAATTATATAACTATGGCCTGTTACCCAGCCTATATCTGCGGTACACCAGTAAATATCGCCTTCCTGATAATCGAACGTATATTTATGCGTCATCGCCGCCATCAGCAGGTAACCGCCGCTTGTATGCATAAGACCCTTCGGCCTGCCTGTAGAACCTGATGTGTATAAAATGAACAGCGGATCCTCCGCGCTCATTTCTTCTATCTCACATTCCGTATCGGCTGTGTCGCGCAGCTCGTTATACCATGTATCATTGCTGCCCCAATGCACCTCGCCGCCCGTATTTCTAACTACCAGTACTTTTACATCATTCAGCCCTGCAAGCGCTTCATCAACATTGGCCTTCAGCGGAACCGTCTTACCGCCCCTCAAGCCTTCATCTGCGGTTATCACCAGCTTCGAGCCGCCATCTTCAACCCTTCCTTTCAGGGAATCAGGCGAGAACCCGCCAAACACAACGCTGTGTATCGCCCCAATGCGCGCGCAGGCCAGCATGGCAACCGCAGCCTCAACGATCATCGGCATGTATATGGTTACAACATCGCCCTTTTTAACGCCAAGACCTTTCAGCACATTGGCAAAGCGGCAAACTTCATCTTTCAGTTCAGCGTAGCTTATTTTAATTGTATGCCTTGGGTCATCACCTTCCCAAATAATAGCGGTCTGGTTCGCACGGGCGGGCAGGTGTCTATCCACGCAGTTATAGCAAACGTTAA
>JAMHZE010000048.1:0-5900 GCA_035909535.1 Rickettsiales bacterium | reverse complement strand
AGAGATGCAAGGGCTGTTTCAGGTTGCAGAAGAGGGGTTCTGGTGATTTGCCTTCTTCTGCCTCACCTGTAAAAGGATAAAGTGGTAGTTAGATGGCAATATTAAAGCACAAAAGATACGGATTTGAACTTTTTGAAGATTTAGAACCGGGCGCAAAAATGCGCCTGATGGGAAGTGGTAGTGATGGCGCGCCTTCAGCTTCTGGCCCCACGCAGAGCGCACCGGCACAAAGCGGCCCTGCTGTAAGCGGAGATAACGGCGCTGCACAAGAACTTTCCAAGCTTCAGGCAGAAAAAGGTGATTCTGCACCGCAAAAGGTTACCAAGTTTGATATGGAAGCCGGCACCCAAGAGCATGCTGGTGCATCTAAGAGATCGTTAGGCGATAAGGTAAAGGGAGCCGCGCATGATGTGACTGACAAATACCATGAGCTTGGCGATAGAATAGCCGGAAGAGAGTATAGCATAAAAGATGAGAACGGCCATACAGTAAAAGATGAGAACGGAAAAGCCCTAAAAACAAGCGAAAGATCGGAATTCAATGCGGGCCGTAAGGGGCACTATCGCGGCGATGCAGATTACAAGCAGACTGAAGAGCAGTTGGAAAGAGGTGATTATCCGTGGAATAACGTGGAAGGCAGGGACGTGCTGAACCACAAGATGAAGGAAGAAAAACAGGGCGAAAAAGAACTGCAAAAGTTTAACAAGCAGCATCCTGAAAGCCCTTTATATGATGCCGACGATGTAAAAGCGGTAAAGACCATAGAAGCTATGAAAGAAGCAGGCGTTACCCCTGCCGTAACCGGCCAGGTGGAGAGTTCTATCGGCGATAGCAGGATGGAGAAACTTGCCCAAAAAATAGACGGAAGAAAGTTTGAGAACCTTCAGGAAAGAGCAAAGAATACCGATATAACAGAACCGGGTTCGAAATATGAAGAAACCGGTAAGCTATACAAAGAAGCCCAGGTAAATGAACTTACCGAAGGACAAACCAGAATCAACAATATGGTGAATGGCGACAGGGAAAGAAGCCCTGAATTTGACAAGATGCTTAAAGACAAAGAGAAGAACGATCCTGAGGCTTATCAGGCTTATCGTGAAAATGCCCAAAAATCTCCGCAAGAGGTAAGAGCGAATGCTGAAAAGACGGTGGATAAGAATTTTGTTCCAGAGCAGGGTGATGATTTTGGAAGAAAGAAGGAATATCTGAAGGATTTTACCAATGCTTACGGCTCTAAAAGTAAGTATGATAACCTGAAAGAGAACTATCAGCAGCGCGCAGAGGATTCTCAAGGCAGAGTAGACTGGGAACAGGCAAAAGGCAGCAGGCCGGAAAAGATGGATGTACGCAGCATAGATATGGCAGAGATACATGCCGCAATGGCACCGATGAACAAGCAGCTTGCCGGTGTAAGCGCCAGCGAATCTTCAGTACAGCAGGCAACGCGCAGCTCACCTAGCGCCAGCCCTATAAGCGCGGCTCCTTCGCAAGCGGCAGGCATTGAAAGATAATCCGGTTTTAAAAATTACTCTGAGGTTTAAGCGTAGACCTTGTCTTTCAGCTTATCAGCCATTTCGGCATCCGGCCTTATTTTGTTAAGCCGTTCTATTGCGCGCAGCTTTTTCTTGGTGGCATCGCCAGTAGCTGTAGATCCTATAACTTCCAGATATGCGAGGCCGAGTTCAAGACTACGGGCTTGAGGCCATGCTTTTTCTATGGTGTTTTGCGCCTTCTTTCTGTCACGCATATCTTTGCAGATGCGCAGCATAAGCATTAAGCCTTCTTTGTTGTTTGGGTCTGCGCTTAAGGCTTTATCGAGCAGGTGGCGCGCCTTTGCATAACCATCCATAAAACCGCCCGCGTTCTCGCAAGCGGTTTTTGCCTGTTGCAGCTTTATGTCAAAAAACTCTCTGTTAACATCTATGTTGTTATGGGCATCTTTACGGAAGATATGTCTGCGCTTGTACTTGCGCAGGAAGCGCTCGGCGCTCTCCAGCCGCCCTGCATTCTTGTAGAGTTCCAGCAGTGAATGTGCACCATCTTTTACATTTGGTTTAAGCCTGTAAGCAGATTCTGCATATTGTATGGCCTCATTCGTATCACCTTGTAAAAATGCAGAGTCGAGCATTCCTTTAACAGCAAAGAATTTGTGCTCCTTGTCATCCAGAAATGTTTTGTAGTGGTCTTGAGCGATGCGCAGTTCACCGCGCTCCTGCGCCACTTTGGCTGCAAGCATGCGCGTCATTCCATCTATACTTTTACTTTCTGCCGGTGCGGCAAGAAGCTTACGACTGGCCTTTTCTGCAGCATCGATATCGCCGGAAAGCAATGCAGCATAGCCGCTCTGCAATGTAAGTAACAGCTGTTCCTGCTTGCGGCCTTTGAATTTTTTATTTATTTTTGAGGGCAGAGAAATTATACCCGATATCAACTCCATCGCCAGCGTAAGCAGCACGAACAACAACACCAGAAAAACCAGCGTGAACGCTACAGTTGTTTTTACATGGTAATCAAGCCAGACAAATTCTACGGTGCCGTTGTTACTGGATACCCAGTGTATACCAAGCGATATCACCAGCACCAGAAGCAGAAAGAACATTATCCTCAGCAGCATCTTTTTTCCTATTCAGATGTTCCGGGTGAACGTCCTTCGCGCAGCATTTCAAGAAGGTTATCACCACTTGGCGGAGTTGTAGTTGGGGCAGCAGGCACCGCAGGTACAGTTGGTGCACCGCGCCTTATATCAAGATCTGGTATGTTGTTATCTGTAGGGCTATCTGGTACTTCGGGTGCAGCAGGTTTTGGCTGGCTGACATCTTGCAGTATACGCTGCATCTGCTCGTTCTGCTGAGGGGCAGGGGCGGCAGGCAGGTTTCTTTCTATTGCCCTGTTCAGATCTATAATGGTTGCAGGTTCTGCTTCAGCAGGAACTGCCGCATCCTTTCTGCCAGAAGATGTAGCATCCAGCAGTTGCTTCATATCCTTGTTTATCTTTGTCGGAGGTTCCGGCGCTTTTTTCTTTTTATCATCTGCGGGTTTCATGGATTCTTTTATCAGGTCTTCCACCTTAGGGCTTCTTGTATCCAGCAGTATTGCATCCGGCGTGGATTTTTTGTGATCAGGCGTATCGCTTTTATTAAGAATAAGAATATTGATGCGGTTATTTACAGGAGATTCCGGTTTTCTCGCATCAAACGGAACGTTATCGGCGCGACCTTCAACGCGGGACATCTGCTCGCGGTCCACGCCGTTACGCTCCAGGAAAAGCCTTGTGGCATTTGCCCTGTCGGCAGAAAGTTCCCACTTGCCGTAATCTGCTCTTGTGGCAGTAACGCTTGCAGCACTTGTATGGCCGATTATGGCAAAGCTGTTCGGCACATTGCGCAATATGCGGGAAAGTTCTATCAGCGCATCACGCAGCTTTTTCTTCATTACGGCGTTGCCGCTTTCAAACATGGAATTGCCGGTAAGATCTTTTATCTCTATCAGCAGGCCTTCCGGTGTGCGCTTTATCTCTATCGAACCTTCATCAATACGGCGGTTCTTAACCATATCTTCTACCGCAGCAGAAACTGCTTTAGAGGTCTGTTCGTTCTCTTCATCCAGTTTGTTCTTTTCCTCCTTCTGCTCGGCAGGAGGGGCAGCTTCAGCAGTTTGTTTATCAGTTTCATCCGAACCTTTCTTGTCGGTCTCGGTCTCGTTTATCACAACCTTTATCTGCTCAGCAGGGCTCTGGTCTGTCTGCTCCAGGATCTCGTTAGTTACTTTTGTTATTGGCCCTGTGGGAACGCCACCGAATACGATACCTTTATTGGTATTACGGTCTGCGCCGATACCTTCAGACAGCGCAGCACGACCGCCGCGAAAGCCTATGCCCATTTCGTCCTTTACACCTACTGTGGGTGCAAAATAATCTGCCAGACCGGCAAGGTTCTCTGCCTCTGTTGCGTTAAGCAGCCATAGCAAAAGAAAGAACGCCATCATTGCGGTTACAAAGTCGGCATAGGCAACTTTCCATGCGCCGCCATGATGCCCGCCCGCAACCTTTTTAACGCGTTTGATGATTATGTCGTTGTTATTGCTCACAGTGCTTCAACTAAACTCTAAACAAGCTTTTCTATCAACAAAAATCTGGATAAGAAGGGCGAAATCAGCCCATCATTTTTGTGCCCGCTTCTTTATCGGAGATAAGTTTGTACGTTGCGCGTGCATTGAACAACTGGTAGTGCCACCACTCATTCTTGTAGAAATCCCAGCCTGCCGCGCTCATTATACCAAGCAGTACAAGACGGTTCTTTTGCGCTTCTATGCTTATGCCTTCGGTAACACCATGAAACGAAAGTGGCGTGAATGCATCGAATTCCGTTCCCATATCGATATCGTTACCGTCTCCATCCATTAACGTTATATCTATGGCGACACCACGGGAATGAGCAGAACCTTTATCTGGCGGAGCAAGAAAATCCGGATCGGGAGTGTGGTCCCATAATTTTTGCTGGGCTTCTGTTGGGCGGTAAGCATCAAAAATACGGATAGCGTAACCAAGCTTTGCAGCTATATCTATTGCCTTGCGGAGTTTCTCGGCGGCCTCGTTCAGAAGGTAGCAGGCAGGGCGGGAATATACAGGCTGACCAGTGAAGTTATCGTTTGTGGCGTATTTTATATCGATAGCCACGCCGTATTCCGCCTCGGTTATCTCAACAAGATTATGATCTTCCGGTTTCACGATGAGAATTTATACACCTTATATTACGCCGTCTTTCTTGACCTTTTCTTTATTAGCAGGGTCTTTGGTTTTTGCACCCTCGCCGGAAATGGCCTGGCCATCGCGCAGGGCTTCTCTTATACGCTGATTCTCTTTTTTGCCGTCAACCACTGGCTCTGTTGGTTTATTGTAGCCGAACGGATCGAGAAGCGCTTCCATGGTTCCACCGCGCTCTGTACCGAATACGCCGGTCTTGTTCCTGTGCTCTTTTTCAACCACCCTGCGGATAGAAGGGTCAGCATCTGTTGCCCCAGCTTTTGCAGCCATGCTTTTTTCCAGCGCTGTTTGAGGACGGCTGGAATTTTTAGCATCTGCGCCGAATAACGCCATACGCGCACCATCACTTGCAGCTACTGCGCCTTCCGGCTCCTTCTGAGGAACAGGCAGCGCCATTGCAGTTTTAGGAAGTTTTAGTTTGTCACGCGGCTCTACCAGAAATTCATCCGGTGCGCTTTTTGATACGCCAAGAGATTTACGCACATCCCCCACGCCTACAGATGAGCATGAAGCAAGTGTAACAAGCAGTGTCAGCGATAATATAGAATTTCTTATCATTATTTTTCCCTGTTCTTGGTGAATATGCCAGAATATACCAATATAGCAGCTCCTACAAAAACACAAGAATCAGCTATATTGAATGCCGGCCAGTGATAGCCGCTATAGTGGAAATCGAAGAAATCTGCCACTGCGCCGCGTAATATGCGGTCTATAAGATTGCCACAGGCACCGCCCACCACAAGTCCGAACCCGCTGGCTTCCAGCATGCTGACAGATTTGCGCGCAAATAGCAGTAATATGGTAGAGATGATGACCGTAAGGACCATGAAGAAGTAGTTACTGTATTCATGCCCCTGAAACATACCAAAGCTTATGCCGCGGTTCCAGACCATTACAAGGTTGAAGAACTCGGCAACTTCTATGCGTTTTTTTTCAACGATACCGAATATCTCTATCATGTAGAATTTGTGGAACTGGTCTATCAACAGCGCTAGTACCGCTACAAGCGTGCAGCGTTCCAGGTATTTATTTTCTTGCTTCTCTGGCATCTTCTTCCATCTGTTTTATCAGCGCTTGGGCTGAATTGAATTTTTGCTCCTCTCTTATAAAGCTTAGCAATTCAACTTCAACATGCTTG
>JAMHZE010000047.1:0-3881 GCA_035909535.1 Rickettsiales bacterium | reverse complement strand
GCCATTTCCATCCATTATAACGGCAAGATGCTGTATTTTATGCGGAGTGGTCATTACATGTAACGGTAAAACTCAAACCGTCATTATCTCTTTTTCTTTGTCGGCGAACAGCTTATCAACCTGTTCAACATAGCTGTCAGTTAGTTTCTGGATCTTGTCAGAAGTTCCGGCCAGCTGGTCTTCGGTCATTTTGCCATCTTTCTGTTCGCGTTTTGCACCATCCATACCATCACGACGCACGTTACGTACCGCCACGCGAGCCTGTTCTGCATTGGTATTGGCAAATTTGGTAAGTTCCTTACGGCGCTCTTCTGTCAGCGGCGGCAGGTTAAGCCTTATAACCGTACCTTCTGTATTCGGGTTAAGGCCAAGGTTAGATGTCTGTATGGCTTTTTCAACTGCTGAAACATTGCTCTTATCCCAAACAGATATAGATATGGTACGAGATTCCGGAACGTTCACGGAAGCCAGCTGGTTAAGCGGCATCTGGGAACCATAAACCTCAACGCGAATGTTATCCACCAGCGCAGCAGAAGCCCTGCCTGTACGCAGGCCGGCCATGTTGTGCTTAAAGTTATCAAGTGCGCCTTTCATCCTTTTTTCTATATCAGCTATATCAACCATGATATCTATCCTCTTTTAGTTATTACTTTACCTCAGTGAACTTACCTTTGCCCCTGATGGTCTTTTTAAAATTACCGTCTTCATGTATATCGAACACTATGATCGGCAGTTTGTTCTCGCGCGCTATAGCTATTGCCGCACCATCCATCACCTTCAGGTCTTTCTCAAGCACCTGTTTGTATGAAACCTTGGCAAAGTGTTTTGCGTTCTTGAACTTCTTCGGGTCTTTATCGTAAACACCATCAACCTGCGTACCTTTGAAAAGTGCATCGCAGTTCAGCTCCATCGCACGTAGTGCAGCGGCTGTATCGGTGGTAAAGTAAGGGTTGCCAGTACCGGCAGCGCAAATAACCACGCGGCCTTTTTCCATATGGCGTATTGCACGCCTGCGGATAAAGCTTTCGCATACAGAATCCATCTCAATGGCAGAAAGCACTCGCGTATCAACCTTCATAGATTCCAGCATGTTCTGTAACGCCAGCGCGTTCATAACGGTTGCAAGCATGCCCATATAATCTGCTGCGCTGCGTTCCATTCCTGCTTCAGCGGCCTTCATGCCACGGAACAGGTTGCCGCCGCCAACTACCACAGATATCTGTATACCCATGTTGTTCACATCGGCTATCTCTTCACAGATGCGCTTAACGGTAGGCAGGTGCTGGCCATAGCCTTGGTCGCCCATAAGGGCTTCACCGGAAAGTTTAAGAAGTATTCTTTTGTAGGTCATACGCAAATAAAAAAAGGGTTGTACCGTTTAATACAACCCTTAATTTTTGCTTGCAAGAGATTATAGGGCAGACCGCCCTAAATGAGGTTATTTGCTGCCGCCGGCAACAGCTTTTACTTCTGCCGCGAAATCAACTTCCTCTTTCTCGATACCTTCACCCAGAGTGAACTGTACGTAGCCTGTTATCTTGGCATTCGCATCTTTCAGAACTTCTTTCACGGTTTTATCCGGGCTCATAACGAAAGCCTGCTCTGTAAGAACTACTTGTTCGTAGAACTTTCTCATGCGGCCTTCTATCATCTTTTCGATAACGTTGTCAGGTTTGCCGGAAGAGCGAGCCTGCTCAATGAATATCTGTTTCTCGCGGTTGATAAGGTCAGCGCTCAGACCATCAACGTTAAGAGATTCAGGTTTGTTAGCAGCTATGTGCATGCATATCTGTCTGCCAAGCTGGTCATCACCACCTTCAAGTGCAACCAGAACGCCTATCTTGCCAAGGCCATCAGCAATAGTGCTGTGGATGTAGGAAGATATACGGCCACCAGGAGCATTAAGCATAGCAGCACGACGCAGATTGATGTTCTCACCGATTTTCGCAACAGCTTCAGTAACAGCTTCTTCAACTGTTTTAGCGCCAAGCTTTGCTTGTTTAACAGCTTCAACAGAACCATCTGTACCCAGGGCCGCTTTCGCTATATTGCGCGCAAGATTCTGGAATTCTTCGTTTTTCGCAACGAAGTCAGTTTCAGAATTCAGCTCTATTATAACAGCTTTGGTACCTTCGCTCAAAACAGCTACAACGCCTTCAGACGCAACGCGGGAGGCTTTTTTAGCAGCTTTTGCTATGCCTTTTGCGCGCAGCCAGTCTTTTGCAGCTTCGATATCGCCTTTGGTTTCTTCAAGAGCTTTTTTGCAGTCAAGCATACCGGCGCCTGTCTGTTCTCTCAGATCTTTTATCACATTTGCTGAAATAGCACTCATCGTCATTTCTCCTTATATATAATTTAAAATCAGCCGTTATTTTTTAGCGGCAGTTTTCTTTTTAGCTGTATCGGCAGCAGGCTTTTTACGAGCTTTTGCAGCTGTTTTAGCTTCAGCAGCAGCTTCAGCGTCTTTATCTTCTACAGCCATTTCCACTACTTCAGCTTTTTTGCCTTTTATTTCCTTTTTAACAGGAGCAGCTTTTCTGCCTTTGCCTTCAGCGGCAGCAGCATCGCGTTCGCTGTTGTCGTTATCGCGCTGAACACGCGAACCCATAGACTGGGACATACCGGAAAGTATGGCATCAGCCATCAGGCTGCAATAAAGTCTGATAGATTTGATAGAGTCATCGTTACCAGGAATGATATGATCGATACCATCAGGATCAGAGTTGGTATCAACTATCGCAACAACAGGGATACCAAGTTTTTTAGCTTCAAGTATCGCAATGTGCTCACGCAGAGTATCGATAACGAAGATAAGGTCAGGCTTACCACCCATCTGGCGTATACCACCAAGAGCAAGTTGTAGTTTAGTTATCTGCCTTTGAGATTGCAGTCTTTCTTTTTTGCTGATTGTTACTTCAGGATCAGCAAGACGCTTCTCCAGAGTGTTAAGAGTTTTAATAGATTTAGAAACAGTACCCCAGTTAGTAAGAGTGCCACCCATCCAGCGGTGGTTAACATAGTACTGACCGCATCTTTCAGCAGCTTCAGCTACTATTTGAGAAGCTTGTCTTTTAGTTGCAACAAAAAGTATACGACCATTCCTGGAAGCAACTTCTTTAGCAAGAGTAAGCGCCTGGTGAAGCAGCGGAGCGGTTTTAGAAAGATCTATGATGTGAACGTTATTGCGTGCACCATAGATGTATGGTTGCATTTTAGCGTTCCATCTCATTGTGCGGTGACCAAAGTGTACACCGGCATCCATAAGCTGTTGTATAGAAAAAGCTGCGTTGGTCTTAGACATAGTATTATCCTTTTTTATCGGTTAAATGGCGCTTTTTAGGGCGCCTCCTCCACGGAAGTACCTGATAAATCAGGACCGAAGTGAAATACCGGAACAGATGTCCGTCATAACACAAACCCGTGTGTGAAATACCGCCAGTCTCCCAGCGGGACCTGCTTTATACATAAAGCCGACATCATTGCAAGCCAAACTTACAGATTTATATTGACAAAGCCGCGTCAGAAAATATATAGAAGGTCACCCAGTTTGGAGGTATGGCTCAGAAAATATCTGAGTTTTTCCACCAAGCTACTGAAATATAATCTCTATGTGGGGGATTAGCTCAGCTGGGAGAGCGCCTGATTTGCATTCAGGAGGTCAGCGGTTCGATCCCGCTATCCTCCACCAAACCGGACTTCGTGTCCGAAAAACCCCGCCAAACCGAGAATGGCAGCGCCAGAGCGGGAGTTCGATAACCCTCTTTTTTGCTATACGCCACAGGGCTTGCCAAAGTCACTTTTAGCACCGTTCTCCTACGCTCGAAGTTCGAGGAAAGCCAGAATTCCTGCGGGTTTTGGAGGAATTGTAAAAAAGTTCGATT
>JAMHZE010000046.1:0-34664 GCA_035909535.1 Rickettsiales bacterium | reverse complement strand
ATGCCTTTCGCACTATTCTTCCTGGGCGAGTATGCGAACATGATACTTATGTGCGGCATGACAACAATCCTGTTCCTCGGCGGTTACCTTCCTCCGCTGGATATAGATGTATTATACCTTATACCTGGCATCGTGTGGTTCGCGCTTAAAGTTGCGTTCCTGCTATTCTGCTTCCTGTGGGTTCGTGCGGCACTGCCACGTTACAGATACGACCAACTAATGCGCCTCGGCTGGAAGGTGTTCCTGCCAATGTCGCTGATCTGGATAGTAATAGTATCCGGCTATCTCGTACATACCGGGAGGTTCATGCAATGATACGTAATCTGAACAGATTTTTAATGGTAGAAATAGCATTGGGTATGTGGCGTACATTCAGCTACATGTTCAAGCCTAAATTCACTATCAACTACCCTTATGAAAAAGGCCCGGTTTCCACGCGCTTCCGTGGTGAACACGCCCTGCGCCGCTACTCCAACGGCGAAGAACGCTGCATCGCCTGCAAACTGTGCGAGGCCGTATGCCCTGCTCAGGCCATCACCATTGAAGCCGAGCAGCGCGAAGATGGTTCGCGCCGTACCACGCGTTACGATATAGATATGACCAAATGCATCTATTGCGGCCTGTGTGAAGAAGCCTGTCCGGTTGATGCAATAGTAGAAGGCCCTAACTTTGAATTCGCTACAGAAACCCATGAAGAGCTTCTATATAATAAGCAAAAGCTGCTTGCAAATGGTGACAGGTGGGAACCAATACTTGCTAAAAGGCTGGAAGAGGAGGCTCCGTTCAGATGATAGAGTTCACTACGCTCCTGTTCTATATGTTCTCTGCCCTTACTCTTGGCGCTGGTGTCATGGTTGTGTTCTCGCGTAACCCGGTATACTCCGTGCTGTGGCTTATCTTCGCATTCTTCAACTCTGCCGGTCTGTTCATTCTGCTCGGCGCAGAAATGCTGGCAATGCTGCTGGTCATCGTTTATGTCGGCGCAGTAGCGGTGCTTTTCCTTTTCGTGGTGATGATGCTAAATATCAAAACCGGCGAAGCCAAAAAAAGCGTGCAGGCATATTTCCCTGTCGGTCTTATACTTGCAGCTATTCTCTGTGTAGAAATGATAATGGTAATGAATGCATCCGTGCACAATCAGGTTCCGGTTGAAGCCTCCCCAATAGGCGCAGATGCAGCAGAAGGCGTAACCAACGCCCATGCGATCGGAAATGTTCTGTACACAGAATATGTAATGTACTTTCAGCTTTGTGGTTTGATACTCCTTGTCGCAATGATAGGCGCAATAGTGCTTACGCTTCGTCACCGCAGCGGCGTTCGTCGCCAGAAAGCGTCAGACCAGAACAAGCGCAGCAGGGCAGATACCCTGCGTATAGTAAATGTAGAAACGGGCAGGGGGGTAGATGGAATCTAACGCGAACATGCTCCTTAATATCGGCCTTCAGCATTATCTCGCAGTTGCGGCGATACTCTTCACCATCGGTGTTTGCGGTATCTTCCTCGGCCGCAAGAACATCATCAATATCATGATGGCGATAGAGCTGATGCTGCTTGCAGTTAACATAAACTTCGTGGCCTTCTCAGTTTATCTGGGCGACATAAAAGGCCAGATATTCACCTTCTTCATACTTACCGTAGCCGCCGCAGAGGCCGCTATCGGGCTTGCGATACTGGTAATATATTACCGTAACCGCGGCTCTGTGGAAGTGGAAGATATTAATAGTTTGAAAGGCTAGGTTGATGGAACTACTGATAAAATCGATAGTTTTCCTGCCGTTAATTGCGGCTGTTCTTGTGGGTCTAAACACCGCACGTTTCTCTGCGCGCACATCACAGCTGATCACTTTCTCCGGTACAGGTCTTGCCGCAATATTCTCATGGATAGTGCTGTTTGATGTCATGTCGGGCAACACCTATAAGCTAACGCTTCTTAACTGGGTAAGCACGGGCAGCTTCGTAGCAGACTGGAATCTGCGCGTAGATATGCTGACCGCCATAATGCTCAGCCTTGTTACTACCGTATCATCGCTGGTGCATCTCTATTCCGTGGGTTACATGAGCGAAGATCCGCACCGCCAGCGTTTCATGTCTTATCTTTCGCTATTCACATTCTTCATGTTAATGCTGGTAACGGCAGATAACCTGCTTCAGGTGTTCCTCGGCTGGGAAGGTGTAGGCCTATGCTCATACCTGCTCATCGGCTTCTGGTACAATAAAGAATCTGCGTGTAACGCTGCAATGAAGGCGTTCATAGTCAACCGCGTGGGAGATTTCGGCATGGCACTCGGCCTGTTTGCCGCTTTCGTTCTGTTCGGTAGCATCCAGTTTGAAGATATCTTCGCAGCAGCTCCATCTAAAGTAGATGAAGTATTCACCATCTTCGGATGCAGCTTCGATGCAATAACGCTAACCTGCGTACTTCTTTTCATTGGTGCTATGGGTAAATCCGCGCAGCTTGGTCTGCACACATGGCTACCAGATGCGATGGAAGGCCCAACTCCGGTTTCCGCGCTCATCCACGCTGCAACAATGGTAACGGCTGGTATCTTCTTAGTTGCAAGGCTTTCACCACTGTTCGAACTCTCTCCGTTCGCGCTTAATATGGTAACTTTCGTCGGTGCAACCACTGCGGTTTTTGCGGCAACCATCGCCCTTACCCAGAACGACATCAAAAAAGTGATAGCATATTCAACCTGCTCGCAGCTTGGCTATATGTTCTTCGCCTGCGGTGTTTCTGCTTACGCAGCCGGCATCTTCCATCTTTACACTCACGGCTTTTTCAAAGCCCTGTTATTCCTAGGTGCAGGTTCTGTTATCCACGCAATGCACCACGAGCAGGATATCCGCAAAATGGGCGGCATCTGGAAAAAGATACCATTCACTTACGTAATGATGCTTATCGGCACGCTTGCAATAACAGGCTTCCCGTATCTTTCCGGCTATTACTCTAAAGATATGGTGTTGGAAGTTGCATATGCCAGCGGGCATGAAGGCAACTGGTTCGGCAATTACGCATTCTGGGTTGGCCTGTTCACCGCATTCCTAACGGCTTTCTACTCATGGCGCTTAGTGTTCCTAACCTTCCACGGTAAAACCAGGGCAGACCACCACACTTACGACCACGCTCATGAATCTCCGCTTACCATGACAATCCCGCTATTCGTACTGGCGCTTGGCGCGTTGTTCATCGGCGGGTTGTTTGCAAAACAATACGGCATAGTAGATGCCTCTATGGAATTCTGGAACGGCGCAATATCCAATTCTTCAGGTGAACACAGCATCTATGAAGCTGCACACCATGTTCCTTACTGGGTTAAAAAATCTCCGCTGGTTGTTGGCGCTATAGGTTTTGTTCTGGCATTCATTCTTTACCTTCTTGCTCCTAAGCTTCCGGCTAAAATAGCTCAAACATTCAGGCCGCTTTACCTGCTTTCGCAGAACAAATGGTATGTTGATGAGCTCTATGATTTCCTATTTGTCCGCCCGTCCAAAAAACTCGGCAGATGGCTGTGGAAGGCTATCGATACGCGCATAATAGATGGCCTCGGCCCGAACGGTTTCGCATGGTTGTCAGACCGCGCAGGTATAGTGCTGCGCCGCATGCAAACAGGTTATGTCTATCACTATTCATTTGCAATGATGATAGGCCTTATAGCAATGCTCACATATTTAATTACAAGGTAAGAAATGCACGGATTACCGATATTATCCCTCATCACTTTCCTTCCGCTTGCGGGAGCGTTACTGATATTGCTCGCATGCCGTGGTCGCCATTCAGACCGTAATGCAAAATACGGCGCACTTGCGTTCTCTACTATCACTTTCATTCTTTCCATGTGTCTGCTCTGCTGCTTTGATAGCACTGCAACCGGCTTCCAGTTCGTAGAGAAGTTCGAGTGGATAAAGAATAGCGGCATCTTCTACCATTTGGGTATAGATGGCATCTCTATCTATCTCGTCGTACTAACAGCCTTCCTAACACCAATATGCGTGCTCGCCAGCTGGAGCTCAATCACACGCCAGCTGAAGGAATACATGGCGCTGTTCCTGCTGCTTGAAGCTCTGGTGATAGGTGTTTTCGTATCGCTCGATTTCGTTCTGTTCTACGTTTTCTTTGAAGCCTCTCTTATACCAATGTTCATCATAATAGGTGTATGGGGTGCTGAAAACCGCGTCTATGCCGCAATGAAGTTCTTCCTCTATACCCTGCTTGGCTCGGTGTTCCTGCTGCTTGCAATACTGTATCTGTACACGCAGTTCGGCACTACCGATATCCCAACGCTAACCGCGCAAGCGCCAGAACTCACCCTCGGTATACAGCAGATACTATGGCTCGCATTCTTCGCATCATTCGCGGTAAAAGTTCCTATGTGGCCGTTCCATACATGGCTGCCAGATGCTCACGTTCAGGCTCCAACGGCTGGTTCGGTAATGCTTGCGGGCGTACTGCTTAAGCTTGGTGCGTATGGTTTCCTGCGTTTCTCGCTGCCAATGCTGCCGGATGCATCTGAATATTTCGTACCGTTCGTTTACGCGCTTTCATGTATCGCGCTGGTCTATACATCTCTGGTCGCGCTGATGCAGGAAGATATGAAAAAGATGATAGCCTATTCATCTGTCGCGCATATGGGTTACGTAACTGTTGGCATCTTCGCCCTTAATGAGCAAGGCGTGCAGGGCGCAATATTCCAGATGCTTTCACATGGTTTAGTATCCGCTGCGCTGTTCCTCTGCGTTGGCGTATTGTATGACCGCATGCACACCAAGCGCATAGATGCCTATGGCGGCGTAGTAACCGTAATGCCTAAATTCGCGCTTATGTTCGCTATCTACACAATGGCTTCAGTCGGCCTGCCTGCTACCAGCGGCTTCGTGGGAGAATTCCTTGTAATGCTCGGCGTCTTCCGTGACAGCATCTTCACCGCAATATTCGTTGCAACTGGTGTGGTACTTGGCGCTGCATATATGCTGTGGCTGTATAAGCGTGTTGTTTACGGCGAGATAGTTAATAAAGAGGTCAAACACATGGCAGATCTCACCTTCACGGAAAAACTCTGCCTGTACCCGCTTGCCCTGCTCATCGTGCTATACGGTATAGTGCCTTGGCTGGTAACTAACGATATATCGGTCTCCGTGGCCGAGCTTTTAAAGAGGTTCAACTGATGATAGAAGGACTTACATACGCAAGGCCGGAGATATTCCTGAGCATTTTCGCAATGTTCCTGCTTATGCTTGGCGTGTTCAGGCAGAGCCGTAACAGCACTACGCGCGTTCTTTTCCATCTGGCAACAGCTGGCATGGTTGTCGCTGCATTCATCCTGTGCGATTCCGCAGCCCGTGCAGGTGCTGGCTCTTACAGCATAACCGTTTTCAGCAAAGGCTTTATTTTCGATAACTTCGCCTATTACGCAAAAATGCTTATCCTTCTGCTTTCCGCATCTATCTGCGTAATCGCTGCCAACACTACTTATTACGCAGGCTCCAGCCGTAACGTGTTCGAATTCCCGGTGCTTATGGTACTTGCGGTAGTGGGCATGTTCGTGCTCGTCTCTGCGAATGATCTCATGGCATTCTATATCGGTCTGGAACTGCAAAGCCTTGCGCTGTACATACTTGTTGCCATCAACCGCGATAGCACACAGGCTACAGAATCAGGCGTAAAATACTTCGTTCTCGGTGCGCTGGCATCGGGCGTTATCCTTTTCGGTATATCTCTCATCTATGGCTTCTCAGGTTCTACCAACCTCTCAGAAATTGCTACCATACTAAAAACAAACCAGAACATAGCAGCTGTATCACCGGGTATGGTGTTCGGTATCGTGCTGGTAATGGCTGGCCTGTTCTTCAAGCTTTCTGCCGTACCAATGCATATGTGGGCGCCAGATGTCTATGAAGGTTCAACAAAAACCGTGGTCGCTTTCATTGCAACAGCGCCTAAGGTTGCCGCGCTTGCATTCTTCATCAGGTTCCTAAGCAGCATAGATGTCGCGGTCTTCAAATCCTTCATGCCTATCATTCTTATTGTATCCATACTTTCTATGGTGCTTGGTGCGTTTGCAGCGCTGCGCCAAAGCAATATAAAGCGCCTGCTTGCATACAGCTCCATCGCTAATATGGGTTACATGCTTATCGCACTGGTAATAGGTTCCCGCGCCGCTATAGAAGCCGGCCTCATCTACCTCACCATCTACATGATAGGCTCCATCGGCATCTTCGCCATAATCTCTCTGGTGCAGAATTCAGAAGGTGAAATGGATAAAATATCGGATCTCGCAGGCATGGGTCGTACCAATCCTATACTTGCTCTTGCTCTTGCAACGCTTATGTTCTCCATTGCGGGTATACCTCCTATGGCGGGCTTCTTCGCAAAATTCTTCCTGTTCAAACAGGCTATAGCATCCGGCTTCATCACCCTTGCAATAATAGGTGTAGTATCCAGCGTGGTGGCGTGCTTCTACTATCTGCGTATAGTAAAAGTTATGTATTTTGATGAAGGCGCAAGCAACATAGCTCATAACGGCTTTATGCTGCGCGCGCTTATCGCGTTCTCAGTAGCGTTCACGCTTCTGCTGCTGTTCTTTACATCATGCATTCTTGATGTAACATCCAAGGCGGTAGCGCCATTATTCTAATGGAATATACGGTCACAAAACAGGGCGGGTTTGAGGTAAGGCACTACCCTCTGTTAGATTCCACAAATGAAGAAGCAAAACGTATCCTGCAATCAGGCGCACAGAATAATCTTGTGCTCATAGCCGCACAGCAGCAATCGGGCAGGGGCAGGGGCGGTAAAGAATGGGTTTCCGATGAGGGCAACCTTTTTATGTCCATCATCAGCACCCATAGCGCAATCTCACAGCCCCAACATTTGCCGTTCATCGCTGCACTTGCCGTTGCACAATCATTAAACACAGCGCCTAACCTCCACATCAAATGGCCTAATGATGTAATGATAGAAGGCCGCAAATGCTGCGGCATACTGGTCGAGCGTCACAAAAACGGGTTGGTAACAGGCATCGGTGTGAACATCACCTCGCACCCAGCATATCTTGATTCCGGCCGCAAGGCAGGCAATCTTTCAGAATTCGGTATTGATACCAGCCAGCTCCTTTCAAATATACTCACAAACTTCCAAACCCTGCTTAAGCAATATACTGCAAGCGGTTTCGAACCCATAAGGCAGCAGGTGGTTTCCTGCCTTTATCAGATAGATAGCCATGCCGAGCTGGATATAGGCGGCAAGCGTGTATCTGGTATTATCAGAGGTATAGCCCCTTCTGGCAATTTGGTTATAGAGACCACAAATGGCATGTCAGAATACGCCGCAGGTGAAGTTTTTGCTTAAAAAAGCAGAAAAAATCATTAGGGTTATTGCATGGCAAATAAAGAATCATACGAGGTCGTTAAAAAGTCCTCGATAAAGAAAGTAACCACTGCGCAGATGGCGCTGGTTGCCGTATGTGTAATTGGTTTAGTATATGTTGTGTTCAAGGTAACCAGCATATCCAATAAACTCTCCACCATGACCATCTCCGACCAGAAGGTAGGCTATGTTTACGATAAGGTGGGCGAGCTGGTAAAGATACTGGATACTAGAGAAGATTTCGGTGGCGAATATAATCCTGCTGAGCGCTATGATTTCAAACCGGAAGCAGATGTGCTGACCTCTGAAAGCCCACTCACCGCTGAGGAAAATCGCGAGGCTCTTAAGGAAGAGCTGCGTAACATGAACTCTGGCGAGAAGCTTAAGCTGGTGCGTAACAAGCTGGTTGATGTCTTCCAGACATCTAAAACCCGTAACGAGGAACTCACTCAGGTTAAGCAGATGTTTTATGATGTTAAAACACTGGTAGAGCACTGGTACAACGATAGAAAAGGCATCAAGCAGTCCGATAGAGGCGCAGACCAGGCCGGTTTCGTTGACAGGCTAAAAAAGAACCTCGGTAATTTTGTAGAGATAAACAAGGTCGGTACAGATCTCTCTGCCGGTGGTGGTCGCGTACTTAGCGCCGATCAGGTGCCGCAAATGCTCTCATATGCAGAGATACTGCTAGAGGCTGGCTCTACATCTCAAGCGGTATGGGTAATGCAGGATGTGCAAACAATCACCCGTCAGGAAGAGATAGGCGCTTTTACCGAACGTGCTGAAAAATATCTGGAAAAATACCCTAACCCTAATGCCGACATACAAGGCATAAAGGAATTGATAGACATTATCGAAGAACAGGGCTAGTCAGTCTGCTGTTAAGGGTTTATTTATTATGGAAAATATCGTTTTTGCGGTTCCGAAAGGCAGGATTTTAACAGAGCTGAAACCTGTGCTTGAACGCTCCGGCATAGAGCCTGAGAAAGATTTTTTTTCTGATGACTCCAGAAAGCTGGTATTCGATACCGCGCAGAAAAATCTCAAACTTATAAAAGTACGCAGTTTTGATGTCGCTACTTTTGTTGCCTTTGGTGCAGCGCATTTAGGTATCTGCGGTAATGATGTCCTCATGGAATTCGATTACGATAACATCTACTCTCCACTGGATCTCGGCATTGGCCGTTGCAGGCTTTCTGTTGCTGCGCCAGCAAAATATGTAGATGACAAGGAATTCTGGAACAAAAGCCACATAAAGGTTGCCACAAAATATGTTAATTTTACAAAACAGTATTTTGCTAAAAAAGGCATACAGGCAGAATGTATAAAGCTTAACGGTTCGCTGGAACTTGCACCGCAGCTTGGCCTGTGCCGACGCATTGTAGATCTTGTCAGCACCGGCAATACGCTTAAGGCCAATAACATGGTAGAAGGCGAGAAACTGGCAGATGTCACCTCACGCCTTATAGCCAACAAGCATGCATATAAGGCCGGTAAGGCAGAGCTGAACAAGATCATAAAAAGCATAGAGCAGGCGCTTGTATGATGAAGGTACTGAAATTCACCGATGACGGTTTTTTTGAGAAGCTGGATGAGCTGGTAGCCGGAGATGGTATATCTTCGCCGGAAGTTGTTTCTTCAGTGAGCCAGATAATTGCAGATGTAGCCAAGAATAAAGATAAAGCCCTGTTCGAATACACCAAAAAATTCGACAGGTTCGATGTTAACGCAGATAACATCCGCATCACACGGGAAGAGATGGACAAAGCGTATGATGAGTGTGATCCCGCACTCGTGCAGGCCATAGAAACGGCCTTTCAGCGCGTGCGTGCCTATCACGAAAGGCAGATGCCGGTGAACGAGAAGTATGATGATAATCAAGGCTTCACCCTAGGCTGGAAGTGGAATCCGGTTGAGTCTGTCGGCCTGTATGTGCCGGGCGGCAAGGCATTTTACCCAAGCTCGGTTATAATGAACGCGGTTCCTGCGCTGGTTGCCGGTGTTAAAAGAATTGTGATAACCGTTCCCGCTCCAGATGGCATACTTAACCCTGTGGTTCTGGTTGCTGCCCGTGTGGTCGGAGCTAAAGAGATCTACAAGGTTGGTGGTGCGCAGGCTGTTGCTGCCCTTGCATACGGCACTGAAAGTATAGATGCTGTTTCCAAGATAGTCGGCCCTGGCAATGCGTATGTTGCAGAAGCAAAACGCCAGGTATTCGGCAGGGTTGGCATAGATATGGTTGCCGGTCCATCTGAAATACTTGTTATAGCAGATAGTGATAACAATCCGCGCTGGATAGCTGCCGATCTCCTTTCTCAGGCCGAGCACGATAGCGATGCGCGTTCCTTCCTGATAACAGATAGCGAGATATTCGCCCAGAAGGTGCAGAAAGAGATAGAAGCCCTGCTCGAGCGCATGGATAGAAAAGACATTGCGCTGAAAAGCCTGAAGGATAACGGGCTGATAATGATAGTGCGTGATATAGAGGATTCTACCATAATCGCCAATCGTATCGCGGCAGAACACTTAGAGATATGCACCCGCAACCCGGAAGCAATATCACGCAAGATAACAAATGCCGGTGCAATATTCCTTGGCGCGTATACGCCGGAAGCGGTGGGAGATTACATCGCAGGTCCAAGCCACGTTCTGCCTACAATGTGCACTGCACGTTTTTCCTCAGGTCTGGGCGCGCTGGATTTCCTTAAGCGTACTTCAATGATAAAATGTACTGAAAAAGGTATAGCGGAAGTTGGCCGTCATGCTGTACGTCTGGCTGAAGAAGAAAAGCTTGGCGCGCACGCACTTTCTGTAAAACTGCGCATGGAAAAGAACTAGTTTTTTGCTTCCATCTTAGCCCATAATGGGCCTTTCATTTTCGCAACAAGCTCTGCATGTTTCTGTTTTTCATCCTCAGAAACAGGAAAACTGCGCGACTGAAAATTAACGACGGGTGCGGATATTTCTGATTCTACGGAGCGCTCTTTTTTTTTCTGTTCAAGCTCAATAGTATTCTGTTTGCCGCCCATCAGCTCCATGTAAACATCGGCAAGAATCTCGGCATCCAGTAATGCGCCGTGTTTTTCGCGGTGGGAATTATCAATGCCGAATCTTTTGCACAGTGCATCCAGGCTGTTATGTTGCCCCGGGAATTTTTTACGCGCATGTACAAGAGTGCAGAAAACCTGATCTTTTGGAATATCCTTCATCCTGTTGTTAAAAAGATGATGGTTGATGAACTTCATGTCGAAATCGGCGTTATGTATCACCAGCTTTGATTTTCCAATAAAATCAATAAATTGCTGTGCTATTTCAGGAAATTTAGGTTTATCGGCCAGAAATTCGCTACTTATGCCGTGAATGGCAAAAGCCTCAGCCGGAACATCCCTCTCAGGATTGATATAAACATGGAAGTTACGACCCGTTGGAAGCCTGTTCACAAGCTCAACACAGCCTATTTCTATGATCCTGTGTCCACCCGCAGGATCAAGGCCTGTTGTTTCCGTGTCGAGTATTATCTCTCTTTCCATAAAAATTTAACTAATTATTAATAAAATATTTTATTGTTTCTATATATTATGATATAATCAGAATAGGGCCAAAATGGCTTAAATCAATCATTTTAACTTATTATAAAGGCAGCGGATTATGGCCAATAAAGAATTAGGTAATGTCCAGAGAGATCCGCTCTTCCTTGCGCTTACAAGGCCATCCATGTTATTCGGCGTTCCGTACACTTATGCGCTGGCCAACGTAATGCTGTGGATGATGGTGTATATCAACACCAAAAGTTTTCTGCATCTTATATTCGGTATGGTGGGTGTACATCTGGTGGGGTATTACATCAGTGCCTATGAGCCGCGTTTTATGGAAATATTCATGATCTACGCAAAGACCGTACCTACTTGCGTGAACAGATTTTACCACGGCAATACCTGCTCTTATGATCTATACTAGAGGGATAGCAAGGTTGTTTGAATGAAGTTGTTAAGAAGAAAGACGCTTAAGGCGGTAGTTGGCAAGTCAGAGATAAGTCAGGCTAAATATATACCGTTCAAAGGCCATTGGGATGAGAACATAATCATCACTAAGAATGATGAGCTGATGCTCACTATAAGGGTTCAGGGCTTTTCTTTTGAAACCGCAGACGATGAAGAGCTCGATACAAAAAAAATGATATTGAACACTCTGTTCAAGTCGATATCCGGTGGTAACTACGCGCTTTATTTCCACATTGTCCGTAAGAAAGATTTCTCTTCTGTCGGCGGTGATTTCTCAAATAGTTTCTGTGCAGAGTTGAACCAGAAATGGCAGGATAAACACAAGGACGTAATAAGCTTCAAGAACGATCTTTACGTTACGGTCATCTATAAAAAAGATACTGATAACACGGTCGGTAAAACGGTTGGTCTTATCAGCGCGGTAGCAAAAGCCGGTGACAAAGATGCCAAAGATATCGAGCTGAAAGAGGCTACAAAATCCTTAAGGGAGATAGCAAGCCGTCTGCTTGGTTCTCTCAAATCTTACAGGCCAAAGCTTCTCGGTATACGAGAAGATGAGAAGGGAAGTTACTCTGAGGTATTCGAATTCTTCGGCACCGTACTTAATGGCGGCGTGTACAGTAATATGCTTGTGCCAACAAATAATGCAGATAGCTACCTTTCAAAGCAGCGCATATATTTCGGAAAGCGTGCGCTGGAATTGCGTGATGAAAAGGGCAAGAGCCGTTTTGGTGGTGCCGTATCAATCAAAGAATATCCTCCATTCACCCATGCCGGTATGCTGGACAAACTTCTGCAGCTGCCGTTCGAGATGATAATCTCACATGCGTATTATTTCAGTAATCGTTCCGCGGCGATCACTTCCATGCAGTTGCAGCAGAACCGTATGAGAAGTTCCAAGGATAAAGCTATATCCCAGATGGAGCAGCTTACTATGGCGATGGATATGGCGCAGTCCGGCGAGATAGCGTTCGGTAAGCACCACATGTCCGTGTTCGTTTATAACGAAAATCTGGAAGATCTGGATTCCCAGCTTTCTGATGTTTACTCCGAAATGGTGAACGTTAACATCTCTCCTTCGCGGGAAACATTTACCCTGCAAGGTTCGTTCTGGGCGCAGCTTCCTACCAACTTTGATTATATCGCACGCCCTTCTGTAATAAACACGCTTAACCTTGTAGGCCTTTGCCCGCTTCATAATTATCCTTATGGTAAAATAAACGGCAATCATTGGGGACATGCTGTAACCAATCTTGATACATCTTCTGGCACGCCGTTCTATTTTAACTTCCACGTGCGCGATGTTGGCCATAGCATGATAATCGGTCCAACGGGTGCCGGTAAGACGGTGTTTCTTGGCTTTCTTGCGGCACAGGCTCAAAAATACAGCCCCGATATGTTCATGTTCGATAAGGATCGTGGTGCCGAAATACTCATCCGCGCCATAGGTGGAACATACACTGTTCTGGATCCTTCGTCAAAAATGGGTTTCAACCCACTGAAGCTGGAAGATAACTCCGAGAACCGTGAATTCCTGCTGGAATGGCTCAGTGCGCTCTGTACAGAATCAGGCAGATACCAACTTACTCCAGAAGAAAGAGAGAGAGTTGTAGAGGCTATAAACGGTAACTATAAACTACCGTTCGAAAAACGTGTTCTGCGAAATATAGTTCCATTCCTTGGTCTGGATAAGCCTGGATCAATATCCAGCCGTGTGCGTATCTGGCACAGCGGAGAAGCAAGAAGCGGTATCTTTGATAATGATGAAGATGTGCTGAGTTTTACCGGCAAAAAAGTTCATGGTTTTGAAATGGCTCCGATACTGGAGGTTCCTGATTGTCTTGGCCCTGTTCTGCTTTATGTTTTCCACCGTATTAACATGACCCTTACCGGTACGCCTACAATGATAGTGCTAGACGAAGCATGGGCGCTGCTTGATAACCCGGTATTTGCTCCAAAGATAAAGAACTGGCTGAAGGTACTTCGTAAGCTTAACGGCATGGTAATATTTGCTACTCAAAGCCCGGAAGATGTTTTCAAAAGCCAGATAAGCGAAACGCTGGTACAACAAACTGCGACCCAGATATTCCTTGCGAACATGAAGGCAACTTCCATTTATCAGGATGTCTTCAAACTTTCCAACCGCGAGTTCGCGCTGATAAAATACACAGATCCGGGCTCGCGTTATTTCCTTGTGAAGCAGGGTGAAGATTCTGTTGTGGCGCGTATAGATCTTGGCGGTATGAGAGACCTCATAGAGGTGCTTTCAGCGCGCGCAGATACCATACGTATACTAGATAAGATAAGGGCAGAGGTTGGTGACGATCCGGAAGTATGGCTGCCTATATTCAGGAAAAAGGTCATAGAGGAGGAATGAGAATAGCGGGGAAAATAGTTTTTGTTCTGTTAGCTCTGGCACTGTTCGGTGCGGCACAATCTGCTCATGCCAATATACAGCTTCCCAACATAACCGTACAAGGAGTAGCTAGCTACCTGCAAGGCAATCCTACACTACTAATGAACCCTAAGGACATGCCTCTGGTTACCCAGAATTGTTCTCCATATCCTGGGTTCATAAATAAGATAGTAAAATGCGTTACAAATATGGTCTCGCGAGATTCCGTATATCTTACCCTTACGCGTTTACACTACAAGTTCTCTATGCTTACCAACGGCGCGATAACGCTTTATCTCTTGCTGTTCGGATTAAGGCTTTCTCTGAATGTGGTAGAGAACGTCAAGGGCGAGGTAATGACGGTAGTGATAATGTGCTTCTTCATTACTTATGTTAACAACTCCATGCGAATGCGGGATTTCATAGATTTCTTTGTCGGGTTGCAGGCAGAGTTTATGGCGGTATCAACGGCGGCGCTGTATTCCACCACCCCGGCGGACGAGCTGGCAAATGCAGGTTCAGGGCAGATGAATCCAACCAGCACATCCCAGCCAAATAATTACAATCGTGCAAAGTATCTTTGCTATGGCCCTCGTGACTATGACAATAAGCTTCAGCTATTCAATATTGGCAGCAATCAGGTGCCAAAGAGATATACAATATGGCAGAGGATGGATTGTCTAATAGCCTATCTTATAGGGGCGCATCCTGTAGTGGTAAAGGCGGGGCAGTTCTTTGATGATCAGGTAGGAAAGAAAGCCAGCGTACAGGCAATTACCAGCGGTGTAACAGGCGCCATTCTCAACAATAACAATGCTGCAACCAGTTATCAGTACACCAATAGCGCGGCATCACTGCCGTTCGGCGATATGGCAACAGACCCCTACTGTTATCTGCGCTATAGATTTACATTGCCCAATGTTACAGATGGCAGCGTCAGCGATGGCGACATACAGGCATTCCTGGCAGGGGTAGAAATGACAAAAGATGGCTGCATGAAAAGATTTCAGGGCATGAGCGTAGATGATTTCAGGAAGATGGCGCGTCCGCTGATAAACGATAGGCAGTCAGCCTATCTTTCCTTCTCGCTTATAGTCATTATAGTGGGTCTGGTATCAAGTGAACCTACGCTTGGTATCGTACTGTTCATTACAGGCTTCTTTGTTATAATACTTATGATGTTTGCGTTTGCTCAGGCGGCATTAGTATACATAACCTCTTTATTTGCCATAGTTATACTAGGTCTTTTAGCGCCGCTTATACTTCCGTGTCTATTGTTCAAATATACCCAGAAGATATTCCAGACCTGGGTACAGCTATTATTTGCCTACTCTATACAGCCAGCGATATTGCTTACATATATGACATTCATGATATTCGTGTTGCAGTACATGATGGGGTATAAGGCGCTTAACGCCAACGGCAAATCACTTAGCTTCGTAGAGATGAATCTGGGCGAGATATATCAGAAGGGCTATAAAGGTCCGGAAGAGGCTGCGCGTATAATGGCGCAAACTTCAGGCAGTATAAGCGATCTTTCCGGTACAGATATGCTGGCCTTAGGTACGCAATGGGAAGGCAATGATTACAGCGGCATGGAATGGAGCCTGGTCAATCGTGGTTCCGGTGCCTTTGGCAGCGCAGCAACAGAAGCAACCGGCGCATTGCGTGACAGGGTGCTGCAATCAGGCTTCAATATAAGCAATGCTGGTGCAAGCATGCAAACAATAGCTCTGCCGTCATTCCGTTTTGCATCGCTGATAGGTGCCGTAGGTACGTTTGGTTCAAACCGTCACCAGATGCTTATATCTAACGTTGGTAATTATGATAACCTGAATGCCAACCTCCCTAGGTCTATAGAAAAATCTCAGCGAAGAATGAGTGGTTCCGGCATAGGTTCTATAGCAGGTGGTAGTGATATTGATGACGTGCTGGAGAAGGTTGTAGCTGCCGAGAAGGAGATGAGCAGTAATGAATTCCGTTCAAATATCAGCTTTATGCAGGCACTGATAATAATATTCCTTACTCTTACTATAACATTTGCGTTCATGAGGAACGTGATGGAGTTCGGTGAAAAGCTTGTTGGCGTGGGAGAAGGTTCCATATCAAAGTCGGTCAATCTTTATAACATAGCCACTAACAGGCTTACAAAGGCGGTAAGTTAGGTATATGAGGTTGCTGGTCATACATATAATGCTTTTGTTTACGCTGTTTGTTCCGGCGGTTGCATCCGCGCAAACACCTCCTGCAGAGCCGCCATCAAAATTCAGCACCATTTGTTCCAAGGCGGTGAAGGATCCCAATAATTCAGAGCTCGTCCTCAAGCGTCCTGTAAGTAATATTATCAGATGCGCGCAGAAAGTGATAAACAAGGGCGGCGACCGTATTATAAACGTGTTCACCAGGTTCTTTGCCAATGTTGTATTCTACACCATGATACTTGCCATCATGGCACATGGTATACGCATGCTAATGGGGTCAGCTAAGCATCATGGTGTTACCACTATGCTTATAGTAAAAATAGTGGTGGCGCTGTTCTTCTGTAGCCCACAGGGTTACTGGTACATGCAGCAGATCAAGAACGGGTTGATAATGTTCCCGCAAACCATGTCTGGAAGTATAATGATAATCCCGGAAAATGGTCAATCCGGCTTCATGGCGTTCCTTTCATCCTTTGTAGACGACATATCCAGTATGATATGCACCTCAACAGGAGATACCAATATCCCAAGCTTTACCGGCATGTTCGATAATAATCCACAAACGGCAGGCGTGCTGCAATGCCCTACGGGTAATGATATATTCGACAAGCTGGATGTTATACTGCTTAAGTTGATGGGCGTACCGGCGAGTGAGGCAGAGATACCAGCGAACGATAAAGGCTCCAGCCTGTTCATAGGGATAGTTGTGCTTGGTATGGGGCTTATAGCAGTGGGCACATATGGTGCCATGGTGGGCGCTATAATACTAACCTATGTTACTGTTATGCTATTTGCCGTGGCGCAGCTGGCGCTTTATTTCATAGTAGTGGCGGTAATGATAAATATTCTGGCTGCCTTCACACCTTTAATGCTCGCATGTATGTTCTTCCAGCAGACCTCAGGCATAACGGCAAGGTGGTTCAACCTGCTGCTTGTTTATACTATACAGCCGGTAGTATTTGCGGGCTTCCTGTTTGTGATACTGGTGATACTGCAACCTGTCGCGAAAGATTTCAGCAGGTATTATGAAAAAGTACATAATAAGTACAGTAATACATCAGGTCAGCCCGGTATGAAGGCCAAGTTGTTCGATTGTATCGGGCTTTCCGGAGCTAACTCATTCTCAGGAATGAGCACCCAGCAAATGTTCTCTGCAATGCAGGGTAGCTCAGTATATCAAAATCTTGTGGCTTCCGGCTCGGCTACTCCTGCACAGGGCGCAGACAAAGAAAAGAAAGGTAATTGTGATATCTCCATATTTGCCATTAAGCTTGATAAAGATATAACGCGGGTGGATGAAAATGGTAATCCGCTTCAGGTTCTTACCCACGGCATAAGCCCGGAAGGATACGATCTTTACCAGAAAGATGTGAACAGCCTGATGGCTATGAAGCTTGGTGTGGTGATATTGATGGTTGTTTTGGCATCGCTTGTGAAGAAACTTCCAGAGATGATGGACAGCATGATGGGTGCTGGCAGTGCCGGCATAGGCACTATAGTAGAAAGGCCGACAAATTTTGTTATGCATGGTGTTACCGGAGCTTCAAGCTTTGCCGGTAAGGTAGTGCGTGGCGGTATAGGTAGATGAGGTAAGAGGTGGTAATTATGAAAAAACTTTTCAGAATGTTTTTCCTTCCTGTAGCTGTGGTAGCAGTGCTTGGCGCATGCTCTGCCAGCGAGCAGGAGATGGAGATGCTTGCAGGAGATACCACGCAGTGTACACCTATCGGGGAGATACTGAATTTTACCAGCGGCCAGTCATTAAGAAAGCTGGAGATATTAGATGGTGATGATGATGATACGGCTGTACGTAAGGGTATAGTTACCTGGGTATCAGATAAGGTAGCTAATACGGTTAAAACAGCTTCTCTGGTAATGTATCTCAAAATAGCGCTGAACCTTGATTTCAGGTTTGCGGTGGCCATGATGATACTGCTTTCAATAATACTTTACGCATCCAGTGTGCTGCTGGGGCTTACGCAGGCCAACGGTTATAACATGCTTATGTTCATACTTAAGCTTACCATAATATATAACCTCACTATCAACTACTTCTACTTCAACATATATGTCATACAAACGTTCGAATCGCTGGTGGCAGATATGCTCATGTTCACCTCATTCGTGTTCAGTGATTATGCCGCGTTCAGTGCCAAAGGCGTATGTTCGTGGTTTGGTGCTGTTTGTGATATAACCGGCATGCTGGATTCCCTGTTCGGTATCAGTAATATACTGCAGGGTCTTGGCATACTTGGCAACGTTTCAACAGCCATGAACAAGCTGATGCTATTCAGCGATATAGATGACCAGCTAAGCCGCTTTTTTGATGTGCGTATGTGGAAGCTGATACTAGCACTTATGTCTACCGGTGTTACCGGTGTGCTATGGGGCGTTATGCTTGCGGCGCTTATGGTAATGTACCTTCTGGCTATTATAGTGGCGGTAAAAACCTACCTTCTGGCCTTTATAGCACGCTATGTACTATACGGCGTGGGCCCGTTATTCCTTTCCTTTGCCCTGTTTGGCAGAACGCGATCTCTGTTTGATGGCTGGATACAGCAGCTGATAAACTTTACGTTGCAGCCGGTATTTCTGTTCATACTTCTCGGTATGTTCCACTCCATACTTAACGGCTTCATACAGAATATATACAGCTCAATAAGCAATAATACAGAAACCTATACGGCCACCGCCTCGTGCGAGCCTGGTTCAGCAGGTTGTCAGCCGATAGCCTGTAATCTGGATTCCAGCGGCCTGCCTATAGAGTATGGGTGTGTTCCTGCTCCTGCTCCATTTGCTGCGGGTACATATGTAAGATACGAGAAAAGCATAAATGATGCGACAGTAGGAGAGATGTGCGTCGGCTATTCTGATACTTTCAGAACTGCAGATGGCGGCTCTCTGAAATGGTGGCGTCTGTGTGAACAGCGCGACGGCACTACATACTGTACTGAAAACTCAACAGCTCCTGTCATACCGCTGGATATATGGATGATAATGGCAGCTCTTGTTGTATGTTACTTAATGCTCACCATGTGCAGCTGGGTAGGCGCAGTTTCGTCGCAGCTTGCTGGCGGTGCGGTAAGCCTGTCAGATGTCAAGATACTTGGTATGGATAAGGTTGGTCAGGGTATTAAAACAGGTATAGGCCAGGCTACTGGGTCCCTGTTCGGCAAAGGCGGTGGTGGTGGCGCATCCCGCGGATAACAGGAGTACGTAATGAACGAGCATGTAGCACGTGAACAGATGGAGTTTGATGTGGTGATAGTAGGGGCCGGTCCTGCCGGTCTCTCGGCCTCCATAAAACTTATGCAGCTGGCGCAGGAACAGGGAAGGGAACTCTCTGTCTGCGTGGTAGAAAAAGGTGCAGAGGTCGGTTCTCACATACTTTCCGGCAATGTGTTTGAAACCCGCGCGTTAGATGAGCTTATCCCAGACTGGAAGGAGAAGGGCGCCCCGCTGAATGTAGAAGCTAAAGATGATAACTTTGTGCTGCTTACAGCAAAGCGTCACTTCCGCCTGCCAACCCCACCGCAGATGAAAAATCACGGCAATTATATAATCTCTCTCGGCAATCTGTGCCGCTGGCTGGCAGACCAAGCCACTAATATGGGCGTACAAATATTTCCTGGATTCCCCGCTGCCCAAACAATTATAGAAGATGGCGTGGTAAAAGGCATCATCACCGGAGATTTCGGTATCGCAAAGAACGGCGATAAGAAAGACAGCTACCAACCCGGTATGGAACTGCGCGCAAAATACACGTTATTTGCGGAAGGCTGCCGCGGTCACTTAACCAAGCGCCTTGAAAAAGAGTTCGGTCTGCGTGACGGTGTTCAGCCACAAACATATGGTATCGGCCTTAAAGAGATATGGAAGGTAAAGCCGGAGAATCACTCTCCTGGCAAAATAGTACATTCTATAGGCTGGCCGGTAGATAACAGCACCTATGCTGGCAGCTTCCTGTACCATGCGGAAGATGAGCAGGTATTAATCGGTTATGTGGTCGGGTTAGATTATAAAAATCCTTACCTCAATCCGTTCAAAGAATTCCAGCGTTATAAAACCCATCCTTATATCCGTAAAACGCTTGAAGGCGGCCAGCGTGTTGCCTATGGCGCGCGTGCCATAAACGAGGGCGGCTGGCAATCCATACCAAAGCTTACTTTCCCGGGCGGTGCTTTAATAGGTTGCACTGCGGGTTTTGTTAACGTGCCAAAAATCAAAGGCTCTCACACCGCTATGAAGTCCGGCATGCTCGCGGCAGATGCCGTGTTCGGTGCTATCTCAGGCACAGGCCAACATTCTTCCTATGAAGAAAGCATAAAAAATTCATGGGTGTGTAAAGAACTTTTCCTGGTGCGCAACATACGCCCGTCTTTCCGTCTTGGTCTGTGGTTCGGGCTTATCTATTCAGCTATAGATACATATATCTTCCGCGGCCATGCTCCGTGGAATTTTATCCAGCATAAAGATAACCTTTCACTGCGCCGCAAAGAAAAATCCAAACCGATAGAATATCCTAAGCCAGATGGCGTCATATCTTTTGATCTTCTTTCATCAGTATA
This sequence comes from Rickettsiales bacterium, assembly GCA_035909535.1. Taxonomy (GTDB): domain Bacteria; phylum Pseudomonadota; class Alphaproteobacteria; order Rickettsiales; family UBA8987; genus JAMHZE01. The sequence continues at coordinate 14,136 of JAMHZE010000046.1, read as the reverse complement.
TATTTCCGGCACGCATCACGAAGAAGACCAGCCTTCCCACCTTACGCTGGTAGATGCAGAAATCCCTGTTACGCATAACCTTACCGTTTACGATGGGCCGGAAAGCCGTTTCTGTCCGGCAGGTGTATATGAATTTGTAGATAACGAATCTGGCGGCGGTAAGCGCCTGCAAATAAACGCACAGAACTGCGTTCACTGCAAAACCTGTGACATTAAAGATCCCCTGCAGAACATCAACTGGGTAACGCCGGAAGGTGGTGGCGGGCCCAACTACCCTAATATGTAAGGCATCATATGAATCCGGAAATAATAGGCCACATGGCGGGTATTCTTACTACCCTGTCGCTACTGCCGCAAACCATCAAGGCACTGCGCTCAGATAACACAAAATCCATCTCACTCTTAATGTATTCAACCTATAATGCAGGTGTTTTTCTGTGGTTCGTTTACGGAGTTATGCTGGTTAAGTGGCCGATAATAATATTCAACGCCATCGCCATACCAATGGCCATAACTATTCTGGTAAAAAAGATAAGGAACGTGGTCAATAAAATAGACTAGCCCAGTATTTCTATCGCTTCTTTCACGGTAAAGGCTTTCTCGTATATTGCGCGTCCGGAAATAACCCCATACAGCCCTTCTATCTCACGCGCACGGCGCAAGTCAGCGCGAGATGAAATCCCGCCGGAAAGTATAACTGGTATATGCACGGCTTGTACCAGCCTTTGTGTGCCTTCAAAATCAGCGCCCTGCATCGCGCCGTCTTTCGCAATATCAGTGTAGATAATGCATGAAACACCGGCATCCTGAAACTTGCTTGCCAGCTCTATAACACTTACGCTACTTTTTTCTGCCCAGCCTTCTGTGGCAACAAAACCGTCACGCGCATCAATACCTACTGCTATCTGGTTCGGAAACTTCTTGCACGCCTCACGCACAAGCTCAGGGTTCTTTACCGCTGCAGTACCAAGTATCACGCGGGCAATACCTTCGCCCAGCCAGCTTTCAATGGTCGCCATATCGCGTATACCACCGCCCAGCTGAATCTTTGCTTTTGTGGCATCATGTATACTGCGCACAGCTTCAACGTTCTCAGGCTTGCCTGCAAACGCGCCGTCAAGGTCAACCACATGTATCCACTCGGCGCCTTCCTTCTGAAACATCAGCGCCTGCGTACTAGGAGAGTTATTGAACACGGTAGCCTTATCCATATCGCCTTGGTAAAGCCTTACGCAATGTCCCTGTTTCAGGTCTATGGCCGGGAATAAGATCATCTTAGGTTACACCATTAAAAAGTTACTTATTAATTTCAGGCCGTTCTTCTGGCTCTTTTCCGGGTGGAACTGCGTGCCGAATATATTGCCCTTTTCAACTATGGCGGTTATCTCGTTGCCATAATCTGTAGTAGCTACAACGTTCTCCGCACCTGTCTGCATAAAATAAGAGTGTACAAAGTAAACATCAACCCCTTCTAAGCCTTTCAGCAGACGGCTTTCTTTCTTTGCCTTCAGGGTGTTCCAGCCCATATGCGGAATACGCAACCCATCAACCACTATCTTTTTTACATCGGCCTTCAGCCAACCCAAGCCTTTATGTTCGCCGTCTTCAAAGCCTTTTTCAGCCAGCATCTGCATACCAACACATATGCCAAGGAACGGTTTTTTATTCACAAGAACCTGCTCCTGCATTGCTTCTATCATACCATTAATGCTGCTTAAGCCTTTCATGCAATCAGCAAACGCACCCACGCCCGGTAGCACTATATGTGTTGCCTGTTCAAGCTCTTTAGGATTGTTAGAAACCAGAACGCTGCCAACCGCATCAATATCATCTATAGCCTTCACGAAGGCTTTTTTAGCCGAGTGCAGATTGCCGGAACCGTAATCTATTATAACAACTTTAAGTGCGGGCCTCATATTCTAGGAAGCCTCCTCCATTACAGCGCCAAGGCCGTTCATAAGCTCTTTGAACCCCGGGAATGATGTATTGATCATATCCGGTTCATTCACTATTACAGGCTTCTCAGATACCAGCCCAGCAACCAAAAAGCTCATCGCTATACGGTGGTCGCCATGGGTGGTTATAGTTGCGCTACCCTTTATGCTGCCGCCGCTTACGGTCAGGTCATTCTCACCCATCACGGCGTCAACGCCGCATGCTTTCAGGCCGTTATACACCGCTTCCAGCCTGTTACTTTCTTTTACTTTCAGCTCTTCCAGGCCAAGCATTTTGGTTTCACCTTCTGCAACGGCCGCAGCGATAGAAAGTATCGGATACTCATCTATCATGCTTGGGGCACGTTCAGCAGGCACGGTAACACCTTTCAGTTTGCTGTATCTTGCTTTTATGTCGGCAATCTTCTCGCCTGCCGCTTCACGCATATTGGTAAACTCTATATCTGCGCCCATTTCTTCCAGCGTCTGAAACAGGCCAATGCGTAAAGGGTTCACCAGAACATTCTTTATCACTATCTCAGAACCTTCCGTTATCAGCGCCGCCACAACCGGGAACGCTGCAGAAGAAGGGTCAGCCGGAACTTCCAGATCTCTCGCCTTGAAGTATTTTTTGCCATTCAGTTTTATTATATACTTCCCGTTCTCTTCCGATGTCGTGATATCCATACCCAGATATTTCATCATCATCTCGGTGTGGTCGCGGGTCTTTTCTTTTTCTATTACGGTGGTAGTGCCTTCTATATTCATCGCGGCAAGCAGTATGGCAGATTTTACCTGCGCCGAAGCAACGGGCAGCTCATACTCTATCGGTATCATCGTATCGTGCCCATGTACGGTAACAGGCAATAACCCGCCTTCGCGCATATCAAACTTCGCACCCATAAGTTCAAGAGGGTTGGTAACGCGCTTCATCGGGCGGCCTCGTAAAGAATCATCTCCGGTAAAAACAGATTTTATCGGCTGGCTTGCAACAAGCCCCATAAGTAGCCTTACACCAGTGCCGGAATTGCCCTGATCCAGAACATTATCACTTTCCGCTAATCCGCCTGTGCCTAAACCTTCAACAACATATTTGTTCTGCTGTTTGGATATTTTTGTACCCATCTTCTCAAGCGTGGTCTTGGTGTTTATCACATCCTCACTTTCCAGTAGTCCGGAAATTTTGGTAGTGCCTATAGCCTGAGATGCAAAAATAAGTGCGCGGTGCGAGATGGATTTATCGCCGGGAACACTGATTGAGCCTTTTAATCCTGTGGCTCGGGAAGATTTTAAAAATGTACTCATATTACTGGAACAATACGTGAGAAGTGTTCAGAACATATATGTAATGAAGCGTGCGGTAAACCACTATTATTGCCAGTACTTTCAGTGGGTTAATGCGAGTGAGGCCAAAAATGAAGGGTGGGATCACGGCAACCTGAGGCAATAGCATCACCGCACCGAAAGCAGGAGAGAGCTTATTGCTGTAATGACGTGCGGCCGGATAACCAGGATTACCCTCAAGAAGTTTGCGCATTAGCAGCGCCGCAGAAAAGAATATAAGGTATGAAAGCATAAGCCCGATAGAAGAGCCGGCAATGGCAGCAGCAGTAGCAAGCATATTATCGTGGCCACCTATCATCAGTAGAACAGGATAAGCAAACTCATCGCTCACGGTCAGCACAAAGTATGAAAGAAGCGAGTCTTTCACAACCATCATGTAGATGCTTTCAAGCATTACTTGGTCCTGTTCATTATCATAACGGCCAGGTCTTTAAGAGGCTCGGCGCTCTTGCCGAACACGTTCAGAAATTCTACTGCCTGTTTGGTAAGAAGTTCTGCCTGTTGTTTTGCTTTATCAACACCAAGTACGGAAACATAAGTGCCTTTCTCGGAAGATTTATCAACGCGAGGAGTGCCATCTTCATTCAGTACTACGGTTGCATCCAGCAGGTCATCTGTTATCTGGAATACAAGACCTATGTTGTTTGCGTAGCCGCGCAGGGCATTACGCAGCTGCCTTGGAGCCTTGCCTAATATCGCACCCGCTTCACATGATACCTGGAAAAGTTCACCGGTCTTCATGCGTTGCAGTCGTGTTATCTGTTCTATGTTCAGGTTATTTTCTTCGGAAAGCAGGTCTATCATTTGTCCGCCTATCATGCCGGAAGGACCTGTAGCTTTTGCAAAAGCCTGTACCAGCTCTATACGCACCATCGGGTCGTGATGTGTAGTATCGTGAGAAAGAACTTCAAAAGCATAGGTTAGCAGTGCATCGCCTGCAAGTATCGCTGTTGCTTCATCAAACTGCTTGTGGCAGCTTGGCTGGCCGCGGCGTTCATCATCATCATCCAGCGCCGGAAGATCATCATGCACCAAAGAGAATGCGTGAACAAATTCTATCGCTGAGGCTACCTGAGAAGAGCATGTTTCGCTTACACCAAAAAGCGCAGATGATTTCATCACAAGAAAAGGGCGTATACGTTTACCCGGAGCAAGTGCAGAATAGCGCATTGCGCGTGCGAGTCTGTTCTCACCTACTCTGCCTTGAATTTCTTCCGGCAGAAGTCCTGCCATTTTATCGTTGATAAGCTTTTCTACTCTGGAGAGTTCCTGTTTTAGTGCTTCAGACATAATATCAGATATATAAACTATTTAAATTTGACAGAGGGTTATACCAGATTTCCGGTCATTATTCCATGTAATTCTACAGGCCACACGGAACAGTGCTGTTAAAGAGGTTAAAAATGGCACAGGCTGTAAAAGGGAAGCGGGCTTTATCAGCCCGGCAACCTTACTGGCTTATCCAGCCTTTTTCTTTGAAGTACCTTTCAGCACCTTTGTGCAGAGGAGCGGTATTACCGCTTTTCACCAGATCTTTTGGCTCAAGCGTAGAGAATACCGGGTGCAGGGTTTTAAAGTTATCGAAGTTATCGAATATAGCTTTAACTACCTGATAGATTATCTCGTTATCTACATCTTCAGATGAAACGAAAGTGGCTTTAACACCAAAAGTTTTAATGTCGTGGTTGTTACCGTTATACATGCCGCCAGGTATGGTAGTGTAAGCATAGAACGGGTACATGTTAACCAGCTTATCAACATCAGCGCCGTCAACCGGTATTATTCTGGTGTCACATGCTGTTGTTACTTCCTGTACGGCTCCGTTAGGATGGCCGGCAGAATATATCATTGCATCTATTTTATTGTCGCAAAGTGCCTGAGACTGTTCAGAAGCTTTAAGTTCATAAGCTTCTTTAAAAGTACCTTCACGAGTCCAGCCTTTAACTGTCATAAGCGCTTCCATAGTAGCGCGGCCGCCAGAGCCAGGGTTGCCAAGGTTCACACGCTTGCCTGAAAGATCATCGAATGTTTTGATGCCGCTGTCAGCACGAGCTATAACTGTAAAAGGTTCAGAGTGCAGAGAGAAAAGACTGCGTAGTTTTTTATCAGGGCCTACATCTTTGAATGGGCCTGTGCCCATGTAGTCGTGGTATTGCCAGTCAGACTGGGAAACGGCAATATCTATATCACCTGCGCGTAGTGCGTTAAGGTTATAAACAGAACCGCCTGTAGATTCAACCGAGCAACGTATGCCATGCTCTTTTCTGCTGCGGTTAACAAGTCGGCAAATCGCGCCGCCCGCAGGGTAGTAAACGCCGGTAACACCACCGGTACCTATAGTTATGTATTTATCAGCTGAAATAGCAGTAGGATTATAAAAAGAGAAGAACGCCGCAACAGCCGCAAGAACGCCTGCAACAGCAAAATTTTTACACATACACAATACCTAGTTTAGTTTAGTTCAGGAGCGCATGATATATTATGCAAGATGAATATCAAGAAAAAAAACCGGCAGCCAACCAGCTGTAAAACTGGCAGATTACGGTCGTATCAGTATTAGAAATTGATAGATACCTGATCGGTCCAGAACACTTCAAGCTTCTTCATAACTGTCAGCGCATATTCAAGTTCTTCCTTCTTCAGGCCGAACTCACCTATTTTTCGCAGGTTATCATCAAAAAGTTCATCTATGGTATCACAGATAGCTTTACCTTTCTCAGAAAGCTTTATTTTGATGGAGCGTTTATCGTGAGGAGATCTTTCCTGTACAACAAAACCATTCTCAACCAGCTTCTTCAGGTTGTATGAAACGTTAGAGCCAAGGTAGTAACCTCTGTTGGTAAGTTCACCAATGGTAAGTACAGAATCACCGATGTTGTATAGAATAAGGGTCTGTACGTTGTTTATTTCGTCAATGCCCCTGCGATCCAGCTTGCTTTTTATAACGTCAAGGAACCTTCTGTGTAGTCGCTCAATTGAAAGTATGAGGGCCAGATATTCAGGTTTCATAGGAAATATAAAATTTTTGATATTATTAATAATTTCTTAAATATTCATCAATAAATAAGGCTACGTAAGCCATAGTGCAACAGAAACTTTGATGAAATTCGGTCACTTACGGCAAAATCAACCTGATTTGACAAATTTGCAACGAGCGCAGCAGGCCTTTTAACAGCGCCTGCCAGCAGCTGTTAGTATCTGTAAGTATCTTGCTTGAACGGACCAGCCTGAGGAACACTTATATATTCAGCCTGTTCTTTGCTCAGCTTAGTAAGCTTAGCGCCTATCTTTTCAAGGTGCAGGTTTGCTACTTTTTCATCAAGATGTTTCGGCAGAACATAAACTTTGTTCTCGTAGTTCTTGCCGTTTACCCAAAGTTCTATCTGCGCCAGAACCTGGTTAGTGAAAGAGTTGCTCATCACAAATGCAGGGTGGCCTGTAGCACAGCCAAGGTTCACCAGTCTGCCTTCTGCAAGTACAATAATGCGGTTACCGCCAGGCATAGTAACTTCATCTACCTGTGGTTTTATATTGCGCCATTTGCAATTACGTATACCGGCAATATCTATCTCGTTATCAAAGTGGCCGATGTTGCAAACAATAGCGCGATCTTTCATCTGCTCCATGTGTTTGCGAGTAATTACATCTATGTTACCTGTTGCAGTAACAAATATATCAGCGGTCTTAACTGCATCTTCCATTGTTACAACGCGATAACCTTCCATACCGGCCTGAAGTGCGCAGATAGGATCTATCTCAGTTATCATAACAGTTGCACCTTGTCCGCGCAGAGCAGCGGCAGAGCCTTTACCCACATCGCCGAAACCGGCAACTACAGCAACCTTACCGGCTATCATAACGTCGGTAGCGCGCTTGATACCATCAAGCAGGCTTTCGCGGCAGCCATACAGGTTATCGAATTTCGATTTAGTAACAGAATCATTCACGTTGATAGCAGGGAATGGCAGCTTGCCAATTTTCTCCAGCTCACGCAGACGGTGAACGCCTGTTGTGGTCTCCTCAGAAACACCTGTTATCTGTGGGATCAGTTTGTTGAACTTGCCAAGAACAGCAGCAGTTGCGTCGCCACCATCATCAAGTATTATATTTGGTTCCCAGCCTTCTGCTTCAATGGTCTGGTCTATGCACCAGTTGAATTCTTCTTCTGTTTCGCCTTTCCATGCAAATACCGGAGTACCTGCAGCGGCAACCGCAGCGGCAGCATAATCATTGGTGGAAAATATATTGCATGAGCTCCAGCGAACATTTGCGCCCAGAGCGGTAAGTGTCTCAATAAGCACAGCGGTCTCAACTGTCATGTGCAGGCAGCCTATTATATTAGCACCTTTAAGTGGCTGGCTTTTACCATACTCAGTACGCAAAGACATCAGCCCCGGCATTTCCGACTCTGCCAGTTCTATAAGCCTGCGGCCTTCTGCTGCCAGTGCTATATCTTTTACTTTGTAGTCTGCTTTTATCTGTTTCATTGTATTTGCATTTGCCATAATAAGTTGTCCTTGCTGATTTGCTGTGTAAAATAGCCATAAATCACAAAAATGGAACAATTATTTTATGCTTTCTGTTAACGAGAATATATATTCAAAAAGGCTGGTAGACAGAATGCAGGGTTTCTGGAATCGGGTGCGCGGTGATGCCGAACTACCTGAATCTGGTAGCTTTTCTGGTGCCATGATAGAAGATGTCTGGCAGCATTGTCTTTCCTTTAAGGTAACCGAAACCGCCGGTAAGAACATATATTTTTGTGAGTTTGTTGGCGATAACCTGAAGGCCGGCCTCGGTAAAGACCTCAAAGATAAATACTTCAGCTCTCTTGAAACCGGTGGAATAGTAAGTCGTGATTTCATAAAAGTACTGGATGAATCTGTTGATGGAAGAAAACCTACCGTATCCCAAGGTCAGTTCATCAATGGTAAGGGCAGGGTGGTAAAATATCGCGATTGCGTTCTTCCTTTCAGCGGTGTCAGTGGCAAAGTAAATCTTGTAGTGGTTGGTATATCGTGGCGAGCTTTTTGATTGATAAATATTCCTGCGAGTATTATCTATCGATTCGTCAAAGAGGAGTTCTGTGATGAAAAAATCTACCAGACTTGTACATAAAGGCAGAAATTCGGTAAAGCATCATGGTACGGTAAACCCGCCTATTGTTTCCTCTTCTACACTTATATTCCCTACCATAGAAGCCTTCGATAACGCAGAAAAAGGTGAGGTATTCTACGAACCGATGTTCGATTCCACAATCACCGAGGCCGCTTACGGCATAACAGGCAACCAAACAACCTTCGCTTTGCAAGAGGTTATCCGCGATCTGGAAGGCGGTGATATGTGCCTGCTTGCACCAACAGGTCTTGCGGCAATAGCGGTGGTACTTCAAGCGCTGCTGAAATCCGGCGACCACCTTCTGATAACAGATGCAGGCTATGGCCCAACGCGCAGGCTGTGCAACAACACACTAAAATCTTTCGGCATTGAAACTACATATTACGATCCGGAGATAACTCCGCAGGCGCTCGAAAAACTCATCCGCCCGAATACAAAGCTTATCTTCATGGAATCTCCTTCATCTCTCACTTTCGAGATGCAGGACATAGAAGGCATAGTAAAGCTTGCGAAGAAGAAAAAGCTGCTCACCGCCATAGATAACTCATGGGCAAGCCCGCTTTACTTAAGCCCGCTTGAAAAGGGCATAGATGTCTCCATTCACGCCATCACCAAGTACATGAACGGCCATGCAGATCTTCTTATGGGTTCCATAACTGCAAACGGCAAGCCGGCAGAAGCCATATATAAAACCTTCCGTAATATGGGTCTGTATGTTTCTCCGTATGATTGCTACATGGCACTGCGCGGTATGCGTACAATGAATGCGCGTCTGGAATATCAGCGCCGCTCGCTTGAAAGGGTGATACAATATCTCTCAACGGTAAAATGCGTAAAGCAGATACTTTGTCCTTCATACAATAAGTATAAAGGCTATAAATTCTGGAAGCGCGACTTCACCGGAACCACTCCGTTATTCTCCATCGTGCTCGATAAAAAATACGGTAAGAAAAAATTATCTAAAATGATAGACAACTACGATCTGTTTGCGATAGGTGCATCATGGGGCGGATATGAAAGTCTTGTTCGTGTTTTAAATATAGATATCGCGCGCAGTGTTACCGCTGGGAAATATGATACGGATGTGATAAGATATTATATAGGCCTTGAAGATGTAGACGATATCATCGCAGACCTTGAGCAGGGGTTTAAGCGTCTTTTAAAATAGTTTTCGTGTTATGGCAGACCTGAATGATCTTTACCTGAAGGAAAAGACCGTCACCCAAAAGGGTACAAGAGGGTACAGGGTGTATAGCGACAAAAATAACTTTAAACTGGTTGAAGCCGACACGGCGTTTGAAGCTATACAGAAATCTGGCGTAGTAAGCCCGCATAAGGTAGAGGCCGTGAATATAGTCACAAAATCAGTATTTTCCCCGCAGGAGATAGCAGAAAGAAGCATAGCTCAGCCTGCTGATGCCCCGCCTGCACAATAGGCCTTTAAAACACATTGCTTGTTGATGTTTTAGAAAGTAAAATAGCAATTACAGGCAGGCTAAATGGCTGAATTCAACATAAATAATCTTATAGGTGGCAGGGCTCCTGCAACGCCATCATCATCCGCGAATTTTGATTCGCTGGTCAATCTGGCGCGCAGCCAGATAGATAAACTATCGCAACAGGTACAAAGCCTTGTTAACCAGCAATCTGCATCGCGCACTGTAACGCCAGAGCAGGGGGCTATACGCGTGCAGATACCGCAGCTTGCAAATTTCATTTCCGGCCAGCAGGAAGTTCTTTTAAAAACAGCCTTCCCGCTTGATAGAAACCAGAACATAAATGTACAGGTGCAGCAGCAGAATGTTGTGCTGAAAGATGGCCGTCCGGTGTTGCAATTGCAGGGGCAGATAAGCCAGCCCAATGTGCAGGTTGCCAATCCGCAGCTACAACGTTTCACCGCAGATATTCCGCTACAGAACTTAAACACGCAGGCAACGCAGAATATTACAACTCAGCAAACCGGAGATCAGGTGGTACGTAATTTCCTGCCGGTGAATAATGTCAATGCGTTCACTGGCAATCTGTCGGAAACCACTCGTCCACTGCTTCCTCAAACACTACAGAATCTTAACCTTAACACGCAGAACAGTTTTAATATCCAGATAAACTCTCTGGTAACGCCAACGGGCCAGCAGCTTGTACAGTTGCCTACAGGTCAGCCTCAGACACAGCCATTGCCGCAAGGTCAGGTTCCAACCAATGTGCCTAATGCCACTAACCCTGCGCAGCCGGTGCAAACCCAGCAACAACCCGGTCAGCCTGCGCTGCAAAATCTTATCATACGTGGTCAGGTAGAAATATTCCCGGAGGCGAAAGAGGCGCTCATCCGTACAGAGCTCGGCTCTTTCCGTGTACCAAACCTTGCCAATGTACCTAACGGTTCGCAGGTGCAGTTCACTATCACAGGGCCTGCAACAACTCAAACTCAGCCTACGGCAAATCCGGCAAACACATTGCTCAATCTCAATCCTACCAATCTTCAGGCGTTACGTTTAACGCTCGAGGCCGCAGATTCTCCATTACAAAATCTTCTGCGTCTGCTCAATTCAAGTCAGGCACTGGCGGCAAATGTGCAGCGTTTCTTCCCGCATCCGGATGATAAAGCCGCCTATGTGCGTCAGCTTATGTTCCTTTCCGGTTCCGCAACCGGTAATCCGGAAGGTTGGCTGGGCGAAGATGGCCAGTTGCTTATCAACCGCCTGCATGAATCAGATGCCACATTTGGCCGCCTGCGTGATGTATTCGGCATGTTGCGTAATTTCATTGGCAGGGGTGACCAGCCGGTAAATCTGGAATGGAACAGTTACATGATACCGTTCTACGATGGCAACAAGCTCTCATTCGTAACAGTTCAGGTGCAGCGCGATCCGGATGGCGACCCGCAAAACTTTAAAGGCAAACGTAAATTCGTGCTCGAGCTCGAGCAGGACGCTCTTGGCCGTATCGCCATAGAAGGTCTGTATGCCGGCAATCGCGGTAAGGTTAATAGTATGGATGTCGTGCTTAAAACAGAAAACCCGGTAGATGATAGTTTTATGGACGAGCTGACCGGAATTTTCAACGAAACTGCAATAGCTTACGGCTTTACCGGTACGCTTTCATTTGCCCGTTACGGTGGCGGCACCCCGCTATATACCGATATCTCCAAGATATTGGGAGATGGTATAGTCATATAAACCGCAAAAACCCCTTGCATTCCCCCCTAAATTGGCTATATTCCGCTTCCCGTTCATTCGGGCCCACAGCAAGTGCTTGATATATATTGTATATATCCACATAATGGCTGCCTTGCGTGGTGAATAACCTCTAATTGGAGAATAAAATGCCAAAACTGAAGACCAAATCGAGCGTTAAAAAGCGCTTCAAGATGACCGGAACGGGCAAGGTAGTTGCCTCCCAGGCCGGCAAACGTCACAACATGAGAAAACGCCAAAAATCTCAGATCCGTCGCCAACGCGGCACAACAATCCTGAACGAGGCAGATGCTAACATCATCAGGAAGTTTACACCATACGGTCTGTAAACAATAACCACCAGGCAATAACAAAATTTTAAACGGAGAAATATTATGGCACGCGTAAAAGGCGGATTAATGACGAAGAAACGTCATAAAAAAATACTTAAAATGTCTAAGGGCTATGTTGGCCGTTCTAATAACTGCTTCATACCTGCAAACCAGAAGATCGAGAAAGGTCTGCAATATGCATACCGCGACAGGCGTAACAAAAAGCGTACATTCCGTAACCTTTGGGTTGCGCGTATCAACGCTGCTGCACGTCTGAACGGCCTTGTTTATTCAGATATGATCCACGGCCTTAAACTTGCCGGCATCATCCTGGACCGTAAAGTTCTGGCTCAGATAGCTGTTGAAGATCCTGCTGCATTCACTGCAGTTGCAGATCAGGTAAAAGCGGCTCTTTCTCAGGCTTCTTTTGCTCCTAAAGGCAAAAAAGCAGCCTAAGGTATAAATATCATTCCGGCCCTGTTAGCAATGCGCGGGGTCGGTTGATATTAAATTTCTACTTTCCCCCACATCTTAATACCATATAATCCCTATATGGCAGAAGCAGCAAAACAGACCGAAAATTTATCGCTTGAACAAATTTCCGCACAGGCCGCGGCAGATGTCGCAACGGCTGCAGATCTGCAGTCTATTGAACAGCTGCGCGTACATTATCTTGGTAAATCCGGCCTTATCACTTCTCAAATGAAGTTGCTCGGCACCCTCCCGCCGGAAGAGAAAAAGTCCTTCGGCGCAAAGGTGAACGAAATTAAAATTGCCGTTACAAATCTAGTTGATGAAAAAAAGGCAAAGCTGGAAGATGCCGCGCTGAACGAAAAACTGGCTAAAGAATTCATAGATGTCACCATTCCGGTGCGCTCTGAAAGCGCCGGTTCTATCCACCCTGTAACACAGGTGACTGAAGAGATTATCGAAATTTTTGCCAATATGGGCTTCTCTGTGGCAGAAGGCCCCGAGATAGAAGATGACTACCGCAACTTCACCGCGCTCAACATTCCGGAAAACCATCCGGCGCGTCAGATGCATGATACCTTCTACGTCAATGGCGGCGCTGAGGATAAAAAATACGTGCTGCGTACTCACACCTCTCCGGTACAGATACGCACGATGGAAAATACCAAGCCACCTATTAAAATAATCGCGCCGGGACGCACTTTCCGCTGCGATTCAGACCAGACGCATTCGCCAATGTTCCATCAGGTAGAAGGCCTGTACATAGATGAGAACGTAGATATGGGCATGTTAAAAGGCTGCCTGCAGGAATTCGTTGATACTTTCTTCGGTGTTAAAAACCTTAAAATGCGTTTCCGCGCATCTTTCTTCCCGTTCACCGAACCATCGGCAGAAGTTGATATCGGCTGCTCGCGCAAGAACGGCGTTATAAAAATAGGTGAGGGCGATGACTGGCTGGAAGTATTAGGCTGCGGCATGGTTCACCCGAACGTACTTAAAAATGTCGGCATAGACCCAACCAAATATCGCGGCTTCGCTTTCGGCATGGGCATCGAGCGTCTTGCAATGCTTAAATACGGCATCGCCGATCTCCGCCAGTTCTATGAATCCGACCAGCGCTTCCTAAAGCACTACTCCTTCTCCAGCTTCGATATCCCAAAACTCAGCAACGGATGGTAACGGCAATGAAAAATCACCATACAGGCTTTACCCTTGTAGAACTTGCAATAGTGTTGGTGATAATCGGTCTGCTGGTAGGTGGTGTACTGCAAGGTCAGGAACTTATAAAACAGGCGCAGTTGCGCGTAACTATAAAGGAGCTCAATAGCCTTACTCTTGCATGGAACACTTTCCGTACAAAATATGATGGTATTCCAGGAGATATACGCAGGCCGGAGCGCTTTTTCCCTCAATGTAATGAATCTATTTTCGGTGGCCCTAACATAATATCTGGTAATAATGATGGCAAGATAAGTCAGGAAAACATATGTGTCTGGCTGCACTTACATAATTCTGGCTTCTATCTGCCGATAGGCTTTAAGGAGGAAGAATTTGGTGTTAGCTTGCCGCCTCAAGATATAGATTTTTCTATAGACTCCTATGACAGGGCAAAATGGCCTCATAGCAAGGGGATTATGGCTATGAGGGCTGCACCGGGATTTGTTGTAACAACACCTGATATTTTTCAAAGAAATAACCATGTAATATTGCAGGGTGCGGGTACTTATAACAGAATATTTGACTCAGCATACGGCACGCATGCGC
>JAMHZE010000045.1:0-9916 GCA_035909535.1 Rickettsiales bacterium | reverse complement strand
GATAACTTCTCAATACTTTCTGCTGGTATCCTTGCAATGAATGCAGGTTCCGTAGAATTCAACGATAACACCATAACCGGCAACGAAACCGGTATAACTGTAATCGCTACAGATGGCGTTAAGGCAGATGGCAATACTATAGAGGGCAGCCTTGTGGGCATTCTTTCTACGGGTTCCAGCGATGGCCAGTTCACTGACAACAATATCACGCTTGCAGGTATCGGTGCGCTTATAGATGGTGGCGCGGATAACCTGATACAGGGCGGTGATATCAATCTCACTCTGGATGCTATCCACCTTAACAACACTACACGCGCAACGGTAGATGGCGTTAACATAGCTATCAACGGCGTTGGTATAACAGAATTCGGCGGTGTTGATAACACCATCAAAAACTCTGAGATACTAGGCGCACTTGTTGGTATCTATTCGCAAGGCTCTGATGGCCTGACAATAGATAACACCGATGTTCTGCTTGGCCTTGGTGCCGGCGTGATAATCGATGGCTCAGATAATGCCGAGATAATCAACGGCTCTATAATAGCTGGTTCTCTAGGTAATGGTGTAACTGTTAACGGTTCTGAGAACTTCTCGTTCCGTAACTCGGTTGTTGCAGGTACTCTGGGCAATGGTATCGAACTCAACAGTAGCTATAACGCTGAGGTGATAGATTCCCTGATAGCGCTTAACCTTGGTGCTGGTATACAGGCAAACTACTCAGACAGCCTGTTCGTTGATCCTACACTTATCGCGCTTAACGGCGTTGGTATAGAACTCAACACCTCTCATGATGCAGTGATAGACCAGACATATTTTGTGGCTAACTTCACAGATGGTCTGCGTTCTAACAGCTCTAACAACCTGGAAGTAAAAGATTCAGTATTCCTGCTGAACTTTGACAATGGTATAGAAGTAAATGGCGGCCTTGATGCAAACATCCACGACAGCATTCTAGTAGGCAACTTCAATAACGGTATCCAGCTTAACTCTACTCTGGATGCAACTGTTTCTGATGTACTTGTTGCCCTGAATGGTGCTAACGGCGTACAGGATAACGGCGGCGTAAACTCAGAGTTCAACAACGTATTCGCTATCGGTAACTTCAATAACGGTCTGGAACTTAACGGTACAGCACTCGCTACGGTAAATGGCGGCCTGTTCGCCCTTAACGCTAACGATGGTATACAGGCAAACGGCACAGCTGGCGCTACATTCAACAGCGTATTCGCAATAGCTAACTTTGATGACGGCCTTGATCTGAACGGTGATGTAGGCACAGATGTAAATGGTGGTCTGTTCGCTCTTAACGCAGATGATGGTATCTCCGCAGATGCTTCAATCGGCCTGGATATCAACAACGTGTTCGCTATCGCTAACTTCGGTGATGGTGTTGATCTTGAAAGCGACCTTGGCACTACTATAACAGGTGGTCTGTTCGCTCTCAACGCAGATGACGGTATAGATGCTACTAGCTCTACATCTCTCAACATCAACAACGTAGTGGTTGCAGGCAACTTCGATAACGGTATCGAACTTAACAGCTCTAATGGCGTTGGCATATTCGGTAGCCTTATAACCTTAAACGGTGATGATGGTATCGACGCTAATGACTCCAGCTTCGACCTTACCCTTTCAGCGGTAATAGGTAACTTCGATGACGGTATAGACCTCAACAACTCTCAGGCTAACGTAACCCTGTCGGCTATCGCACTTAACGCAGATAACGGTGTAGAAGCTAAGAACAGCTCTACATTCAATTCTCTGCTGAGCGTTATTGCGGGTAACTTCGATAACGGTATATACCTGGATAACTCAGAAGCGAACCTTCTGCTTACCCTTGTAGCTGCTAACGCTGATGACGGTATCGATGCTAACAATGGTTCTCAGGTTAATGCGCTTCTTTCCGCTATAACCCTGAATGGTGATGACGGTATAGACCTGAACAACTCTCAGGCTAACGTAGCACTTTCTGCTATCGCGCTTAACGGCAATAACGGTATTGAAGCTTCCAACGGTTCTCAAGTGAACCTGCTTCTAACTGCTGTAGCCGGTAACGGTAACGATGGTATCCACCTGAATGATTCTCAAGCTAACCTGCTGCTTTCAGTAGTAGCTGGCAACCTTGATGATGGTATCGATGCTAACAATGGTTCTCAGGTTAATTCTGCGCTTTCAGCTATAGTTGCTAACGGCGATGACGGTATAGACCTCAACAACTCTCAGGCTAACGTAGCACTTTCTGCTATCGCGCTTAACGGTAATAACGGTATCGAAGCCTCTAACGGTTCAACTGTTAACTCTCTGCTTTCTACCGTTAACAACAACGGTAATGATGGTATCCGCCTGGAATCAGGCAGCACTGGTAACATCCTTCTTTCCAACATCTCCGGCAACGTTGATGATGGTATAGATGCCCGTAACAGCAAGCTTAACCTTGTAGCTTCTAACGTTTCCGGCAACGGCGATAACGGCGTTCAGCTGTTCCGCTCCGATGATGCTAACATCATACTCAGCAACATCTCTAACAATGGCGGCAATGGTATAGATGCTACGCAGTCTGATGATCTTCTGGTTGTTCTTTCTAACATCAGCGGTAACGATGATGGTATCAACCTCGATCGCTCTGACGACGCTAAAGTTATACTGAGCAACGTTTCTAACAACCGTTTCGATGGTATAGATGCAACCCGCTCAGATGATCTGTTGGTAGTGCTTTCTAACGTTTCCGGTAACGGCGATAACGGTATCGAACTAGACCGCTCCGATGATGCTAAAGTTATACTAAGCAACATCTCTAACAACGGCGGCAATGGTATAGATGCTACCCGTTCTGATGATCTGCTGGTTGTAGCTTCCAACATCACCGGTAACGATGATGGTATCAACCTTGATCGCTCTGACGACGCTAAAGTTATACTAAGCAACATCTCTAACAACCGCTTCGATGGTATCGATGCAACCCGCTCAGATGACCTTCTGGTGGTAGCTTCTAACATCAGCCGCAACGGCGATAACGGTATCGAACTAGACCGTTCTGATAATGCAAGGGTGATACTAAGCAATATCCGCCGCAACGGTAACGATGGTATCAATGCAGAACGTTCTGACGATCTTCTGGTGGTAGCTTCCAATATCAGCCGTAACGGTAATAACGGTATTAGTCTGGATAATTCTGACGATGCACGCATCATCTTCAGCAACATATCCCGCAACGGCAATAACGGTATCTACACTACTGGTTCTGAAGACCTGAATGTTTCATTCAGCAACTTTGCCCGTAACGGTAACGCCGGCATCATGGTTGATGGTTCTACAGATACTTACATCAGCAACTCTCTGTTCAGAAACAACGGCATCGGCGTATATGCACTTGGTGGCTTTGATAACCTGAACATAACTGATTCTATCTTCAGAGGCGGTGCTAACACTGCTTACTCTCTGATTGTAGATGGTAATGGCGGCCCTATAGACCTTACCCTTGATAACGTATTGTTCAACGGTTCAGAGAACATAGCTACTATCAGGTTCCAGAACGCTACAGACCTGAGCGAAGCTGAGGTTTCCGGTGTAGTTCTTGCAAGCACTGCACCAGTTGCATGGCAGTTCGAGAACGTATCGGGCGGCCCTGTGAGCGACTTCCTGGATCTTGGCGATATGCAGTTCGGTGATACTGTATTCGGCGTAGGTTACACATACTATATCGAGCTGATAAACAGCACCATGGATGGTGATGTTTCCGGTGTTGATTTTGTAGGTGTTGCTGGTCCGTACAATAACACCAATGTTATCCTGTCCAGCATGATAATAGACCATAACGATAACAACGCGCTTGGTACAATACTGTTCCCGGCTGGTTTCAACCTTGGTAACCTTGCTAACGATATAGCCAAGCGTACAAACCAGGGTGATGTATACTATAACCACGTATCATCTATCGGTAAGGCTCTGGATAATCCTGCTTTCAAAACAGCTAAGATAACTCCATTCAACGTGCTTAACGATATCAAAGTAAGCCTTAACAGTCTTTCAAACACTGTTAATTCGTTTGCCGGCGCTTCTCCTTCAGAACTTAGTGCCATAGCTCCTGCTGCAGGTGGTGGTGCTTCTGCTCCGTCAGATTGCGCTACAAGCTTTGGTAACAGCTTCCTAGGTGATGATGTTGATCTGGCAAATGCTTCAGGCAATTGCTCGGTAATGTAATATAGTAGTTCCGGCCATGCGTTTTACGTGTGGCCGGAGCTTTACCTTTCTGCCTTCTCTATACTTCTCTTAACATCTCCCACTCATCCAATATCCCTCATAAGCTATCCTAGCGCCACCAACGTCCCCCCTCAACACCAGCCCAACATCCCCCCCCACACTCTCTCCACCCCCAACCATTACCCCTTAAACCCTTCAAATCCCTCCCTTAAACTAACTGATAATGATAATTATTATCAATAACTATTGACACCCCCGCTAATAATGATAATGATTATCATTATTAAAGCCATTATGGCGGTTATTATCCATCTATGTCTCTGATACAAAAGAAAAACTTTGCCGAGCGCGTCGGCCACAAAGATTGGCAGGATATCCAGACCGCCGATAGCTTTGTCGAGCGTTTTTCAGGTAAAAAAGATGATAATGGAAATAATGCTATAGATGTCTCAAAGCTCACAGATGAGCAGATGACAGCCGAGCGTTCCTTTACCTCCATGCGCGGCATTTTTGAGTCTGACCGCAGCTCCGCCCTAAAGACCTTTGTTGAAAAAAATCCCAAATCGCTCGATTTCAAAGATGACAGTTTTGAAGGTGAGATAATGCTGCTGGCCGGTATGGCCAACTCCCAGCAGGAAATGCTGGTGCTGCTCACCACCGCAGAAGAAATGATGAGCAATATCAGTTCCCGCATCATCTCTGAAAAAATAATAGACGATATTGAAAGATATATAAGCATGGGTGAGGCGCTTAAGATGATGCGCACGCAGCTGCTTTCACAGCAGCCACAGAACTTCAATGCAAAACTTCTGGTCGAAAGCGCGCGTCAGTATAAAACCCTGATAGCCGATGATATACGCCAGCGTGCCGAGCAAATGGTTTACAAGGCGCAATCCAGCCAGATACAAAGGCAAATGCAGCAGCAGGTAAAATCTGCGGTGGCAGAACTCAACACTATTGCCAGAATAATAAAAAAAGAACCTGTAGGCGCTGAAAAACACCAGCATTCAAAGCTTCTGCGCGATATAGAACTCATAACAAAAGCCCTTAAAAAACAAAAAACACCAGATAGCAAAGAGCTCAACACTCTCGTAGAAAAAATAGAGAAGATAAAGATTCAGATCAAAGCTGCCCAGCCGGAAAGCCAGAAGCTGAATGAAGTTATCAAAAAGCTCGATGACAGTCTTACAAAAGCGGTAAAACTTTCCCATAACGTGGAAGAACTGCGCAGCAAGCAGCCTCCTTCAGTACAAAAGGCCGCCGCAGCCACAAAGCATAACGAAAAACAGCTCGATAAGAACCTTAGCGAAACTGCTCGCAGCCTTAACCGTGTTATGAAAAAGCTGGTCGAGCAGAACCGCCCTGAGAATAACCAGCTCATCGAAAAGCTAAAGGAGGGCATAGCTCTAACCCGCAAGCTCGAAATAACCCAGAAAGAGCCGCCCACTCAAAAGCTGCTTAAAAACCTTACCGAGATAAACAAAACCCTTCAAAAAACAGAGCCAACCGCAGATCTCGGCAAAGATATCCGCGCATTAAGCAAAAATACCGTAAAGCTTGCCATAACGGTTGAAAAGATAGCGACAGAAAAACTCCGCCAACCGCAAAGAGAGCTGAAGGAAGTTGCCACTAAGCTGGAGCCTTCTCGCGAAATGCTGCGCAAGAACCTGAAGGAAATGTCTGATAAACTTTCCCAGCTCAGCCGCAATAACAACCAGCCGGAAGTTAAAGACCTTGCAAAGCAGGTGGAGAAACTCCAGCAGCTTCTTAAGCAGCCTGCAAAGCAGCTTGCCACAACTGAAGTTCTGAACAAGCTAACCACCCAGCTGCAAAAAATAGAGCTGAAGATAGATAACAGCAAACTGCTTCAAGCCGTACTGAAAGATAATATCCCGCAGCTTAAGGCTGCATCTGCTAATATCGAAAAACAGGCCGTGCAGGTAAAAAGGCTCGAGGCCGATATCACAAAGCTTTCCCGCAAGCAGGTGGAAGTCAAAGCTGTGGTAAAAGATAATAAAGTAGTTGAAAATAACATCTCTCGCAAACTGCGTGAACCTGCAAAAACCGCAAATACAGAAGTCCAGCAACGCATCCAGAAAGAAGTTGCAGTTAAAACTAAAGAGGTCTCCCCTGTAACGGCAGAAACGCTAAACCGTATAGCCAAACTGCTGGAAAGCAACCGTCAGGAACCAAAGCTTGTTGCCAAGATAGCTGAAGTAACTGCGCAGGTACAAAAGCTTGCAGAGGTCAAAAAACCTACAATTCAGCAAATAGAGGCCGTAAATAAAAACCTTGCCGAAACTATCAAAAAGCTCGAGGCCGTAAAGCCGCTGCAAAAAGAACTGCAGAAAGATGTAACCGAGCTTAAAACCCAGCAGCAGGCACTTGCCACTCAAAAAACAAAGCTACTTGAGGTAAAGGATTCCGCCGTTCAGCAAAAGCTGGAACGCAGCACCGCAACACTGCAAAAGAACATCGAGAAGCTTGATAAAGTGGTAGAAAAGCAGGTGAGGGATCTCTCCGCAAAGCTGGAAAGCAAAGCAATATCTCCGGAGCAATCAAAACAGCTGGAAAAACTCCAGAAGCTGCAACAGCAGCTAAAACAGGCAGTAGCAGAGAAGCAGCCGCAAAAACATATCGAGAAGATAAAAGAACTCGCCACGCAGCTCGATACAAAAAACGCAGATAAAGCCGTTAAGCCTGCGCTGGAAGATATCTCCAAACGTGTGGAAAAGATAAACGGTCAGGCTCTCAAAATAGAAGTTACTGCACAAAAAGCCGAGCTACTAAAGCCGCTTGAAAAACAGCCGCAACTTACCGCAGCAAAAGAACAGGCTGTAAATAAAATAACAGAGGCCAGCCGCAGCTTGAAGGAAAGCCTGAATAAAACCGCAGTAATGCTCGAAAAGAACGGCACGGAAGAATCCCGCAGGCTTGCGCAGCAGCTTAAAACAGTATCGAAAGATCTTGAGAAGGTTGATATCCGCAAACCACAACAGATGGAAAAGCTGGATAAAGATCTTAATGAAATATCCAAAAGGCTCGAGAAGCTTAATGCAAAGCCAGAGCTCAAGGCAGAACTTTCGAAAGAGGTCAAAACCCTAACCGATAACACTAAAGCTGTCAAAGAAAGTGTAAAACAGGTTGATAAAGCAACCATAGCAACAGCGGAAACTGCGATAAAACAAAGGCAAATGGATGCTGCTGGTAAAGAACAAAAACCAATTAAGCCTGAGCAGAAGCCAGAATTAAAGCAGGAGCAGCCGCTAAAAACGCAAAAAGAACTTAAGCCGGAGGTCACTGCAAAGCCAGTAACAGAAGTAAAGCTAACCGCTGAAAAACAAACTCAAGCACCTAAACAACCAACTGTGGATACTGCTCGTATTCAGCAGATAAAAGATGCCGCAAATAAAGAAAAGCCGATAACACAACAGGTGCAACCAACTACAGGTAAAGAGCCCGCTAAACAACCAACACAACCTGTCAAAACCCCAGCAGCAGAGGCCAAGCCTCAGCTGGATACAGCGCTGAAGCAAAGGCAGATGGATGCGGCTGGCAAAGAGCAGAAACCGGTTAAGTCTGAACAAAGACCTGTAGAACCTGTAGCAGTAAAAAACTCAAACACCGTGAAGCCAGAACAGAAGCCGGAAGCACAAAAACCTGCTGCCATTCAGGAGCAAAAGCCTGTCAAAGAAGCTACGCGCGATGCAAAACCACTGCCGGAAAAACAACCTATCAATACAAAGGCTGCCGACATGGCAAAGTTGCAGAGCCGTCTGGTTGCTGATAACCGTGCTACAAAAGAAGCCCTGCAACATACATTGAAAACGGTCGAGAGTTCTCAGCTTCCGCAGCATAAAGAGCTTGCTACAAAAATGCGTGAAGCTATCTCGCAGATGAACAAAATGGAGGCGGGGCAGGCAAGGGGCGTTACTCAGGTTGAAAAGCTTAACCGTAACCTCAATGATATATCCGCAAAAATCGAGAAAGACCCAAGCCTTAAGCAAAACCTTGCTGCTAAAGATTCCAACATTATATCGGAAAGAATAAAAACCAGCAGGTCAACAGCGGCTGAAATGCGAGGCGCCAGCCAGAATTCTATCCGTGAAAAACTGGATATACAATCGGCAAAGATTGAAAAGACCGCTGAGAAAATGGATAAAAATTTAGAGCGCACATCCGCCCGTCTTAATACGCAAAACACCGCAGAAAGCCGTGAAGTAGCGAATAGAATAACCCGTATCCAGCAGGAGATACGAAGTATCGAAACAGGTAAGTTTTCAAAAGAAAACCTTTCTTCAGTAACAAAGCAGATGAAAGAGCTAGAGCGTAGCCTGCCGGAAAACAGCACTGTTCGTGCGCAGCTTAAAACAACTTCAACAGAGATGCAGAAGTTTGCCGAGCGTGCAGAAAGGCAGCAGATAGAGATGAACAGGCTTCGTTCCAGATCGGAAATGCCGCCTGCAGAAAAATCTGAACGTAAAATTGATCCTGCAACAAATATACAAAAACTTGGTGATACAGAGCGAAAAATAAAAAATGGTCAGGATACGCTGGCAGCAGAACGCAGCATGAATACTGCTGAAAAACAGCGCTTAGCCAATGCCGGCAATTCTACAAAACCAGCCCCCGCGCAAGATTTAAAAGATACTAGAAAACAAGAAATTCCAGCGGCTGATGTCACTGAAAAACAGCGCCGTATGGAGGAGGTACATAGGAGAATAACCGAGCGTCAGGAAAAGCAGAACACTACAAATAACCAGGGTTTAGAAAAACCAGTTCAACAAAGGGAAAAAACTCCTGAGAGGAGAGGGGTGCAGGAAGTAGCGCTGCCAAAAACTGAATCCCAGCCTTCTCGCAGAACCGCGGAAACTCCAACAGTTACAGAGGCAGAACGTCAGCAGCATATGAACGCGGGCAAAAAGCCTACACCAGATTCTTTTGCAAAAGATAGGCCGGTAGAAACAGCGGCCACACCAAAGCCGCAAGCACCTGCTGTAAAAACCCTGCCATCAGTAGAGCAGGCTCCTAAAAACACTTCATCTACTTCTAAGCCAGCAGATGAAAAGAGGCCAGAGCCGCCAACTATTCAAGCGCCAAAACCTTCGGTAGTGAAAGATGTTCCAATTGAAGCAAAGGCTGCGCCAAAAGTTGAAGCTCCAGTCGCAAAGCCCGTGTCCACTCCATCTGCTCAGGCGCAAAAGCCAGAGCAAAAAATGGAAGTTACTTCAAGGCCAGCACCTGCGCCCGCAGATAAATCTATTCCATCGAGGGCAGAAGTAGCGCTGACCTCGCCTAAGCCTCTTTCGCAGCCACCTGTAAGCGATAAGGTAAAAACTACAGTGACTGTACAGGAAGCCCCGGGTAATAAGCCAGAGGCCGTGCCGCCTCAAGTAACTAACGAAAGAAAAACCTCTCCTGTTAAGGATAATACTTCGCCTGTTACGGCAAAACCTTCTTCACAGCTGAATGATAACAGGCAGGTAAAAGTAGAGCCTTCAAAGCCGACAGAGGATCAAAAGCCGCCTGTGCAAAAGCCAGAAGCTGAGATAAAAGCTGCCCCAAAACCGGAAACACCTGAAAGGCCAGAGCCTAAACCAGAAACACCAGCTGTAAAAAACACTCCGGCAGCACCAGAACCTGTGCTACAAAAACCTCCTGTGCAAGAAGCCACTCCTGCCGCCACGCCGCAACCGAATTCTGTTCCAAAAGAAAA
>JAMHZE010000044.1:0-3248 GCA_035909535.1 Rickettsiales bacterium | reverse complement strand
ATATTGCGGCATTTTAACGGCTAATATATTTCGTAAGGTACTTGAGATTCGGCAACTGCAGGGGCGTTATGCCAGTTTGTTGCGCGGCTATTTACCTGATCGCCAGCAGAAATTGCATGCGAAGGGCTTTCTTCACGGATGGGTGTGACCTCATCTACGCTGCTGTAATAAGGCTGTACTATATAATATACATACACCGGTTGGGCGACTATAGCGGGCGGCTGCCAATACTGAACTGCGTTTTGTGAACCGTATTCGCTTGCATTAGCATTGTTGCCCGCCGAGCCTAATAACGCGGCGGCAAAAGTAAGTAAGATAGATATTCTCATTTTGAGTCTCCATTTATTGTTACGCCAAACTGCATAAGTTAAACAAACGGAGATAAAGAAAGTGACAGCACCTGCCCCATAAGGAGAGCCGCTTGCAAGGCGCAGCCAAAGGCATGCACCGCACAAAAAAAATCGCCGCGGAGGCGACGATTCATCACCCGCTTTAGCTGTTTGTTTATAGTGCCCGCAATTTGGAAAAATCAGCACTTGAGGGGGCTTCTACAGCGGATAGCAGCGAGTGTCAAGCAAAACGAGGATTTTTTAGCGGTTTTCACCGATAATGTTTTTAACTTTGTCAAAAACATCATCAACACCCATTTCGGTAGTATCTATATATATGGCATCTATAGCGGCCACTAGCGGGGCAACCTTGCGGCCGCTATCGCGCTCATCACGGGAGATGATATCCTGCAATATGCCTTCTTCGGTAACATTTTTACCGCGAGCCTTTAACTGGCTGTAGCGCCTGTTAGCACGGGTTGCTGCCGCTGCGGTGATGTAGAATTTGAAATCTGCATTAGGACATACCACCGTGCCGATATCGCGGCCATCAAGCACTGCGCCACGCGGATTGCCAGCTACACGTCGCTGAAAATCCAGCAGGTGGCCTCGAACTTCCGGTATGGCGGAAACTATGGAAGCAGCGGCACCGACCTTTTCGGTTTCCAGCTCTTCGGAGTTGATATTGGTAAGATCAAGGCTCTGGGAAATTTCTATAGCGGCGGGTGCGGAAGATAAGGACGGCACACCGATCTTTTGCATAAGCTGCCAGCCAACCAGACGGTAAAGACGGCCGGTATCGAGATATTCGAGGTTATAATGGGCGGCTATCTGTTTTGCGACAGTACCTTTGCCGCTTGCCGCCGGGCCATCTATTGCTATGAGCATGAGTTCCGAATTTTAAAGTTCGATTGCATTATTTATCTAAAAGAAAAAACTTACAACCAGAACTTTTACGCCTTACCGTTTCTGCCTTGCGCGCTGCCCTCACCGGCTTTTACGCTGCCTGCCCAGGTCTTTTCCGGGAGTGCGGCCACTTTATCTTCCAGAGAGGCGAGTACGGCTTCGCGCTGCTGTGCGCGGTAGTCATTATCGTAGAGCCTTTTGTAGAAATCTTTCACTTCCGGGGCTGCGTTACCTGCGATATTTTCATTTATGCCGTGCAGCCTTTCCTTCTCCTTCTGGAGCTGGCTACTATACCATAGGTTCATCTGCTCTACCTTTTCCGGAGCGATGGTTACTTTTGAAGCATCTGCATTTTTATCATTCGCGAGTGCGGCCTGCTCGGCACGGGATTGCTCTGTTACTACCCACATTGACAAAGCTGCCTGCGCAAGCTGGATAGGATCGCGGTTGGCGGCCATGCGGATGAACATATCCGGATTGCCGACGCCATCTTTTTCCTTCGTCATGTTAAAGCCATCACCTTCTACCACTACCACATCTTTCAGCGGGGCTTTTAGGCCAGGAACTTTTATGTTGCTTGCATAAGCAAGTACATCGGCGACATCGCCTGAGCTTTTTATAAAGCCTTCAGTGCCTACCTGTTTATTGCGATTGACCGGAGACATCTCGTTCTTTATCGCGTTAGGTATTGCAATATCATTAAGCGGGCTTGGAGAAAAAGCAAACATGCCGCCCGGAAGATTATTTGTACTGCTAGCTGACTGGCCGAGCTTGCCCTTTACCTGATCTATAGCGCCGAGAACATAACCAACCCTGTACTCGTATTCATTGGCTATGGCTTCGGATATTTGCGGATACTTATCGAGCTTATCCATTGCCTTGACGGCAAGCAGCTGAGAGAAAGCCTGAATGTTATTTGTTGTTTTGGCGATGATGCCATCGAGCTCTTTCAGCAGTTCCGGGTTGCCGACTATCCAACCCAAGCGCGCGTTGGAATTACCAAACTGCTTGGAGAATGTTTCACTTATTATTGAGCGATCCTTGGCCTCGTCGGAAAGGAATTTGATCGGCGATACGGCGCCTTTGGCTTCCATGCCGGCATAAGCGTTATCAAAAAAGAACATCAGGTTAGGATGTTTTTCTACAAGTTCGTTAACAGCATTAGCTATATCTTTCGCTTGCTGTTCGTTAGTTGAACCGCCGGCAGGATTGTTGGGAATGGTTATAAGAACCGCTTTTGTGAATCTATCTACGTGCTCGCGCAGCCAGTTACCAGTTGGCATGAAGCCGTTCTCTTTAGGTGCTTGAACATAACGCACATCACGGCCGGTGAGCTCGAAACTGCCCGATGCATTAGGGAAGTTTGGCGTTGGCACAAGAAGTTCATTACATTTTTTATCGTCAGGATCAAGAAAACCTAGCGCAAGGGTAAGCATTGATTGCTGAGAACCATTTTGCGGTATGGCATCAGCATTTTTATAATCTTCACCATATAGTTTTGCTGCACGGGTCTTTACCGCATCTTTAAACGCAGGCAGGCCAGCAACACCCGTGTAAGGGCCAAGAAAATCTCCGCGTATGGTTTGAGAAAGAACTTCTTTGAGTTCGTTATCAGAAAGCACTGTTGGAAGATATGAGATGCCGATACTTAGATTTACCGTGGATTCTTTATCGCGCACGGCGGCATTACGCAGCCTGATGCCGGATTCTTGAGTAGCGAGCGCTGACTTAGTAAGAAAGTTCTCTTTTTTAATTGGTGATGTAAATGCTGCCATGTAAGCCCCCTGTAACACCCTGTAATTAGCAGGCTATATTATATATATTTACAGCTTACGGCAATCAGATTATCATGAAAAATATGAAAAAACTGCTGATATTACTAGCCATTTTTGCCCTTAGCACCCCTGTTATGGCTCAAACGGGCGATAAACTGCCATACACGCTTACCGCGCAGAAGATGTTCAACGCCGTTTCGGTGATGGTACCTTCTAACTTTGTTGCGGCAGATGAGAG
>JAMHZE010000043.1:0-1002 GCA_035909535.1 Rickettsiales bacterium | reverse complement strand
TAGTGGCAATATTCTTTAACCCTGTGGCAATTGCAATGGCCGCGAATATTGGCCCTAATATTGGCCCCGCTCCCGCAGGTGGTGGAGCAAGGGCTGTGGTTGCTGCTGCGTATGTATCAATTACCGCCTGCCCTGTTCTTAATAGTTTATACGCCTGGGATTCTTGTTTAAACAGTGTTGCTATCTGCCCCGCTGCCTGACCATAGCCCGCTACCCTTTGCGCTTCGGTTTTCTTTTCTTCGTTAAGTCTCCACTTCGCAAGGGCTATTCTTTTTTGTGTTTGGGCATCATATTGTTCGGTAACCTCTTCTTCTAATTCGTTTTGAAACACAATTGAGTCGGCCATTCTTTGGGCCTCTTCTTCACGCCTCAGCGCACGGTTTATTTCGGCTTCATCTATTTGCAACCTCATTTCTAATTCCATAGAAATAAGTTCAAGGCTTTTGGTTAGGGCTTCATTGCGAAGGGTTATAGCCTCGGCTTCTTTTTGAGCCAGTGCCGCTGACTTCTCGTATGCTGCCTGTTTTTTCTCATCAATAGCCGCCAGCATATTAGCGGCTTTCTCTTGAAAGGCAAGCGTTTCCGTTTCTGCGTTTATCCTTGCGGCTGAAAGTTTTGCTACCTCCTGACGTTGTTCGTTGCTTAGTTCAAGTTCATCTTCGCGTAACTTCTTGCCGGTTAAAAGTCTTTGAACGAACTGATCGAATGTTTCGCTTTCAGCTTGCCTTAAGCCGCGATCTAAAGCAATCTGTTTAATCTTTATTACCTCTTCCTTACGGGCTAACTCTACCCGCTGGGCCGTAAGTTCTTTCTCTATTTTAAGGGCCTCTTCAATCTTTTTCTTTTGTTCATCGAATGAAAGATTCCGATTTTTAGAAGCAATAATTAACGCCTTCATTTGGGCCTCTGCTGATGCTGAACTAACTACGAAAAGATTCCGAGCGTCTTCTAACTCCCTGAGATTATCAAGATAAAGCTGGGCGGCCTTCGCTGCTGCCACAA
>JAMHZE010000042.1:0-24464 GCA_035909535.1 Rickettsiales bacterium | reverse complement strand
AGAGCTCATAGTTCCGTCAGATTTACGTGTAGGCCCTCCTGCGCGGCTTCCGCCTACAAACATGTTGGCCGTTACGCGTTGTTTTCTATCTTTTTCAAGGGTGGCCCTGGCTTCAGGATCAAGCCCATCAAATTCGCCCGGCAGAGAAGGGGTCATACCTGTAGACCTGCCGCTGCTGAATCCTGAATCAACCTCGGGCAGCCTTGTACGTTGCTGTGTATAACGCTGCTGAAAAGCGCCTGCGCCGGAAGGTGCAGAAGTAGCTGAGTTACCGGAGCCTTCACGTATGTAGATACTTGCCGGATCGTAGATAGGAGGTAGTGTTGGCGGTGGTGGCAGGGTTTCCTGTACAACAGGCTGAGCAGTTCTGCTGGCAAGGTTAGGCATTGATGGAACGCCTTCCTGCCCAGGAAGAGCTGCACTTGGAGATACAACGTTTCCTACGCCTTCGCCTCTTGCTGATCTAGGAACAGGAGCAGACTTACGATTTTCGTCCTGCATCTGCTGAATTTCAGTTTTTCGTTTCGAAGCTTTTTTGTCCCCGGAACCCATGAGAGAGTAAACAACAAACATCAGCAGCATAAAGCCGCCAATAGCTATCATTGCGTTCTTTTTCTTGGCAACAGAAACAGCCGGTATACTATCAGCCAGATCATCATCTTGAGAATCTGAGGAATATTCGCGTCCCGGCCTTTTTCCAAGGTCATCAGAATGTCCGGTACCTTCATTTAGAGGTCCCAGATCCTCATTCTCAAAATCATCTTTATCAGCCATATTAAAACCGGATATTCGTTGGTAAAGTTGTTAGTTTAAACGTACCGTAGGTGCTTGAACCCCTGGCTTAAAGTTTTGAAAGCCTTTGTTTCTGTCCAGAGGTTTGTAACCTTCTTGATTATACTGTATAGAAAGCGGAACATTAGGAGTGCCGAGAGAAGGCATAGAAGGCAGGTCGAAGGAAGATCCTGACTGGCTTATCTTTAGCGGTGAGTAAAGGCTCATTGGCTGTGAAGCTGAGTCCATAGTTGCAGTAGCCGAGCCATCCGGATAGGCAAAGCGAACAACATACATCAGGTCATCCGGATTAGCCGTGTAAGAAGAAAGCTCGATCTGGTATATACGCTTATCGGTAATAAGCGTCATATTTGTAAGCTGGTTGTTTATAAGCGCCTTGATAAACATGCGGTTTGCGGTCGGTATAATGCGGAACAGGCTAGGATTACCGATAGACATGGTCATTATCTTTTCTTCCGGGTCAAGTTCCACCAGGGTCTGGTAGCCATATACCGTGTTTATGCGGAATACATCGTTCTTACCATAGATGAACGTGCGTATACGGGTGTCAGAACCCGTTGCATCCTGCGCAAGCGCCACGGGTGCAAATCCGGAAAGAACGAGCGTCAGAACGAAAATTTTACAGATTTTTAACATTTACTTCCTGGGTTATGTCGTATGCAGTTACCTGCATGCCAAGCGGGTTAATATATCTTTCGGTTTCAGAGAGGTTAAGATCTCTGTATCCGTACTGAAGTTTTACTATGTAGCTTTTTTCATTTTTCTTGAATTCTGACTCGCTATCGATGTTAGATGTAGCGCGAACCCTTGCTTTGCTTATGCGTATCTGCACAAGGTTCTTAGATGGATCGAGGTCGGTAATAGATTTTATCTTTACATCTACCCTGCCTTCAAAGCCAAGTGCAACCGGGCTTCCCGCAGTGGTGCTGCTTACCATGCCGCTGAATATACTGTAAACATCTTTGCTGGACATCAGCCTTACTATTTGAGTGTAATTATAACGGTGGTCAGTGTAGTTATAGCTTTCTCTGGCCAGAACGTAACGCACAAGAGAAGCATTTCTTACAGCTTTCTCAGCCGGTAGTTTTTTAACTTCTTCGTTATCAACTTTGGTGATGATGCCGGTGCTTTCCTCTATTTGCACAATAAAGGGCTCATATACCTTTGTGTTGTTCAGCTCAATAATACCGGTAATGGTGAATGCGAATATCACCATAAAGCCAATAACAAGCAGGAACATGAAGTTACGTTGGATAAGAACGGTTTCGTATCTGTCCTGATACCAGTTTTTGATACGTGAAGGGCTCTTTTGTTTATCGCCTTCTTTCTTCGCGAGTAATTTTTTCATTGTCTCTATAAACCCTAATATGCTGATTATTCTGACAGATAATCTAGCGAGTGTAACACAAAAATCAACAGCTATGAACTATAAAATTAACAGTTCTGAATCAAGATAGCAAAAGCTTTTTCTTATGCATTTCAAAGGGTAAAAATGCGACCTGTTCGTTTGGAAATAGTTTCGCTGTGTGTCGCAATTACAAGGGTTGTGCTGCGTTCTGCGGCCAGTTCTATGAACAGGTCCATAACGGCTTTTGCGTTATGCGCGTCCAGGTTGCCGGTAGGCTCATCGGCAAATATTATGCCTGGGTTGTTGGCCAGGGCGCGGGCTATGGCAACGCGTTGTTGCTGGCCGCCGGAAAGCTCTGCAGGGCGATGATTCAGCCTATCGGTCAGACCAAGCTTTTCGAGCAGGTCTTTTGCGTGCTGTTCGGCCTTTTTAGCAGGTGTTCCCAGCATTTTCTGTGGCAGTATAACGTTCTCCAGCGCGCTAAAGTCCGAAAGCAGGTGGTGGTACTGGTAAACAAAGCCTAAATGCTTCAGTCGCAGCTCGGTCTTTTTATTGTCGGAAAGCTTCGCCAGCTCATTACCCAGCAGGCTTATGCTGCCGGAGTCAAAATCCATTATCCCGCTTATTATCTGAAGCAGGGTAGATTTGCCGCTGCCGCTCTCGCCCATCAGCGCTACAGATTCGCCTTTCTTAACTTCCAGCGATACCTTGTTAAGTACGGTAATACTTTCTTTGCCCTGAGGGAACTTCTTCACCAGATCATTTACGGTTATGGCATTACTCATATTTCAGTGCCTCCGCCGGTTGGATGCGGCTTGCTTTCCACGCCGGATATATGGTTGAAAGCAGCGAAAGCCCGAAGGAAAGTCCTACGATATTTATAACATCGCCCATTCTCACCTCTGCAGGAAGTTGAGAGAGGAAGTATATCTCTGCCGCGAACAGGTTGGTGTTCGTCATGCTTTCCAGCCACAGGCGTATCTCTTCAATATTGCTCGCGAATGCAAGGCCAATGCCAAGTCCGAACAGCGTTCCTAAAAACCCGATGGCCGAGCCGCATATCATAAATATACGTATCACGCTGCGGCGCTTCAGGCCTATTGTGCGAAGTATCGCAACTTCTTTGTTCTTATCGCTCACCAGCATCACCATGCCGGAAATTATATTGAACGCCGCTACAAGTATTATCAGCCCCAGTATCAAAAATAATACGTTAGACTGCACATCGATAGATTCGATAAAGCCGGAATTTGCCTCGCGCCAATCGGTTATGTAGTAAGGGGAATCCTGAACCAAAGCGGTTATCTCAGCCTTAACGCGGGTAAGGTCTTTCGGGTCGCTCACCATTACTTCTACCGCTGTAACGCTACTGCCCATGCCGAAAAACCTTTGTGCAATATCAAGCGGCATGAACATAACAGAAGCATCATACTCATACATGCCAACATCAAAAACGCCGGTCACGCTAAATTCCCTCAGGCGCGGAATATTTCCGAACAGCGTGCTGTTGAATGTCGGTGATATCAGCGAGAAGGTAGAGCCCTCGCGTAAACCCATACGGCGGGAGAGATGTGTTCCGGAAATGGTCTCGAATTCGCCTTCATGATACATTCTGCCGTGCTTGATATTATCTGCCAGCAGCGGCTTCTTCATCAGGTCAAGCGAATCAATTCCGCGCACCATAATGCCAATATTCTCGCCGTTCAGGCTGGCAAGGCTCTGGCCTATTATTGCGGGGGTGGCGCTTTCCACGCCTTTTATAAGTTTTATTGCTTCGGCAAGCTGGGTGTAATTTTCTACCCCGCCTTCTGCCGAGCTCACAGATATATGTGCGTTGATGCCTATTATGCGGTTTATCAACTCGGTTTTTACGCCGTTCATCACAGCCATTGTTACTATCAGCGTTGCAACGCCAAGCATAATGCCGATAAACGAGAATATGGTAACAAGCGAGGCGAAGCCCTCCTTGCGTTTTGCGCGCATATATCTAAGCGCTATGGAAAATTCAAGTTTACTGACCATGACCGAAATACTATAGTATGTTTAGTATATATATTAATGAATATTAAACTCTAGCGTTAAAATGAAACTCGAAGAACTGCGTACACAGATAGATGAAATAGATGAGCGCCTGTTCGCGCTGCTGCAACAACGGCTTCAGGTGGTCGGCAGGGTAGGGGAGCACAAACGCTCTTTGGGCGATAACCGCTATATAATCCGCGCGGGGCGAGAGGCACTCAAAGTGCAAAAAGCATTCCAGATGGCCAAGGAAGCCGGAATAAATGAAGATACTGCACGTGCAATGGCGTATCTTTGGCGCAGCATAATATCGCTCTCAATCAACCATGAAGAAAAACTTGTGTTGGGTTGCGCTGGCGGTGCGGCGGGCAATAACCTGCGGGAATTCTTTGGTGCCTATTCTAACGTGCGGCATCTCGGTTCAGAAGATGATGTGCTGAAAGCGCTAACATCAAACAAGGTAAATGTTGCGGGCTTCTCTCTGGATGCCACCCCGAAAAAAGAGCCGTGGTGGCTTGGCCTTTCCCGCCAGAATGATCTCAATGTTTTTGCCAGCGCCCCGCTATTTGCAGATGGTGCTGAAGCCACTTTCCTTGTTTCCCGCGTTACGCCGGAACCATGCGGGGAAGATAAATTCCTTTATGTAATATCAGGCAAGCTGCCGGAAGAAGATGAAGATAACTTCACAATCATCTCAAGCTTCGGTGAACATCACCTCGCCGTGTCGGAAGAATTCTACAACGATTATCAGGCCAAACTGAAAGCGCGCTATCTCGGCTGCTACGCTGTTATCAGCCTGTAGTTATTTCTGCGGTTCGTTCTTTAGCGCTACTTTATCGTCCAGAAATTCAACATTATAGTTATATTGCTGTCCTTTTATCTCTAGCGTCAGGCTATCATTGCTACCGGTCACGTTCTGCGTACTAAGATTGGCTCCGATATATTTTGCAATCTTTTGTAAGCCATCCAGCTCTTCCTGCGTTATCTGCTGTTCCTTGCTGTTCGCGGGGTCATGCGTCTGGCGCTTTTTCAGGGCTATTTCGAACAGGTCCTTATCCATCTCATCTTTCAGAGCGGCGCTGATATCGTCAGTTATCTTTTTAAGCTCCTGCTCGCGAGCCGGTATTGCCTCGTACTCTCTTGGCGCAGTAGCTTTGTTTAGTATTTTGTCCCTTTCTTCGCGCATGTTGGGGCGATCTTCTGCGGGCTTAAATACCTGTCCTTTAAATTTCTCGTTACTTACTTTAATGGTCTCTGCAAAATCTTTAAGCTCATCCACGCCGCTTATCTTTCGCGATGTATCCTGCCATTTTTCATCTTTCAGTAATGTTATCAAAGAATGGTCAGGGTTCTTTATCTCAAAGCGTGTTTCGCTGTCATTCCTGTATACCTTTAAAAAGCCTGCGCTATCCTTGTCCAGATTCACTGCATAATTGCTTTTGCCGTTATATTCTATCGGCGTGTTCTGTACCTGTACTTTTGTCGGTTCCATGTGCTGCCTTATCTTTCCCTGCTGCTTGTGACATTGTTTTGCCGTGCTGCCAGAACGCGGTTTATCTTATCTTCCATGTAGTTTAACTCTTTTTCAGAGAACTTGCCATCGCTGTTCATCTTCGGGTTTACCGAGCTGCTCATGAAGTTTTCTATAAGTGCGGTCAACACTTCCTCATCAGAGCCTTTTTTAGCAAGTTTTTTAATGCCTGTATCAACAGATAGAGAGGCGAATGAGCGCAATATCTCAGAGGCATCTTTATCGTCGTTGGCAAGCTTTTCAAACTTGCGCTCCTGTTTAAAGCCTATCTCTGTGCTTAGCCTGTCTCCCAGAGAAAAGAATGCACTTGGTGCAGTGCTGTGGTTCTCATGTTTTGCAGCATGCATTACTTTATCGGGGTTCAGCGTCTGTGCCAGTGCTTCCTTCATGTCAGATGCGCCATTTTGGATAACTTCTCCATTGCGTTCATCTATAAAATTTTGGGTGCCGTAATCATAAACAACTTTCAAGTGACGCAATTCCTCTGCTATATTTTTTACAGCATCGCGCACGGCGTCTTTCTGAAAGATCTTTCTGCCGTCTTCACCTGTGGTTATGGCATTATGTTTTTCCAGCAGGTTAAGTATTGCGCCGGTAATGTCGTATTGCTCTTCACTCAGAATATGAGGTTTGTGATTCTGTTCTTCTGGCATTTATTTTGTCATAATTATCCCTTTGTTATTCTACCATATAAAGGTTAACAAACTGTTAAGGTTTTGGCTAAAAATATCTCTTTGAAAAAGCTGGATAATTGCTGTTAATCAAGCTGTTTTATACAGGTAACCTCATTACCTGTATCGTTATAGCTTATCTCGTCAAATTCCAGCCCGGCCAGATATATTCCCCGCCCGTTCACTTTTTGCGCTCGGCTGCAATCCAGCTGCATATACGGCGCAGGGTCAAATCCGTTGCCTTCATCTTTAATTATAAGTTTTATGCAGGTCTTTTCCTTTTTTATTTTTACCCTTACTTTCTTATTTTTGTTTTGCGGCAGGCTGGCACGATACTCTATCTCATCTTCCCACATTCCATCCAGTATCAGGCCAGATTTCTCCTCAAAACTAATGCCTAAATTACCATGCTCAATCGCGTTCACCAGCAATTCGGTGCATGGGCCAACCATGCTGCGTGGCTGCGGATAGCAGATGGAAATGGCGTTGGCCACATCCTTGGCTTCCTGCATCGTGCGGAACTCAAACTCGCAACTGCTCAAACATTCCATACCTGCTTTCAGCTTTTTTCTACGCTGAATGAAGAAGTCGGTTATCTGCTTCATCTTGCGGTTCCGCTTCTGCATACGTAGTGCAGAGCGCACCACTGTAGCCAGCATCTTATGCGAGAACGGCTTGGTTATATACCAGTAAACCCCGGCATCTATGCCTTCAGAAACCTGTTCGTCATTATCAGCGGCGGTCTGCATTATCACCGGAATGTTGGAGTAATCTGCATACTGTCTTAAGCGTCGCAGGAAAGACATTCCGTCCATCACCGGCATCATTCTATCCAGCACAATAATATCTATGTCCGGGCGCGTGGTCAGTATATCCAGCGCCTCCTTGCCGTTGCGTGCGCTGAATGTAGAATAATTCTCGCGCTTCAGTATATGTTCCAGTATCTCTAAGTCTTCCGGCTGGTCATCTACCATTAATATTCTTGCGTGCTGATGTGCAATGTTGTTAACCATTCTATCACCCCCCTTGATATATTGGTTGCGGCTATAAAAAACATTCGCCGTCTGGTTGTAAAGCATTTTTCATGCCAAAAATCCGGCTTTAAAAAGCGCTATTTTTCAGTGCGTTATTTTTTGGTAAAAAGCGGGCTTTGTACCGCCTGTTTAATAGTGAAACAGCCAAGTCCCATTTTGGGAAAATGCGCTGTCATGTATTTGAGTTCATGCAAAAGGGTAAATTAATTTTATTGTACAGCAATAAAATTATCCTATAAAACTTTTCTGAACACACAGGAACTAACGTATGGAAAACAAGAAAACAGCGCTAAACAAGCTTCACCACGATATAGGCGGCAAAATGGTGCCTTTCGCGGGTTTTGAGATGCCGATACAATACAAAACAGGCATCATGGAAGAGCACAAGGCGGTACGTAACAATGCCGGTCTTTTTGATGTCTCCCACATGGGTCAGATAGTGATAGAAGGTGTAATGGCTGCGAAATTCCTTTCCACCATAACGCCGACAGATTTCACCAAATCAGAAATAGGCGCTTGCCGTTATACTGTACTCACCAACGAAAAGGGCGGCATAGTGGATGATCTCATCATCACCCGTCTGGAAGAAAACAAATTCTTCTCGGTCATCAATGCGGGTTGCGTCGATAAAGATATCTCATGGATCAAGTCCAAACTCCCTGCCGATATCCAGTTCACATTCATGGATTCTCGCTCAATGCTTGCGCTGCAGGGCCCTCGTGCGGAAGAGATCCTTCAGGAGATAACCGACATTAACCTGAAACAGCTTGGTTACATGAAGGTATCTCAGGGTCATATACTCGGCTCTTATGAAACCCTCATCACCCGCACAGGTTACACCGGTGAAGATGGTTTCGAGATTTCAATTGAAGGCCACGTTGCTGAAAAAGTATGGAACGCTCTTACCCTTCCGGGCAAGGCACTTCCTGCCGGCCTTGGCTGCCGTGATTCCCTACGCCTGGAAATGGGTTACCCGCTTTACGGGCATGACATCACCGATGATACTTCTCCGGTGGAAGCCGGTATAAGCTGGATAATCACTAAAGACCATGGCGGCTTTATCGGTTCTCCAAAAATTCTCGAGCAGAAAACCGCCGGAGTTCCGCGCAAACGCATCGGCCTCGTAATAAAGGAAAAAATAGTTGCACGTGAAGGTGCCAAAATCTATAACGATGGTAAGGAAGTAGGGGTTCTTACATCAGGCGGTTTTTCTCCTTCACTTAATCAGCCGATAGGCATGGGTTATGTAGCTAAGGAATTCTCTGCGGAAGGTCAGGGTCTTACGGTTGAAGTACGCGGCA
Organism: Rickettsiales bacterium; assembly: GCA_035909535.1. Lineage (GTDB taxonomy): Bacteria > Pseudomonadota > Alphaproteobacteria > Rickettsiales > UBA8987 > JAMHZE01. The sequence goes on along the minus strand of JAMHZE010000042.1, from coordinate 15,768 downwards.
AGCAATACGCCGCAGAGGTCAAAAAATTCCCGCTTGTAGCGGCAAAAACTAAAAAAGCATAATAACAGGAGTATATAATAATGGCTGAAGTAAAATACACAAAAGACCACGAAACAATTAAGGTAGAAGGTGATGTTATAACTGTAGGCATCACAGAATATGCCAAAGATGCACTGGGCGATCTGGTATTCATCCAGCTTCCTGAAAAAGGCGCGAAGATTGCAAAAGGCAAAGATTTTGCAGTGGTTGAATCTGTAAAGATAGCCTCTGAGATTTACACTCCAGTATCGGGCGAGGTGGTAGATGTTAACGCCGCGCTGAACGATAACGTAGATGTGCTGAAAGAATCTCTGGATACAGGCTGGATAGCAAAAATCAAAGTTGATAACGCAGCAGAACTTGCTGAACTTCTAAGCGAAGCTGAATACCAGGAATACCTAAAAACTCTCTAATATATAAAGGGGCAAAATGAGATACCTACCGCTAACCAGGCAAGACCGCGCTGAGATGCTGGCTGCATCAGGCGTAAAGAATGTTGATGAATTCTACTCTGCTATTCCGGCAGATATCCTCAAAAAAGGCACGAAGCTGAACCTGCCTAAGCATAAGGGCGAAATGGAGGTAGAATCCCACATCCGCAATTATGCCAACCAGAACCTTCCTGCTTCAACGGCGGCGTTCTTCCTTGGCTGCGGTGTTTACAACCACCACATCCCTGCCACGGTAGATTACACTATCCAGCGCTCTGAATTCCTTACGGCCTACACCCCGTACCAGCCGGAAATAGCGCAGGGCACGCTTAACTATATATTCGAATACCAAACCTACATCGCCCGCCTGACAGGGCAGGATGTCGCGAATGCATCAATGTATGATGGCGCAACAGCCGCGGGAGAAGCCGCCCTTATGGCGCTTCGCGTTAAGTCCGGCCGCAAAAAGATTCAGGTTCTTACCTGCGTTCACCCTCAGTATAAGGCGGTCATCCAAACCGGCCTCCGTTATCAGGAAGGCGTTGAAATGGTAGAAAGCAACGAAGCTCCGGATGAGAACACGGCCTGCGTAATAGTGCAAACTCCTAACTTCTTCGGCACCGTTATGGAGCTGGAAAAGATACGTGAAAAATGCAATGCCTCTGGCACGCTAATGGTTGTAGTGGTGAATGAAATTCTATCCCTTGGCCTGCTTCCAGCGCCTTCTATGGCAGATATAGTCTGCGGTGAAGCGCAAAGCGTCGGCGTGGGTATGAGCTACGGTGGTCCTCACCTCGGCTTCTTCGCCTGTAAAAAAGAATTCATTCGTCAAATGCCGGGTCGCCTGTGCGGTATGACGGTAGATGCAGATGGTAAACGTTCATTCGCACTTACCCTCAACACGCGCGAGCAGCACATCCGCCGTGAAAAGGCTACTTCCAACATCTGTACTAATCAGGGTCTGATGGCTCTTGCTTTCACGGTGCATATGTCCCTTCTGGGAGAGGTCGGTTTCAAGCAGCTTGCTAAAATAAACCACGCAAAGGCCTGCCAGCTGGCAGATGCTCTTGCGAAGGTTAAAGGCGTAAAACTGCTTAACAAAACCTTCTTCAATGAATTCACTATCGAGGTCGCCAACGCGAAGCAGCTGGTTGAAACCCTTGCTGCTAAAAAGATAGTCGCGGGTTACGCAGCAGATGATAACAAAATCGTTCTCGCCTGCACAGAACTCACTACAGATGAGAACATCGCCACGCTTGTAGAAGCACTAAAAGCGGAGGTAAAGTAACATGTCAGCACTCGCAAAAATGAAACAGGAAACAGGCAATATGATGGACGCTCAACTGGACCTTTTTATCGGTGATTCCCGCGGCCTTTACTACGAAGAGCCTCTTCTGCTCGAGCAATCCACAGAAGGTGCCTGCGGCGTAGATCTGCCGGAAGTTGCTGATGCAGAACTCCGCACCGGTGCAAAACCGCGTGAGAATATCGGCCTTCCTCAGGTTTCCGAGCCGGAAGTTATGCGCCACTTCGTGCGCCTTTCCACGCTCAACTATTCAATCGATTCAGGCATATTCCCGCTTGGCTCATGCACAATGAAGCATAATCCGCGCATCAACGAAAAGAACGCGCGCATGAAGGGCTTCAACATTCACCCTCTGCAACCGCAGTCAACCGCGCAAGGCGCGCTGGCGCTGATGTGGGAACTGCAGGAGTGGCTGAAGGAACTCTCGGGCCTTGATGCCGTAACGCTTAATCCGGCAGCGGGCGCTCATGGTGAATTCGCAGGTGTAATGACAATCCGTCGCGCTCATGAAGCACTTGGCCGTACCCATAAAAAAATAATGCTGATACCAGATTCTGCCCACGGTACAAACCCTGCTACGGCAGCGGCCTGTGGCTTTGATATCGTTACCGTTAAAACCGGTAAAGATGGTCTGGTGGATTTCGAAGACTTCAAATCAAAGGTGAACGATAACGTTGCGGGCATAATGCTCACCAACCCGAACACCTGTGGCCTGTACGAGAAAGATGCCCACCGCATCGCGGACGAGCTTCACAAGGTCAACGCATATTTCTACTGCGATGGCGCGAACTTCAACGCTATCGTCGGCAAGGTAAAGCCGGCTGATTTCGGCGTAGATGTAATGCACTTCAACCTGCATAAAACATTTTCTACCCCGCATGGCGGCGGTGGCCCTGGCTGCGGCCCAATAGCCGTGTGCAAAGAACTCTCTCCGTATCTGCCAATACCAATTCTGGAAAAGAACGGCGATAAATACTCCCTGAACGAGACCGACTATCCGGAATCATTCGGCCGTATGAAAGGCTGGCAGGGGCAGTTCGGCATGTTCGTTCGTGCACTTTCCTACATGCTTTCTCATGGCGGTGATGGTCTGAAGCAAGTGGCGGAAGATGCCGTGTTGAACGCAAACTATGTGCGTTCTCAGGTGGCCGATCTCTACCATATGCCATTCCCGGAATACCATTCAATGCATGAATTCCTCGCGAATGATAAATTCCAGAAGGAGTACGGCGTTACCACTATGGATGTCGCAAAGTCTATGGTCGAATACGGCATACACCCTATGACAGTTTACTTCCCGTTAGTGGTTCAGGGCGCAATGCTGGTCGAGCCGACAGAAACGGAAAGCAAGCGCAGCCTCGACAGGCTCATTGCGGTAATGCGTAAAATCGCGCTGGATGCAAAAGCAGGTAAGGGTGATGAGCTTCACGCCAATCCTGTGTCAACTCCGCGCCGCAGGCTAGATGAAGTTAAGGCCGCGAAGGAACTCAAGCTGAAATACGAAGGCTAATTAGTTTTTACGCAGACAAAGGGCAGGGAAGTTTATCTTCCTATACCTTTCTGCTGTAAGCTCAGCACCGTTTCAAACGCGCAGCCTATAATGTTAATATGGTCACGGCTTGTGCCGTTAATGCTGTCATGCAGCTTATCCCGCTTTAAATTTTCTACCGTATCTTTTAAATAATCCTTATCCAGATAGCGTGCTTTAAAAGGCAGTGCATTGCCGGAAGCGGTGTTGTGCAACGTTACGGTATCGCCTGAAAGGCTCTTTTTGCAACGAACATTATCCTGTGCCAGCATGGTTATGGCAGATGCTGCTATCTGCAATTCTCTCATGGAAAATGCCGGGTTTGCAGAACTTCCTGCGGCGGGGTAGATTTTAGGCGTGTATTGGTTCACTTCATGCGGTCTGTCTTTCGACTGTTCTTTTTTTATTGTATGAGGAAGGGTCGCGTCCATCTCTTTCTGAAACCCGGCAAGCAGGCTCAAGGCACCCTGAAAATCCATGCGCGGGTTCTCGCCCAGATACAGAAACCTCCCCTCCATACGGAATTCTTCTGTCAAAGCCTTTACAGCCTCTTTTTTATTTAGCAGGTTCATTATCTTTCCATGCCGATATTTTTCTGAAGTCCCATTATATCTGCAAATGCCTCGGCCACAAAGGCTATTTCTTTGCATGAGGTTCCGCTTATAAGCGTGCGTGAAGGGCTGGTGTTCTGCAACCTGCTTACACATTTTTGCAGATATTCTTTGTTCAGTACACGTTTTTCCAGCGCAAACTTTCCATCGCGTGATGCATCCACCATAGGGCTTTTCGGGCTTGTATCCTGCATCATTATTTTATCCGGGTAGTTATCCGGTAGCAGTTCGGCTTTCGGATGTGCGTACATTTCCATTGCGCCTATAGAATAAGATATATCTTTAAGCGCCTGCGTTGTCATCGCCGCCGGATGAAGTTCGTTCATGCCGTCGGGCATATGCCTCAGAACGGTTATGCTGTCCTCGCTTTTACGGAACCAGCTTTCTCCGGAAAGCCTGCTGATAGTATCTTTAATAAATGCAAGGCTGGTCTGCTGCATGTTATATGCCGGCAGGCTGCTTTTTACTTTTACCGTTTTTGCCAGCGCTTCCTGTGCTTCCTGTTTCGTTATTATTTCCATATCCTATCTCTCCAGTTGTTTGCTAAGGTCTATATCAGTCAGCTGTGCAAATGCGCGTGCCACATATTTAATATAGCTCGGAACGCTTTCAGCAGATTCTGGCTGGCTTCGACTTTTTTTCTGGCAATCTATCAGTTTCAGCAGATTCTTCTGTATCAGTTTACTATCAAGCAGGTCTCTGTCGATCACCAGCGGGTCACGCAGGCATTTTCTACCGTCGCCTTCTTTAACGCTGAACAGATGTGTCTGGCAGCCCAGGTCGCCATCATGGGTGGTTATCTCAAGCTTTGTCCTGCCCACGGGTTTTATCGTATAGCCTTCTGCACATTCAACAAACTTCAGAAGATCTGTGGTCTTGAACAGTTTTTCCATTATCTGGTCAGATGTCTTGTTGCCGGTTTTACTGAATATAGATATCATCCTCTGCACCCATTCCAGACTGGTCAGGTGTTCGCGCTCCTCCGGCGGTGCATCAGGTATCACCTGCTTCCTGCTTAAATAATGTTTAGCCTGTTCTTTAGTGAAAATAGACATTTCAACCCCCTGTAATATATTGAAATTCAGCGTCCTTATACCATAAAAATGGCTGCTTTACAAACACTCATTCCGTGTTATAATGGCGGCCATTACGCGGGGGTGTTTTCCATATTGTTCAGTCGGTTACGGCAAAAATATCCTTCGTTAACACTTTATTAAGTATTTTAGGGTATAATTTATTTACCCGTAATTTATTAGGCAGGCACAATGGAAAGAAAATCTGTATTAAGCACAGTTCAAGATCAATTCCTTTCAAGGAACAGTGCAGATTTCCAGAATTGGGAGAAGATGACGGCGTTGCTCGTCTCCAAAATGGGTGATGACTCCATCCGCGATAATACACAAAGTATCTACGGTAATCTTTATCACCTGACCGACCAGCTGGAATTTGCCCGTGGTTACAACCTTGTTAACAAACTGGTTAAAGATCAGGGCTACCAACCCGCCCGTGTTGAAGTAACTGGCGGCGCCAACGTGCTGGAATCCGTCCGCAGGCTGGGTGAAAATCCTTTTGAGATATTGCGAGAGGTAAAGAGCGAAATGCCGGATGCCCGTTTAGGCATGTTGCTGCGTGGCCGTCAGGGTTCGTTCTACGCACCTGTTCCGGTAGAAGTTCAGGAGAAGCTGGTAGATAAATTCGTGAAAGAGGGCGTAACAGATTTCAGCGTGTTCGACATGCTTAACGATAAGAGCAATTATCTGCCTTCAATGCAGCATATAGTTAAAACCTATGTAGAGCAGGCAAAGTCCGGCGTTGCGGAAGATAAGCGCGTGCGCCTGGAAATATGCCAGTCATACATCACCGAACCTCTGGATGATGAAGGTAATGTTAAAAAGGCAAAGGTGTGGGGTAACACATCATTCGCCAAAGGCTATGTTGATGCTATAAAAGATATAGTCGCTGCCATTCCGGAAGAAGATAGGAAATATCTCGATGAAAAAGCTTTCTGCCTGAAGAACAAAGATTATGCAGGCCTGCTGAATACAGAAAGGCTTACATCTTTTGTTAACCGCACTAACTCCGTACTTAAAGAAGCATTCGATAAAGGCGAGATACCATTCGTGCCTAATATCATAATCCACTCTCACGGCGAAAAGCCGGAAATGATGGCTAATGCCTTCGCGATGGAAGGTATAGAATATGTTGATACAGGCGTCGGCAAATTAAGCGGCGGTAACGCGCATAGCAATATGGTGAACGTGCTAAAGCAGTTCGCGCAGAAGGCGGGTATAGATTTCGCCCATATCGAAGGCACAGAAATTTACAAGGCTATTCAGGCTGTAGAAAGAAAGATAGAGCCTATCAACACCGTAATGCAGCCTCTCGCTTCAAAGGGATTGCCTTGGGATGTGGTTGATAATCTGCGTACAGCAGGCGGTGGAATCGCTGCGCTCGATAATATCATTAAAACACCGCTTAATAACGGCATGTTAAAAAGCGCCAATGCAAAACTTGTCAGAGGTTTTGTGAATGAGAATCCGCAATTCAAGGGCCGTGAGGAAGAGCTTCACGAAATGCTGAAGGAAGATTTTGCATCGCTCAAGGCAAAGGTTTATGAAATTATACCTGAAATGTGGGAGCAGGGCGGTCGTTTTCATACGGTAACGCCGGGTGCTAAAATACTTTCAGATGCCGCGGTAACGGCTGCTTTCCGCGCAAAAACCCTTGAGATCGGCGATGACGGCCAGCCTAAAGTGGTAAACGCCATAGACCACATAAGAAACGATAACCTCGATAAGCTTATTCCGCATCTTGTGCCTACTTATAAAAACATAATGAAGGGTCGCTTCGGCGAAAATCAGGGTGCAGAATCTCTACAACTCGCCAATTTTCATGATGCCATAATGCTGCATGATTTCGCTAAAGAAGCAGAATCGGTAATGGGCAACCCTGCTCTGGCAAAGCTGCTTTCATCTGTGGCTCCTAAAACTTCTGCGCTAAATGCGGAAGAGCCTTCAAAAAGCGCTTTCTATCAGATGGTAAAAGATGCGCCTGACGCCGTAGAATCGTTGCGTTCAGCAATTAATGCCGATGCCAACCTGGATGCTTCTCAGAAGAAAGCCCTCATAAAGGAATTAACCACAGGTAAGGTAGAAGAATCCCTTGATCAATATGTTGCAAGAACGGACTACGAAAAGAATGTGGGTGAACTCCTTAAATTCGCCAAAGGCTCAAAAACCTGGAGTGAAGAAGATATAAAGATACTGGCCTATGACCCAACGGCAGTAAGCTCTATAAAAGATGCTCTGGCGCATGAAAAAGGCGACAAACTTCCTTTAACTTCTATTATTCAAAGCAGGGAAGATGTAATAATCTCCTGCACATTAAAGTTGGTTGATCCAAAACTGGTCGTACCGGAAATTGCAAAGGGCCGCAAGCTGAGCGAGGGCGACAAGGGTGCTATAGAAAATCTCCGCAGGCTGCACAATAAGCCGGAAAAAGAGATGTGGCGCCGTATAGAGCACTGGATGAAAGATTTTCCGGAGCACATCACCAGCGTAATCACTGACAATAAAGGTAAAATAGAGCAGGCAATATACGATACTCGTGCCGCCTACAGGGCGGAAACCCGTAAAGAATTCCCTGAGTTGGATCTGATGATGGGTGTTCTGAAAGATAGACAGCCTTCCACACTGGTAGAAGCAAATGCGGTAAAGGGCAATGGTGCTGCTAAAGTAAGGGGTAGCTAAGTTTAGCTACTTCGTGCTTACCGGGCTAAGCATCATTGTTATCTGACCGCCTTCCATGCGCGGGTTGCTGTCAACCTTCGCTACATCGGCAAGCTCTTCAATAATGCCTTTAAATTTCTCGAAACCGATATCTTTGTGGTCAAATTCACGGCCGCGCAGCTTAATGCTAAACTTAACCTTATCGCCGTCTGCAAACCAGTCGCGGCACTGTTTTAAGCGGTATTCAAGGTCGTGCTTATCAGTGGTTATGCGAAGCTTAACTTCTTTTGTCTGGGTAACTTTCTGGTGTTTTTTGGCTTCTTTCTTTTTCTTCTGTTCCTCGTACATGTACTTGCCGAGGTCCATGATCTTACACACCGGAGGTGCTGCGTTAGGAGAAACTTCAACCAGGTCTAACCCCGCATCCTGCGCTTTCATGTAAGCCTCACGAGACGACATAACGCCAAGCATGTCGCCGTTCTGGTCTATAACTCTTACTTGGTCTGCGCGTATCTGGCCGTTGGAACGTGGGCCTTTTTGAACGTTGCGTTGGTTGTTGAACTTGTTGCCGCCGAAATTTGGCCTCTGGTTCGGTCCGTTGAAGGTATTAATTGTAGTTCTCCGTTCGTTGGTAATTACTTCTTAGAGCTTATCTCTTCCGTTAATTTAGCGATAGCGGTGCTTAAATCAAGCGTTTCCTGCTTTTCAGAGCCCAAACGGCGTATATTTACCTGATTGTTCTCAACTTCCTTGGCGCCGATTGTGTAAACCACAGGTATCTTATTCACCATAGCCTCGCGTATCTTGTAGCTTATCTTTTCGTTGCGAAGGTCGCAGTTCACGCGGATACCTAGGTCGGCAAGCTGCTTGCGCACCTTCTCGGCGTGCTCGTTCTGGGCTTCGGTTATCGTGCATATAACCACTTGTTCAGGTGCCAGCCATAGCGGAAACTTACCCGCATGCTGCTCGATAAGAATACCGATGAACCTCTCCATAGAACCCAATATAGCACGATGCAGCATCACAGGGCGGTGCTTCTTATCATCGCGGCCTGTGTAATGTGCGTCCAGCCTTTCAGGTAATACAAAATCCACCTGAAGCGTACCGCATTGCCAGTCACGGCCAATCGCGTCGGTCAGCACAAATTCCAGCTTAGGGCCGTAAAACGCGCCTTCACCTGGGTTCAGCGTATATTCAAGGTTTGCAGCCTTAACTGCTTCTTTCAGCGCGCCTTCTGCCTTATCCCATGTCTCATCGCTACCGGCACGAACTTCCGGCCTGTCCGAGAATTTCACTTTCACATTCTCAAAGCCAAGTTCTTTGTAAACCTCTTTCAGCAGGTCGCAGAACTTTATAACTTCTTCTTCTATCTGCTCTTCCATGCAGAAGATATGTGCATCATCCTGCACAAATCCGCGCACGCGCATAATGCCGTGAAGGCCGCCGCTAGGCTCGTTCCTGTGGCATGTGCCAAATTCCGCCATGCGTATCGGCAGTTGCTTGTAGCTAACATGTTCCTGGTTGAATATCTGCACGTGGCACGGGCAGTTCATCGGCTTTATCGCAAGCGTCCTGTCCTCGTCGCTGTTACTGGTAAACATATTCTCGCGGAATTTTTCCCAGTGGCCAGATTGTTCCCACAATTTACGGTCAACCAGTATCGGGGTTTTAACTTCCACATAACCGTTATCGCGTATCTTACGGCTGATGTAATTCTCAAGCGTCTTGTAAAGGTTCCAGCCATTAGGGTGCCAGAAAACCTGCCCAACCGCTTCTTCCTGAATGTGGAACAGTTTCAGTTCGCGGCCAAGTTTCCTGTGGTCGCGCTTCTCAGCTTCTTCAACCATAAGCAGGTAGGCATCAAGCTGTTTCTTGTCAGCAAATGCAACGCCGTAAACGCGCTGAAGCTGCTCGTTCTCAGCATCGCCGCGCCAGTATGCGCCGCTAACTTTGGTAAGTTTGAACGCCGCAGGTATCTTGCTTAAACTTTGCAGGTGAGGGCCACGGCAAAGGTCAACAAAGCGCTTATCTTCGCCCTGCCAGTAAATAGATATCTTGCCCGCTTCGGTAGTATCATCATCTTTCGCGTTCTCAATAATATCCACCTTGAACGGCTCGCCCCGTTCTTTGAACAGCTTTATGGCATCGGCCTTCGCCAGCATTTCACGTGTAACGCTGCTGCCTTCGGCAATTATCTCTGCCATACGTTTTTCAATCTTCGGCAGGTCATCGGTAGAAATTTTATGCGGCGTAGAAATATCGTAGTAGAAGCCGTTATCAACGGTAGGGCCAATGGCCAGCTTCACATCAGGGAACATCTCCTTCAGCGCCCTTGCCAGCACCTGTGCTGTCAGCGTATGGCGCATAACATCAAGGCCTTCTGGGTTCTTCAGGGTAAGTATCTCAAGCTTCGCGTCATTATCTATCGGCGTGTAAATATCGCGCTGAGCGCCATCAATCTTGGCGGCAATGGTGGCTTTAGCAAGGCCTGCGCCTATGCTTGCCGCAACATCCTGCGCGCTTACTGGGTTATCAAAGGTTCTCTGGCTGCCATCCGGCAAAGTGATAATCGGCATAGTAACAACTTGAAAAAATAAAATTAACTGATGTTTGATAATACAAAGTTTTTTAGTTTCAAAGCTATTTATATCAATATATTACTTTTTCTTTCAGAATTGAGAAAAAAACTGTAACATAAGCTTCATGAACGATAACGATACACCGATAGAAGATCAGATGGAAGAGCAGCAGAACGAAGATGGGTTTTCGCCGTCTTCCTACACTCCGCGCCGTCCTATAAAACGCCGTCCGGTTGAGTCGGGGCAGGAGGGTTTTTTCGGCCTTGAAGTTAAAAACGTTGGCAAAACCTACGGCAATAAACCTGCCGTGCGCGATATCTCATTCAGCCTTAATCCGGGTGAGGCGATAGGCATATTAGGGCCAAACGGTGCCGGTAAAACAACTACATTCTACATGGTAATGGGTCTTATCCAGCCAGATTACGGCAGCATAATGCTTAAAGGGAAAGATATAACTTATCTGCCAATGTACCAGCGTGCGCGCATGGGTCTTGGCTATCTCCCACAGGAAACCTCAATTTTCCGTGGTATGACAGTTGAGCAGAACATCATGTCGATACTGGAGATAACCGAGCCGATAGCGATAAATCGTCATCACAAGCTGGAAGATCTGCTCGCGGAATTTTCTATCACGCATTTACGTAACGTTCAGGCGGTTGCACTCTCAGGTGGTGAGCGTCGTCGTGCGGAAATTGCCCGCGCCCTCGCATCCGATCCTCTCTTCATGCTGCTCGATGAACCTCTTGCGGGTATAGATCCTATTGCTGTTGCTGAAGTTCGTAGCCTTATCGCCAAACTGCGTGACCGTGGCATCGGCGTTCTGATAACAGATCACAACGTACGCGAAACATTAGCGATTGTTGATCGTGCCTATATCATACATGATGGCATGGTGCTGGAAGAGGGTGCTCCGGCGAAAATTGTCCGCTCTAAAGCGGTGAAAGATGTTTATCTGGGTGACCAGTTCAAGCTGTAGTTGTAAGCTTAAAAAATCACTGCTGTATCTCTTTAAAATCTTTATACGTTACCTATATTTTTCTTGAAAGTTCATATTTATTCTTTAAGAGTGAATGTGCTAAAATGGAACGGTTTAACAGCAGCAGATAATATAATGTCAGAGAATAACGTAGATACACAAATAGGCCGAAAACTGCGCGCTTTGCGCAATATGAAAGGTATGAGCCAAAGCACTTTGGCGCAGGAATCAGGAATAACTTTCCAGCAGGTTCAGAAGTACGAGAAGGGTGTAAACCGCATCGCGGCATCACGCCTTTTTGATTTCTCTCGCATACTTGGCGTTACCACAGATTATTTCTATAAAGATATAGATTCTAAAGGCGCTAAGGTGAAGGAATATTCCTTCGGCGAGAACGAGAATGTTGCCTTTGCAAAACCAGATCTTCTGGATTCTAAAGAAACTCTTACCCTTGTGCGTGAGTACTACAAAATAAAAGAACCTTCCAAGCGCAAGCACATCCTCGAAATAATCAAGGCAATGAACAGCGAAAGGTAGTTCTTAGGCGAACTCCCCCTGTTTTAAGCGCGCAGCAATGCTCATGCAGCATGTCTGCTATATCGCGTAGTATAAAGGGAAATATTAGCGTTGTTTAGATTGGCTAGGGCCATTAATGCCTATTGCCTCAAGACCTGCTGTCAGGCTCTCTATAACAGCAAGGCCTGTCTCTTGGCTGTTCTGCTGTAAAGATTTAGTAGAATCGATATTAAGTGCTGTATTAGTGCTCATTGGTAACCCCCATTTATTTAGTGTGCGCTTAACCTTACAAGGTATTGCTGCACAGCCATATTAATCTCTTTTGCCGCTTTTTCAAGCTTAATCTTGTCCGATCTGCCTAATTCCTTGCCGTTCTCTACGTGGTCAAAAAACACATCCAGCAGGTTTTGTGTATTCTTTTCAACTACATCCACCATTTTTTGCAAATGCTTAAGGTGCGGCTCAGATTCGCCTTTGTAATATTCTGCTATCTTTACAAGATGTTCAACCCCATCATATATCTTCATGAAGTTCTTGTAAGCTACTGTCTGCGCTTCTGTTGGCATTTTGTTAACCCCTAAAGTCATTACTCTACCGTCTCATTATATCATAAAAAGGTTAACAAAAGGTTAACGCGCTGTGGTTGTTATATTTCAGTAAGTTAGCTGGTTTGGCCTGCTATATTGCTGCAAAATAACGGTGATAATTTAGCTAAAACGGGGCTAAAAGCAAGTTTTTTTGTAATTGCGCTACTGCCCTTAAGGCAAATGCCTGTTTGGTAATAGCGCAATTAGTTAAACTAGTTAGCTTTTTTCTTCTTATCTTCGCTTACGTCCTCATAGTCGCCTTCAACTATGTTGCCGCTTGCATCTGTTTGCGGGCGAGGGGTGCTGCCTGCTGCTGATGAAGAATCATTGCCGCTGTTCTCGTATACGGCCTGGCCAAGCTTCATGGCAACTTCCTGTAACCTTGCGCTGCCTTGTTTGATGGCACTTACGTCGGTACCTTCCGAGGCAACCTTCAGGTCTGCAACGGCTTCTTCAATGGCCTTGCGCTCATCTTCAGAAACCTTGTCGCCGTATTCCTTCAGAGACTTCTCTACAGAATACACCATGCTGTCGGCTTTGTTCTTCTCTTCGATGAACTCGCGTTTTTCGCGATCGCTTTCTGCGTTGGCTTCTGCTTCTTTTATCATCTTTTCGATGTCGGCATCGCTCAGGCCGCCGCTTGCCTGTATGGTAACCTTCTGCTCTTTGCCTGTAGCTTTATCTTTCGCAGAAACGTTCACTATACCGTTCGCGTCAATGTCAAACGTCACTTCAATCTGCGGCATGCCGCGCGGAGAAGGCGGAATGTTCTCGAGGTTGAACTGGCCAAGGAACTTGTTCTGCGCAGCTATCTCACGCTCACCTTGGTAAACACGAATGGTAACTGCGGTCTGGTTATCCTCAGCGGTAGAGAACACCTGTCCCTTACGTGTAGGTATGGTTGTGTTGCGGTCTATCAGCCTTGTGAATACGCCGCCTAGTGTTTCGATACCCAGCGAAAGCGGAGTAACGTCCAGCAGTAATACGTCCTTCACATCGCCCTGAAGTACGCCCGCCTGAATGGCCGCGCCGGTTGCTACAACTTCATCCGGGTTAACGCCGCGATGAGGTTCTTTACCGAAGAATTCCTTCACCTTCTCAACTACGCGAGGCATACGGGTCATACCGCCTACCAGTACAACGTCACCTATATCTTTTATGGTCAGGCCGGCATCTTTCAGTGCTGCCTTGCAAGGTTCAATGGTCTTTTCGATAAGGTCATCAACAAGCTTTTCAAGCTGGCTGCGCACCATTTTCATTTGCAGGTGTTTCGGGCCCGATGCATCAGCGGTGATGTATGGTAGGTTGATCTCAGTTTCAGGCGCGGAAGAAAGTTCTATCTTCGCTTTTTCAGCCGCTTCTTTCAGCCTTGTAAGTGCCAGAGGGTCCTTACGCAGATCAATGCCTGTTTTCTGCAGGAAGTCATCGGCAAGGTAGTTCTGTATACGAAGGTCGAAATCTTCACCGCCAAGGAATGTATCGCCGTTGGTCGATTTCACTTCGAAAACGCCATCGCCCAGTTCCAGTACGGAAATATCAAAAGTACCGCCGCCAAGGTCATACACTGCAATGGTCTTTGCTTCTGTGCGTTCAAGGCCGTAGGCCAGGGCCGCAGCAGTAGGTTCGTTTATTATACGCAGTACATCAAGGCCGGCTATCTTGCCTGCATCTTTTGTTGCCTGACGTTGCGCGTCGTTGAAATAAGCAGGAACAGTTATAACGGCTTTCTCAACTTTTTCGCCAAGATAAGCTTCTGCTGTCTCTTTCATTTTTTGTAGAATGGTCGCAGAAACCATGCTTGGGCTAAGTTTTTTACCGCGTGTTTCTACCCATGCATCGCCGTTATCGGCAGAAATTATCTTGTAAGGTACAAGGCCTTTCATGCTGTTGGTTGTTTCGCTGTTGCCTCTGCGGCCTATCAGCCTTTTAACGGCATATATAGTGCCTTCCGGGTTTGTCACCATCTGGCGTTTTGCAGCTTCACCTACCAGCGCTTCGCCGGAATCTGTGTACGCAACTATAGAAGGCGTTGTGCGTTTACCTTCAGAGTTCTCAATAACTTTCGGGTCCTTGCCGTCCATAATGGCTACGCAGGAGTTTGTTGTACCTAAGTCTATACCTATTATCTTACTCATCTTGTCTTATCCTTTTTAATTAATTGTGTTTAATTTCCTGGAACGGATATAATAAGAATAATTGTTATATACAAGGGGGTTAGGTAAAAAATATTTTGTGCCAATTTTGTGCCAGAGTTGGCTATTCTCGTTCCTTCGCTTTCTCTGCCACAGCTGCTACAATATTCGCCAGAGTCATTCTTGTTTCTGTTCTTTTCTTCGGGTCGAACTGTTCATGCACCCAGTCACGAAATTTTGCCGCATCTTCGGCAGACCTGAACGTTAATGTATGTCTTGTATCGTCCTTACCGTCTCCGCTAAAGTCGGTAGTAAGCACTGCCGAGTTATAGCGATACGGGTAAATGTTAGAGGTCTTAACTTGGTCAAAGCCCTCATCTATCTTTTTAAGTATCTTTTTTGCGTGTTGTCTATGAGGCCCTGTTGCTTTACTGTAAGGCTGCATCCCGCAATCTGCAAAGCTGTGCTTCAGTAAATCCAGCTCGGCATCGCCAAAGTATCGCAAAGATAACAGGGTAGTGCTCCCATCGCCGCCATATAGTTTTACGGGCAAAAACCCGCCGCCGGTAGCTCCCAGATACGGACGTGTCTTAACAAAGGTATATTCCTCCCAGCCATTTTCCTTCAGTCCAGATATCTGCTGCAGGTTGCATTTCAGTATCTTTTCCTGCTTCGCTATCTGCTTTTCCAGCTTTGCTTCTGCTGCTGTTATTACATCGGCCATGCTACTCCCTTTCTTTTCCGTTCGGGTCAATGGCAGTTTTAACGCCTTCCATCTGTAGCTTGGTTTTGGGCTTTATCACCTCAAATACTCTTTGCAGTCCTGCCCGTTGCAGGTCATCGAAAAAGTTGCTTACCTCTTCCTTGGTTTCAAAGGTGGGGTATTTCTTTTTTGCTTCTGCATTTTCACCGACAAAGGTTATATCAACCCTGTACATGCCTATGTCTTTTTTGAAATAATTCTTATCCACGCGGAAGTGTGTGCAGCCGCGTTTCTTCTGTTCCTTTACTACACATTCGTAATTCTTGTACTCGCCGCGAGTGTTCTCGTATGGGTCGAACATTCTGCGGATTGTGGCTTTGAAAAGCTTCAATTCTTCCGCGCTGTTAAAGGTAAGTACAAGCTGCCCTTTATCTTTTTCTCCGTCATAAAACCTTATCGGTAGCTTGCCTGCTGTTTCTTCTTCATTTTTGAAGCTTGGTTTTGTCAGGGCGTAATACTCGAATTTAGTGAAAGGCAGCAGCTTCTGCGAGCAACTGTCCACAATAGCAATATCCTTTCTGCTGTAGAATGTCATCATCACCCCGCGCCTAGAGGGCGCAAAGGCCGAAAGC
>JAMHZE010000041.1:0-2657 GCA_035909535.1 Rickettsiales bacterium | reverse complement strand
ACTCGAGCGCATATATTTCCGTCTGCAAATGCAATACCACCCAGATAGAAGCATCGGCAGAAGCGAGGCCGAAAAGATGCAGGCCAGCCAGAAATCGGCAGATGTCAACTCAGCCTATGCCGCTCTTTCGCATGATGTATCGCGCGCCAACCACCTGCTGGAACTGCGCGGCGTAAAAGTTAACAAAGAAAAGAACAACACATTCCAACCATCGCAAGCTTTACTTGTAGAGCAGATGGAACTGCGTGAGCGCGCTTCAGATATCGAATCCGGCAACGAGAACAAGGCAGAACTTCTCTCGCATATAGAAGCTGAATTCATCGGAACAAAAAAAGAGTTTGAAGAAAACTACAATAAAGGCGATGATACTCAGGCCGCGCAAGCCGCAATGAAGCTGAGATATTTAGATAAACTGAAGGAAGAACTTAACTGATGCTACTGCAAATACATGAACCAGGCCAAACCCCAGCCCCGCATGCAGATGATGTTGCGGTGGGCATAGATTTAGGCACCACAAATTCTCTGGTCGCCGTTTCTCATGACGAGGTCGCGCAGGTAATAAGCGATAAGCGCGGCGAGGCCATAGTGCCTTCCGTTCTTGGGCCGCTTTATTCGGTCAAGCGCCTTATGGGTCTTGGTTATGCCGAGGCAGAAAAACTGATAAAGGAATTCGGTTTTGCAGTTAACCGCAACGCTTCAGAGAAAGTTATTCGCCTTAAGCTTGGCGATACCGAAATTACTCCGGTAGAATTCTCCGCTGAAATTCTAAAGCAGCTTAAAAAGAATGCCGAGGTCGCGCTCGGGCACGATGTCAAAAAAGCGGTAATAACCGTTCCCGCTTATTTTAATGATTCCCAGCGCCAGGCTACTAAAGATGCCGGAAAGCTCGCTGGCTTAGATGTTCTGCGCCTTATCAACGAACCTACAGCCGCAGCTCTCGCTTACGGCTTAGATAAAAAAGCGGAAGGCATTTACGCTGTTTATGATCTTGGCGGCGGCACGTTCGATGTCTCAATTCTGAAAATGCAGATGGGCGTTTTCCAGGTCATCGCAACAGGCGGTGATACTCAACTCGGCGGAGATGACCTCGATATGGCTCTCGCTGTTATCATCAAAAAACGCACAGGCACCAAGCAGGCTCTGCCAAAACTTAAAACCATCGCGCGCAAAATTAAAGAGCAGCTTTCCGTTGCCGAAACTGTGTCCGATGAATTCGATCTCGTAGATTTCGAGGTCACCCGCACAGAGTTCGAACAACTCGTGGGCGATATGATAGATAAAACCCTGCATATATTTGAATCTGTATTGAAAGATGCAAAGCTGAAACCGGCTGATCTCAACGGCGTTGTAATGGTAGGTGGTTCAACCCGCACTCCGCTTGTCCGCCGTAAAATAGAGCAGCTAACAGGCAAAGCCCCGCTGATAGATATAGATCCTGATAAGGTCGTGGCAATGGGCGCAGCCATTCAGGCAGAAGCTTTAACCCGCGGCGGCAACAGCCTGCTGCTTGATGTCACTCCGCTCTCACTGGGGCTGGAAACCTATGGCGGCCTGATGGAAGCGGTGATAGAGCGCAACACGCCGATACCGGTTACCGCTAAGCAAAAATTCACTACTTATGAAGATGGCCAAACGGGCATGAAGCTGCACGTGTTGCAGGGCGAGCGCGAACTCGCTGAGAACTGCCGTTCACTTGCCCGCTTCGAACTCAAAAACATTCCACCTGCTGCTGCCGGCATTCCGGTTATAGAAGTCACCTTTCAGCTAGATGCAGATGGCATCTTAAGCGTTTCCGCGCGGGAAGAGACGAGCGGCACTCAGGCCGCTATAGAGGTCCGCCCTTCCTACGGCCTCAATGCCGAGGAAATGGAGAAAATACTTATCACCAGCATGGAGCAGGCAAAAGGCGATATAATGGCTAAATTACTGGCGCAAAGCCGCATCGAGGCTGATGTTGCGCTTAAAACCATACGTTCGGCGCTTAAAAAAGATGGTAATTTGATACCAGATGAATATAAGGCTAGAATAGAAGCGCAGATAAAGGTTATTGAAGAAGCTGCCCAAGGCACTGCTCGCGATGAGATAGATGCCGAGGTGAAGAAGCTGGATTCTATAGCCGGGGATTTCGCTGATATACGCACTTCAGAAGCGCTGAAAGGCTACCTGAAGGGCAAAAAGGTAAATGAATTTTAACGATACGGAACTAACTATGGCTAGTATAACTTTTAAATGGAAAGACGGCGAGAAAACAGTAGATGCACCTAACGGTATCTCTCTGCTCGAGGTCGCTCATAAAAACGATATCCCTCTGGAAGGCGCTTGCGAAGGCTCGCTTGCCTGTTCTACCTGCCATATAATAGTTGAAGATGAATCGCGTTTTTCCACTCTTCCAACCGCTAAGGAAGAAGAGGAAGATATGCTGGATCTCGCCTTCGGCCTAACCATGACAAGCCGTCTCGGCTGCCAGATAATGGTGAATGATTCGCTGGATGGTCTGGTTGTTCGCCTGCCGGAAGCCACCCGCAACATGCAGGTGGGCTAAGCCTTCCCAACTAGCTAACTGCACACAAAACTTGTAGTTGTATAAATATATTTATATATTAACATCCTATTGATTAGGAGGGGCTTATGTCATTTTGTGAAATTATACTACCTGA
>JAMHZE010000040.1:0-25432 GCA_035909535.1 Rickettsiales bacterium | reverse complement strand
GCAACTTTTTTGAAACTCTGCAGCAGGTTGCACCGCATACAACAATAATCCTCATTACCCACAGCGTAGAAGAGATATTCCCTGCCATCAAAAAAGTAATGCTGATGAAAGAAGGGCGCATCTTCAGCTATGGCGATAAGGCCGATGTCCTTAGCTCAGAAAATATTTCTACCCTGTTCGACCACAATATAACAATATCCTCAGATAGTGCTGGCTATTACAGCTCGGCAATAAAATAATCACTGTATATCAGATAGTTGCGCATTGACCATTTCTTAACATTTTTATGTTAGAATAGATGCATGACAAACTACATCATGCGACATGGTGAATCTATGGCCACGCTCGACCAGAGCTTGTTCGGTCGTGCAGATCCTGCTACCATTCCTGTTTCACAATGGGGTTACGAACAAGCCGTAGAAGCCGGCCGTTTCATGCGCGAAAAATATGACAATGACCCAGAGCTGAAGGGCAGAAAGCTGGTTGTATTCTGTGCACCGCATACTCGCATAAAGCAAAGTATGGAAGGTTTTCTTAAAGGTTTTGGTAAAGAACATCTTGCATCCATTCACATAGAACCTCTTATCCGCGAGCGGGAATACGGTATATTCAACGGCCTTGCGAATGATGAGAAGCAAGCTGTTGCACCTGAGATATTTGAAGCCATAACCTCAAAGAATAATTTCAAGGCACGTTATTTTACAAAAATACCCGGTGGTGAATCGCTGGAAGATGTTGGTACACGCCTTAATAAATTTGAGGCTGAAAAACTTAATACACTCCCAAAGGAATTAGATGCTCTGGTGCTCACTCATGGTGATAAATGCATTCTGCTTGAAACTCACCTTGCTCACCCAGATCTCTGCTATTTCGAGATAGATCCCAAAGTTCCGCCTACAGGCAGCATAATAAAAGCCGGTCATGAGGGTATAGAATCAGAAACGATATTCACCGGCAAGAAAAGACCGCCAGCACTAAAAGACTATAAAACCCTTGCATACCAGCCAAATGGCTTCGGTGTACGCGCATTTTCTCCCCATACGCGCTAAAAAATTCCGTATAGCGGCTTGACCGCGTAGTTGTTTTGTGTTATAACACGCCCATCAGGCCTTTTAGGCCAGTGCTGATTTACAAATTGCGGGCACTATAAAACACAGCTAAAGCGGTCGTTTGCAGGCGTACTAAATAATTCTGCTCACTCTTCTTTTTTTGTGTTTTCCCATTTTGTTTTTCAGTTTTTAAACAATTAACAAAGGGGCAAAAATGACTTTATCCGCACAAATAACTGAACAACGCAGGAAAGATGTACTTTTTCAGGCCAAAGGCGCTGTAGAAGGGCTGGTTTCCTCTCTTGTAGAAGAAATAGCTCCGGGCCGCGCCCGTGATGAGTATTTTATAAACGAGAAAGCTGCCATATCTCATCCATTCGACAATGGCTTCAGAAAGAAGACCGGCTTACTGGAAGATGTAACCCGTATAGCAACGCAGCCATTACTACTGCAAGCATTTGTGGAAGAAAACCCAACAAAATTCGGGCTTACAAAACAAGGTGCTGCGAAGCTTTTCTTTAAAGGTACTCGTAACGAAACTAATCTTAGCTTCAAAGAAGAACTTGATGGTACGCTGGTAAATTCTGTAAGCGTACTCACAGAATCACTTCCAGAAGGAAAAAGGGGTGGCATTGTACAGCCAAGCATATCTAATGCTGGCGGTAAAACTTACTCTCCTCTCATAGAAGAGGCGCTGGAGAATGTTGCTGTAAAAAGGGAAGGGCGCTCAAAAGCGGCTTAAGTAATGGGCTAATGGTCCTGTAGTTTTATTTCTATAGGGCCCTCGGCGCTGCCGCGTACAAACTGGTCAACGTAAGGGTTGCCGCTATTGTCCATATCTTTTGGCAGCCCATGCCATATCAGCTTGCCGTTATAAAGCATGGCCATCTTGTCTGCTATCTTACGCGCAGAATGCATATCATGCGTGATAGAAATAGTGGTAGCGTTCAGCTCTTTGCTGCATTTTATTATCAGGTTGTTTATCACATCGCTCATAATAGGGTCCAGACCGGTGGTCGGTTCATCAAAGAATATTATCTCCGGGTTGGTAGCAATGGCGCGTGCAAGCGATATACGCTTCTGCATGCCGCCGGAAAGCTCGGCAGGGAACAGGTCTGCAACTTCCTTGCCCATACCTACCTGCATTATCTTCTGAAGGGCTATTTCCCTTGCCTGATCGCGGTTTATGCCTTGCGCGTGAATAAGGCCAAAAGCCACGTTTTCCCATATCGGCAGAGAGTCAAAAAGTGCTCCACCTTGAAACAGGTATCCAAATTTGCTCATTATTTCGTTACGTTTTGAAGCTGAAATATTGGCGGTTTCCTCGCCATCTATCAATATAGAACCCTTATCGGCCTTCATGAGGCCTATTATCGTCTTGATAAGTACAGATTTTCCTGAGCCGGAACCGCCTATAACAACAAGGCTCTCTCCTGGCATTAATTTGAACGAAATGCCCTGCAGAACATGTTTCTGGCCAAAAGATTTACGTACGTCATTCAGCTCTATCTTTGGTTTTAAGCTCATTTTATCCTTTTTGCGGTCAAAAACTTATTAGCAGGAAATAAAAAAACTATAAACATTTTTAATATAATATGATATAATATTAAATGAAATTGAGGGATTCGGGGCATTTATAGGTTTTTTGCATGTCCGGCGATAAGAGCATAACATATAGTTTCCAGGACTTGTTATCTACAGGAGGTACAACTTCTGCGGCTGAGAAAAAGCTGGATTTGCTTTCAATAGATAAAAACTCATATATACTCGACGATGACCACGGTGATTTAGGTCTGAGGGAAGAAATGGCAGCACTTGATAAAGTTCTTTATGAAAGAAGGGCGAACGGCTACCAGGATGAGGCGGCAGAACCTGCCATGCCTTTTGTGCCAGAGGCAGATGTTGATTTCATTGAAAGGGGCAAAGTTGTTATCCGTGTAATGGATAAGCACAACTTTTATGAGGCCGAGCTTATGCCGGAAGATTATCTTAGAGATGCTCCTGTGGGCCTTTTGACAAAGCTCTGGATAAGTATTTCAAAGATAGCGAAAGAATAGCAAGCATTGCGCTCATTAGCAGCGGTATCTGATTTCCATATTTACTGAAGAATGTTAACTCATCATTTGCTGATGGAAGTTTCGTATCTATTATCCCTTCTTTTTCCAGCGGTACAGAAGCAAGTACGCGTCCAAACCCATCTATCACGGCTGAGATACCTGTGTTGGCAGAACGTATCACAGGCAGGCCTTCTTCTATGGCGCGCATGCGTGCTGCGTTAAGATGCTGATACGGGCCGGATGTATTGCCGAACCATGCATCATTGGTGAGGTTAAGTATCCAGCGCGGCCTTTCCATGCTGTATCTGTCCACGATCTTGCCTGGGAATATTATCTCGTAGCATATCAGCGGAGAGAACGGCGTAGAGTTATCCAGTTTCAGCGTTTTAGGGCCGGAGCCTTTATCAAAATCTCCTATGCCCTGCGTTATCTTCTCTACGCCTGGCAGATATTCGCGTAACGGTACATATTCACCAAAAGGTACAAGGTGGTGTTTATCGTAATGTACACGCTGCAATACGCCTTCAGAATCTATCACCTGCACCGAGTTGAATATCTTGCGGTTTATCATCCAGCCTTCATGGCGCATGGAGCCAAGTATCAGGTAAGAGCTGAACGGCACTATATCTGCCACTTCTGAAAGGAAGTTCTTTTCCTCTTCAATATTAAGAATAGTAGCAACTTCCGGCCATATTATCAGGTCGGGTGCAAAATCAGGCCTTTCATTATCCTGTAACGAAAGCGTGTAATATTTGAACAGATGGTCGCCAACGCGTAGCGGGTCGAACTTTTCTTTCTGCGGAATATTAGGCTGCACAATTCGTATATTGGTCTTATCAAATTTAAGCCCCAGCCTTTCTATACGGGCATTACCCCAGGTCGCCAGCAGGTTTATCACCAGTATAACCGGCATCAGGTAGTAAAGCGAAAGGCAGTATTTATAAACCGGCGCATGGTGAATATCTTTTATATACCTTACTGCGAAATGCGGTGAGCAGAATACTATAACGGCCATCAGGCTCATGCCGTAAACGCCCACATAGCTTGCCGCCTGTGCCAGCGATATGTGTGAAAGCCAGGTATATCCCGTAAGGTTCCATGGAAAGCCTGTAAGTATGTGGCCTCGTGCCATTTCACACAATGTCCATATAGCGCCGAAGAACAATATGCGCGATATATTGCGGAAGCGGAACCTGTAGGTCAGCCAGAACGGTATGGCGGTGAACAGGGCAAGGATGGCGGGAATAGTGGTAACCGAGAATGGTATCATCCACGCAAATTTGTCCGGCTCTACCAGCATCGAGTACGATATCCAGTAAAGTCCGGTAATATGGTGGCCAAGGCCAAAAAGCCAGCCGTAAAGGAATGCCCTTTTGCCGCTATAGGTGCGGTCTAGTATCATCAACATGCCGGTAAAGCTTACAAACCCAAGTATGAAGTAATCATAAGGGGCGAAGCAGAAGGTGAACAATACACCCAGTATTATACACAGAATAGCTTTCATAAGGCGCTTTTAGGCTTATACAGAGCTAGTATAATACAATGTCGTCTATCAAAAACTCAACAGATTCGCTGCCGTTCCAGACATTTTTGCGGATTTTTCCAAGTAATGATGCATTTTTCATATGGCCCATCTCAACGGTCTCATGTATCGGTGTGCCCACCGCATTGAAGCAAACGCCCTTTATCGTGGCCGAATTCCTCGCCAGGCCAGATTCCGCTATGTAAACCTGCAAGTGCTTTTCACCCACTATCTTGGTTTTCACTATCTTTACATCTTCCAGTATCACGCGGGGTTCGCTGTTGCCGTTGCCGAAAGGCGCAAGCTTTTCCATCTCGTTCATCAGCGCTATGTTCAACGATGAAACTTTAAGCACAATGTCAGCTTCAATATAATTATTGTTCAGAAACTCCTTATAGGCAGGTTCTATCTGCTCACTCAGAAACTTTTGCAGATCATCTATCTTGCCAGTTTCTACGGTAAAGCCGGCAGCTGCCCTGTGCCCACCTCCTGCAATCAACAGCCCGGCATTACGTGCATTAACCACTGCGCTGCCAAGGTCAACCCCGTTCACACTACGCGCCGAGGCCCGGCCCAAACCATCTTTCACCGCAATCACGGCTGTTGGTTTGTTCAGCGCATCTTTCAGCCTGCCTGCAACTATCCCCACCACACCCGGATGCCAGTTCTCAGAATGCACCATTGCCAGAGGGCTTTGTATATCTATAGCTTCGGCCTGCTTCATGGCTTCTGCTATCGTCTTCTTCTCCATGTCCTGACGTTGCTTATTCAGCTCGTTCAATTCTACAGATGCAGTTTTTACAAATTCATCATTATCGCTTGCCAGAATTCTTGCGCCAAGGCTGCAATCGCCGATCCTGCCGCCTGCATTTATCCTTGGGCCAACTAAGAAACCTAAACTGTAAGCATCTGGTTTTTTGTTAAGTCCAGCTATGTCTGCCAGCGCTGCCATGCCTTTGTTTCTGCGCTTCTCGAATATCTTTAAGCCTTGAGAAACTATTGCGCGGTTCACGCCCTTAAGCCTCATCACATCACACACCGTTCCCAGCGCTGCAAGGTCCAGCAGCTCCAGCAGATCAGGCGGGGTATCCTTAAAAAATCCTTTCTCCTTTAACCTGCGTTGCAGTGCCACAAGTAAAAAGAAGCACACGCCGCTCGCACAAAGGTCATTCAGGCCGGAAATATCATCAAAGCGGTTCGGGTTAACAATCGCCACCGCATCAGGGAAGGTCGTTTCACTCAAATGGTGGTCAATCACCACAACATCCAGCCCCACCTTTTTTGCCTCACCTATCGGCTCGAACGCTGTTACCCCGCAATCAACGGAAACCGCTAATGCCACGCCCTGTTTCCTTAGCTCCAGTAGCGCTTCAGTGTTTATGCCGTAACCTTCCTTCATGCGGTCTGGTATATATATTAACGGCTCTACCCCAACTGCACGTAAATATCGCGCCAGCATTGCTGTAGCACTCGCGCCATCCACATCGTAATCGCCGTATATGGCAACTTTCTCATTCTGCTCTATCGCGGTAATAATGCGCTCTACCGCCTTTTCCATATCAAGCATGGTGTTAGGGTCTGGCATAGCGCTTTTAAGCTTTGGCTCTAAAAAATCAGGTATCTCTTCAAGTAACACGCTTCTGGTGAATAGCAGTTTTGCCAGCAGGTTAGAAATTCCGTGCTGCTGCATGGCAGCTGTCACGTAATTGTTGTTAACCTCTTTAAGTTTCCACTGGTTGCCGCGGGCAGATGTAATGTTATCGAACTTGTTCACAAAGCAGTTGTATTTTAAGTATGTAAGGTTATTTACTTATAGCTGATTAAGATAAACTAAAAAACAAAAATGCACATAGAGCGCAAAGGTCTGATGCTGATATTATCCTCTCCTTCGGGTGCGGGTAAAACTACCATTTCCCGCCGTCTGCTGGATATGGAAAGCACGATTGCGCTTTCGGTTTCCGCTACAACGCGCCCAATGCGCAAGGGTGAGATAGAGGGCAAAGATTACTTTTTTACACCGCAGGATAAATTCGCTGACATGGTCAAGAACGGCGAGTTTTTAGAACACGCCACGGTATTCGGAAATAATTACGGCACACCTGCCGCAGCAGTAAACAAAAGGCTGGAAGGCGGTAATGATATCCTGTTCGATATAGACTGGCAGGGCACGCAACAGCTAAAAGCAAAATGCGGAGATGATGTCGTTTCCATATTCATTCTTCCACCTTCAATGGCAGAGCTTGAAAAGCGCCTGCGCTCCCGCGCGCAGGATGATGAGGTGGTGATAAAACAGCGCATGGATAAGGCCGCGAATGAAATTTCCCACTGGAATGTTTACGATTATATAATCGTTAATGATGATATAGATGATTCGGTGGCCAAGGTTATCCACATACTTCGCGCCGAGCGTTCCCGCCGTGAGCGCGTTACCGGCCTTAAAGGTTTTGTAAGTAAGCTGCTTTCTTAATTAATGTCCACGCACTTGTTTTGCGTTCACGCCCTGTATGTATGCAAGGCTTGCTATGAACTCTTTCGGTATGGAAAGTTTTTCCAGCAAAAAGCTCTCTGCTGTTTTAGAGGCATCTGAATTCATATCTACCTTGTAAGAATTCTCCAGCATCCTGTCCAGCTGGCTGTAGAACTTCGTACCATTGCCGTTCGTTTCTTTCAGGTGGTCATAGCCTTGCTTGTAGTTCAGCACGTTTATCTCATAATTTCTGCCGTCCTTTTCCCTGCTGCTATGGCAGTAAGCAAATTCTTCAACCGTACCGGCGCCGCCCGGCAAAATAATGGCGGAATGAGATGAGTTATAAAGATAATGTTTCCTGTGTTCTATAGTTTCGGCGTGGTGGAAGTCATCAAGCCCCTCAGGCGGTACACCGCGTAAAGTTTCCATCTTCAGAATATTTGATGTGCTGGATGCAAATATCTTCGCGCCGAATTCCATTCCATTATTAGCGGCATATTCTTTCGCGGCCATAAAGCCTTCATATATCGCGCCCATCATTTTCTTATCACCAGAACCATAGGCGATGTTCTTTCCGCTCAGCGCAAGGTGGAATGCAGTTTTAGCGGCAATGTATATATTCTCCTGATTGTCAGAACTTGCCGAGCATGCAATGAACACGGTTTCATTCTTTGTTCTTTCCGGTGCATGAAGTTCTTTCTTCGCATCGTAGCTGAACCCAGGTGCCGGAACATATCCGCGTGCATGGCTATCAATCTGCTCTACCAGATGTTCATTACTCGTTGCCACAGAGAACATACGTGGTGGGTACTGTTTTATGTAACCAGTGCCATATAGCGAGTAATAAAGGTTTATCAGCTTGTTAAAATTCTCATTCGGCTGATTCACTATAATGGTTTTGTTCATGTCACGCGGATCTGTCTGTTTCGCAACCACCGCTTTGAAGAAGGCATGGCGCACGGCGCTCATATCGTCTTTGCTGATATTGCCGTCAAAAACTATACAGTGGTTATCTTTTAAAAAATTATCCGCTTTTACGGGGTCGCGCAGGTTGTCCGCATTATTTGTGTGCTGCACCCTATAGCTGTTAACAGGGTATTCCTTGCTGCTTATTAACCCAACGCCGTAAGCATGGTAAGGCTCCTGATCAGATAGTTTTATTCTTTTTAGTCCAAAGTTGTCCGCCAGAGATTTGAAGGCTCTGCCAACATCGGTCAGTTTATGATAACTATCCCAGTCGCCCTGTTCCAGCATCTCTGCTAAAGATCGTGAATCTTTTTTGTTATATGTATACTGCTCAGATTCCTTGTAAGGTATCTCTGGCTTTGGCGTACTCATAATGCCGTACTTTATCTCGCCGCTGGTAGAAAACACTCTAAGCTCAGGTTTAAAGGCATCCATTAGCGGGCTTACTGCCACAACGGTAGAATTCTCTATATAATGGTGTTTGTAATTCAGGCCTTTGGTTATAGAACCGATATCGTGCCAGAAATTCCCCACGCCATCCATCGCATCAATAAAGTGTTTCACTTCAGGTCCTGGCAGGGGCTTGTTCTTTATAACGCTTTCAACACTGTTCTCGCCGCCGAAAAGTAACTTATAAATATCCTTAGGTAGGTTACCGCCGTATTTCTCTACCAGTTTATTCGCCAGCTCAGGAGAAAACACACCGCCCCTGTCATCAGTAAGCATAAATACTTTGCCGGGGTCTTCACCGCGTTCCTGCAGGCGCCTTAATATATCGTCCTTGCCAAGCTCGCGCACTTTTTCTGCAATAGTATAAAGTTTGCCGGTATTATCCTTGCCCGATGTTCCTATCGCATTCGCTTCTATCGTTCCGTGCAATTCATCAGCATCTTTAAAGCTGCCAACCAGTTCCGCCAGAGACTTTATTTTTACGCCGTAATTCTCATAGAACTTTTGAAGTTCCAATAGTTTCTTATCGCTTGTTGTCGCCACATAAAAAGTTGCGCCTGCCGTAATATCAAATTCATTCTCGGCGTTAAACTTTTTAGGCGCTACCTGCTGTTTTACAGCTTCTACTATCTCTGGCACTCCATTCTTAAGACGCAGGCCAAGGCGTTCCATTTCATCTGTACCAAGCCCTATGTCTTTGGCTATCAGGTCAAATACAACGTTAGGAAGGTTCTTATCCTTGTTATCTATAAATACCGGTTTGCCGGATGGTTGCTCGCCATTCTCAACACTGGCCGCTCTTTTTTCTACCAGCCGTAAAAATTCGTACACACCTTGTAAAGAAGGGGTCGCAGGTAAAATAAACCCGTCAGAAACCTCTTCCAGCCTGTCTAGCTTGCGTTCATTAGGCTGGCTGATAACGGTTCCTATTACACGTACATTATACAGCCCTTCATCCTTCAGCTTTCTGGCATAATGCATGCGAGTTGCGGTGCTTTGGTAAGGCAGTGCAGGCGTTCCGGTAAATCCTAACCCTTTGTATTCTTCAGATGAAAAGTATTCAGCAGGGTTCTCAACCAACATTCGCTTGTCGTGTATGGTGCTAAATACCTCATTTATAACAGCAGTTTCGCTATTCAGGGGTATTTTTTTGCCGCTATCGAAAACATCGGCGACATTTTTTAATATGAAGTTAAGTCTTTCTCTGTTAATACCCATACCGATATACTAGCTATAACCACAACACTTGCAACATACATACTAAAGCAAAAAGATTAATAAAGTGTTAATGTTACGAAACTTTTTCAATAATCCTCGGTTTTCAGAGTTCTCTGCTGCGCTCAAAGTGCAGAGCAGGGTAGTGTTTGCCATATATATCAAAGAATTAAAGGCAAGGTTCGGGCAGTATAATCTTGGCCTGTTATGGGCGCTGCTAGAGCCAATGGCGCACGTAACCGTTTTCAGTCTTATCTTCTATATGCGTTCCAAGGGCTCGCAAGAGATGGATTACCCTATTTTCGTGATGCTTGGCATATTGCCGTGGATATTGTTCAAAAACATTGTCCGCCGCTCGGTAACCGCTATTACCGCAAATCGTGCCTTCTTCAACTATCCTAATGTGCGCCCGCTAGATGCCATACTTGGCCGCGCCTTCCTAGAGGTCAACGTCTTCATCTACGTAACAGCGGCTCTGTGCCTGATATTCTACCTCGCAGGCTTCGACATATTTTTTGATAACTTTGTAATGTTCCTATACGCCAGCCTTCTAATCATAATAATGGCGCTTGGTTTCGGCATATTATTTGCTGTGCTGGATAGCTACTATAATTCCGCACAAAAATTCCTCAATATGGCATTCCGCCCGTTATACTTCCTTTCCGGTATCTTCTATCCGGTTACCATCATCCCGGAACCGTATCTAACATGGTTCCTGTACAACCCGATATTACAGGGCATATTGCTTGTGCGAAACGGTTATAACCCAGATTACGACGCGGAATTCGCTAATCCTGAATATCTTACGGTATTTGCGCTGGTAGTGTTTGCGGCGGGCATATTCTACTATTCACTGCACTGGAAGAACGTGGTGGAGAAGCAATGATAAAATTTGACAACGTTACCAAGTATTTTGAGCATAAGGGCCAGAAGAAGTATATACTTGATGGCGCTTCATGCACAATTCCTTCCGGCGGTAATATAGTTGTACTCGGTAAAGATGGCACCGGCAAATCTGTGCTGATGAAGCTTATAGGCAGCTCTGCCTTCCCCGATAAAGGCAGCGTCACCACAGATGAACGCATTTCATGGCCTGTTGGCTTTAAGGGCAATCTCATCAATAATCTTAGCGGCCGCGAGAATGTAGAATTCGTCTGCATGCTCATGGAATCAGATTCTAAGAAGCGCCGCGCTATCCAACAGGATATCCAGGATTTCGTTGAGATGGATAAATACTACGATATGCCTTCCAAAACTTATTCAAAATCAATGAAGGCACGCTTAAGTTTTGCCATGACCTTCGCTTTCGATTTCGACACATATCTGGTAGATGATTTTCAGTTCAGTGACGATTCCATAATGGCCGATAAGGCGGAAGATTACATTCGCAGTTATCGACCTAACAGTCGCCTGCTAATAGCTTCAAAAAGCCTGCGGGAAATAAGGGAAACCTGCAAAAGCGGCCTTGTTATAAAAGATCATAAGCTGTTTTTTTACGATAATGTAGAGGCAGCAGTTGAAGAATACAGAAAAATGTTTAAGAATGAGGCCGATGCTTTTATCGACTAGCGATATGGGCACTCAGGCAAAGGTACAGGCAGAATGGAAAAGATAGAGAAAAAGATAAGAAAGGCGCTGGCATATCTGCGCATACTTGATCGCACCCGTTTCAAGCTCAACTTTAAAGTTGCGGTGCTTGGCGCAGTATTCCTTGTGCTTCTTTATCTGTTATTCGTGCAGTCTGACAGATACCTAAGCATGACAAAGGTAATAGTAGACCAGTCCCGCCCGATGGAAGCAGCCGGCGGCAACTTTGGCAGCATGGGCATTCAGCGCAATAAAAGTGAAGATTCCCGCCTTATAATAGAATATATCAAATCAGTTGAGATGGTAGAGTACCTCGATTACTCAATAGATATGCGGAAAATATATTCCAGCAAAAGGGCAGATTTCTTCTCACGCCTTTCTCCGAATGCCGATAAAGGTGAATTGCATAAATTCTATCTCGACCATATCAGCGTAAAGCTCAATCCGGAAAGCTCGATACTGCAAATAGAAGTTCAGGCATTCTCACCGGAAGATTCCCGCCGCATACTGGAACTTGTTATTAAAAGGTCGGAAGAATTCATTAACAAAATATTCCACGATGTTGCAAAAGGTCAGCTTGATTTCATAAAGAACGAAGTTCTTGCGAAAGAAAAACGTATACTGGAGCTAGAGAAGAAGATCCGTAGTGATGAACGCAAAGCGCAGTCGTCAGATTCTAAGATAATGGGTAACAGCACCCGCCGTAAACTGGAATTTGCTATACAGGCGCATAAAAGCTCGCTTGAAAGCCTCGAGAACGTTCGTGCTGAATCCGCCCAGAACCTGAAAAAGCTGATAGTTATAACCGGCCCTACTATGGAGAACGAGGCCAGCTACCCGCGCCGAACCTATAATATCATACTATTCCTTTCCATATTCGGGCTTGTATATTTTATTGCGCGCTCTACATATGCAACGGTTGTAACCCACAGAACAGGCAAGCATTAACATGATGATAACCACAAACAAAATGCACACGGTAAAGGTCGGCAACTTACGTATATCCAACGCGCTGCCATTTGCGCTTATCTCTGGCCCATGTCAGGTAGAAACCCGCGACCACGCCATGATGACAGCCGAAACCCTGGTGAAGATAACCGATAAACTTAAAATACCTTTCATCTATAAAAGCTCATACGATAAGGCCAACCGCACTTCACTTTCAGGCAAGCGCGGCGCAGGTCTGGAACCCAGCTTGCGCATCTTCGAAGAAGTTCGCAAAACTTTCGGTTGCCCGATTCTTACTGATATCCACAATGAAGAGCAGGCAAAAATAGCCGCCGAGGTTGTGGATGTGATCCAGATTCCTGCCTTCCTCTGCCGCCAGACAGATCTGCTGATAACGGCAGCAAAAACCGGCAAGGTGGTAAATGTTAAAAAAGGCCAGTTCCTTGCCCCTTGGGATATGAAGAACGTGGTCGATAAAATAACTGCTTCCGGCAATACCAACGTCCTGGTTACAGATCGCGGTACTTCATTCGGCTACAATACACTGGTAACAGATTTCCGTGGTTTCCCTGTAATGGCGGAACAAACCGGAATGCCGGTGATACTTGATGCCACCCACTCCATTCAACAACCGGGCGGGCAGGGCGGTTCTTCCGGCGGTCAGCGCGAATTCGTTGAAACGCTTTCACGTGCAGCGGTAGCTGTAGGTGTGGCAGGCCTGTTCATGGAATCTCACCAGGATCCGGATAACGCTCCTTCCGATGGCCCATGCATGGTCAAGCTCGATAAAATGGAAGAGCTTCTTAAAACCCTGCAGGAGTTCGACATCGTCTCCAAATCCAAGCTGAAGAAATAGCCCGTTCTTTCTTGCCAATGGCGCAATAAAAACCTATAAAACTGGTCAGGATATCCTTGAACCCTAATTATAAGTTTTTGCCATGCAGAAAAATCTTTTCGTAATAATTTCCGTTATCATCGCAATCGGTATCGCGCTTGCCGGCTGGTTTGTAGGCAGCAATTATTATAACGCTAAAATGTCTAACCGTGTTGTGGTGGTTAAAGGCACCGCCGAGCAAGAGGTGGTGGCAGATTCGGTGGTATGGAACCTCCGCTCCGTATATAACGGCAATGATCTCGCAGATGTTCTTCAAAGAGTGGAACACGGTAAAAGTTTTATATCTTCCTTCCTCAAAAAACACGGCATTGAAGATAGCGAGATAGAGCTTCAGGGTATAGATGTACGAGACAGGCACGCGCAGGAATATTCCGGCAATAACCAGAATGCCAGCCGCTTCATTGTGTATCAAACGCTAACTGTCCGCACGCAAAAGCTCGATAATATATCAAACGCCACCCAGTCAGTTAATGAACTGGTAAACGCAGGCATAATTCTGGTTGATGATACCGGCACAGGCACAGGCCCGCTATATCTCTACACCAAGCTGAACGACATTAAACCGGCTATGATAGCCGAAGCCACTAAAAACGCTAAAGCAGCGGCCGAGCAATTCGCGAAAGATTCCGGCAGCAAGGTCGGCGGTATAAAAAATGCCAATCAGGGGCTGTTCCAGATATCGGGCGTAGGCCAGATATCGTGGCAGCCGGAAGAGCGCAGTAAAAAGAAGATAGTTCGCGTTGTTACCACCATAGAATATTACCTTGAATATTAGGAGCCCCCATGACCCCGCCAAAAACTAGCGCAAAACAAAAGCTCGATCCAATTTCAGATCCTAATTTTGAGATAACCTCAAAACCATTCCCTGCATCGCAAAAAATATATGTGCCGGGCAATATCCATACAAATATTAAGGTGCCATTCCGTGAAGTCACAACCTCCGAGAAAATGGGCGTGCCTGTTCGCATCTACGATACTTCCGGCATCTATACTGATTCCAGCACAAAGTTCGATATCCGCAAAGGCTTGCCGAAGATCCGTGATGAATGGATACGCGCCCGCGGTGATGTGGAAGAATATCAGGGGCGCGAAGTTCGCCCAGAAGATAACGGCCTGAAGGCTTGGAACTCCGGCGCTAATGAAGCTCGCACTGAAGAGTTCCCTTATCCTAACCACCGCCCACTGCGCGCAAAAGCAGGCAAAAACGTTTCGCAAATGCATTACGCAAAACAGGGTATCATCACGCCAGAGATGGAATATATCGCTATCCGCGAGAATATGGGGCGCAAAGGCGCGCTGCCAAAAAACACCAAAGGCGGCTATTCATGGGGCGCCTCTATCCAGCACGAAATAACACCGGAATTCGTCCGTGATGAGATAGCCCGTGGCCGTGCTATCATCCCATCAAACATCAATCACCCAGAATCCGAGCCAATGATAATCGGCCGTAACTTTCTGGTAAAAATAAATTCCAACATCGGCAACTCGGCCATTACCTCCTCAATAGGTGAAGAGGTCGAAAAAATGGTCTGGTCTTGCCGCTGGGGCGCAGATACAATAATGGATCTCTCCACAGGCAAAAACATTCACAACACCCGCGAATGGATAATCCGTAACTCGCCGGTTCCAATCGGCACAGTGCCAATCTATCAGGCGCTCGAAAAGGTCGGCGGCATCGCAGAAGAACTCACCTACGAAATCTTCCGCGATACTCTAATCGAACAATGCGAGCAGGGCGTTTCTTACTTCACAATCCACGCAGGCGTGCGCCTGCCATTCGTGCCGCTCACTGCAAACCGCACAACTGGCATAGTTTCCCGTGGCGGCTCTATACATGCAAAATGGTGCATGGCTCACCACAAAGAAAACTTCCTGTACGAGAATTTTGAAGATATCTGTGAACTCCTAAAACAGTACGATGTATCCTTCTCGCTGGGTGATGGCCTGCGTCCGGGCTCAATTGCAGATGCTAACGATGCCGCCCAATTTGCCGAGCTCAAAACTCTGGGTGAACTCACCCGCATCGCATGGAAGCACGATGTCCAAACAATGATAGAAGGTCCCGGCCACGTTCCAATGCATCTTATAAAAGAGAACATGGATAAACAGCTGGAAGCCTGTGACGAAGCTCCATTCTACACACTTGGCCCCCTAACTACAGATATCGCCCCGGGTTACGACCATATCACTTCAGGTATCGGCGCCGCCATGATAGGCTGGTTCGGCACAGCAATGCTTTGCTATGTAACTCCTAAAGAACATCTTGGCCTGCCAAATAAGCAAGATGTCAAAACAGGCGTAATAACATATAAACTAGCAGCCCACGCGGCAGATCTCGCAAAAGGCCATCCCGGCGCACAAATGCGCGATGATGCTCTTTCCCGTGCCCGTTTCGAATTCCGCTGGGAAGATCAGTTCAATCTTTCACTAGATCCAGAAACTGCGAAAGATTTCCATGATGAAACCCTTCCGGCAGATGGTGCAAAGGTAGCTCACTTCTGCTCAATGTGCGGTCCAAAATTCTGCTCAATGAAGATATCGCAGGAAGTACGCGAATTCGCAAACACAGATGCCGCCGTTGCAATAACCAAGGCAGAAACAGAGAAAGAAGCTCAAGCCTCCTTCGATGAAATGTCGACAAAGTTCAAATCTATGGGCTCAGAAATCTATCACAAGATAGAGAACTAAAAATAAAACAATTAACCACTTAACTCTTAAAAATTTTATGACAACTCCACTATTCGTAATCACGCTCAACTACACAAAACCGATAGAGCAGGTAGATGCACATCTGGTAACTCACCGCGCCTACCTCGATAACTTTTATAAATCCGGTGTGTTCGTAACATCAGGCCGCCAAACCCCGCTTAAAGGCGGCGTTATTATCGCCCGCTCTTTCGATAACTCTGGCAAAAACTACACGCGCGCCGATATTGAAAACATCATGAACAACGATCCGTTCATGCTAAATTCTGTCGCAGAATTTTCCATCACAGAATTCACTCCGGTAAAATTTTCGGAAGACTTCAAAAAAATTCTCAGCGCATAAATTTTTCTAAAAATATTTCTGTAAAATTCGCGCGCGAAAAAAACTTTCTGAAATTTTTCATTAACGCTTGCGAAAAAACAAAAACGTATTTACAATGCGTGAAGAAATATTTTTTTATGAAACGTCACAAGCTACCACCAGAACTTCTTCAAATTCTTGCGTGCCCATTAACAAAAGCACCACTTGAATATGATGAACATAACAGCGAGCTAATTTCTCGTAATGCCGGTCTTGCATTTCCGGTTGATGATGGCATACCTGTAATGCTGGTTGAAAAGGCCCGCCGCTTCTAAGTTATCTTTCCCACTGCCTTTATATCCCCTGCTACATATATATAGTCACACCAGTACAAGCCAATAACTGCTGCGCAGCCCGTGTGCCGAAATTCTGTTGTATTTGCCTATAAAATCAATAGAATGTATGGGAATTAAAACTTTTAAGGGGAATCAATGCTCAGGAATCTTTTCGTACTTTCTTTCGTAACAATAATTCTTACTTCCTGCGGTGAGCGCTCTCAAAAGGTAGAGCCTCTAAAGCGCGGTGATAAAAATCTTTCATGCGCTGATGTCCAGCTGGAGATAAACGAGGCTGAGTTCTACAAAAAGCAGGCTTTTGATAAAAAACGCCTCGGCATCAAATCAATTGTTATGCCTCTTGGGTATATAGATACCTTTATGAGCGCAGACGAAGCGATTGAAGCTGCGGAAGCACGCGTGCAGTATCTAAACCGTATATACGACATCAAGCGTTGCGACCCTACCAGCACAGATATCTCTGATTCTGAAATTCAGGCCAACATCCAGCGCGTAATGCAGCCACAGCAAATGCAGGTAGCGCCAGCGCAGCCTATGGTATATGGTTATCCGGCTGCTGGCCCTGTATATGCGCCGCAACCGCAGATGTACCAACATCAAGGTTTCTAACCACCTCTACGCTTCACAAAAAACGGCGTGCAACCGCTGAAATATGCTATTGTGCCGTTTTGGCGCAGAATATCGCGTGTTGTGTTTAGATGATTTGGGTGTTAAAATCGCAGGTTGTCTAAAACTATTGTGTAGTATTCGTATGCTTGAAGCCTTACGTAAAAATGCTATCGCAGGCAGTGTAAATGATCCGGATAACGCAGAGATATATATCAATGCGATGGAGAAGCTCGTCTGTTCCGTTCAGGAACTCTCTCACGCACGCACCCTTGAAGAGATAATACGTATTGTACGCCTTGCCGCACGTGAACTTACCGGCGCAGATGGCGCAACCTTTGTGCTGAAGGACCGCGAGCATTGTTACTATGTAGAGGAAAATGCCATTGCCCCGCTTTGGAAGGGCAAGCGCTTTCCGCTGGAAACCTGTATCAGCGGCTGGGTTATGAATCATAAGCAGGCCGCCTGTATAGAAGATATATATACCGACCCCCGCATACCCGCTGAGGCCTACCAGCCTACATTCGTAAAAAGCCTGGTAATGGTTCCGGTAAGAAGGCAGAACCCGGTTGCCGCAATAGGCAATTACTGGGCGACCAAACGTCTTCCGAGCGATTTTGAGGTAGCGCTGCTGCAAGCTCTGGCAGATAGCACATCCGTAGCGATGGAGAACGTTACATTGTATAATGATCTTCAACGTAAGATAAAAGCGCTGCAGGAATCAAACGATGAGCTCAGCCATTTCTCATGGGTGGTCTCGCATGATCTTAAAGAACCCCTGCGCACCATTAAAACCCATGCCGATATACTCACGGAAAAATTCGGCACCAAATTGGGTGATAAAGCCACCATGCATCTTAATGTTATTTCGCGTGGAACAGACAGGTTGCAGGCGCTTATTAAAGATCTTCTCATCCACGCCAGTATCTTCCGTTCATCGCAATTCAGCGCGGTAGATACCAAAAAACTGATAGACGAGATAGTAGATGAAGATCTTCAGGTGATGATAAAAGAGACCCGAGCAAAAATAGAATATGGCGATATGCCTGTCATATGGGGAAACGCCGCCTCTATATCACGGCTGCTCCAGAACCTGATATGTAATGCTATAAAATTCGTGGATGGCAAAACCCGTCCGCATGTTAAAATAACCTGTGACCGTGAATTCGACAGCTACAGGTTCGCCGTTACAGATAACGGCATCGGCATCGAGCATGAATACCACCAGAGAATATTCGATATGTTCGCGCGCCAGCACTCGCAGGATGAATATCCCGGTTCAGGCATCGGCCTTGCCACCTGCAAAAAAGTGGTGGAGCTTCACGGCGGTAATATATGGGTAGAATCCGAGCCGCATAAGGGCAGTACATTCCTGTTCACGCTTGTGCCATCGCATGAAAGCGGGGGAAGGTAGCATGTCTGCAAAGCTGAAAGCAAGTATACTTATGGTAGAAGATAACTCAGCCGATGCAGGTCTTATGCGGGAACTGATGTTCGAGCGTGCGGAAGATGTTGCCATACATTGGGTAACAAACGGCCAGCAGGCGATAGACTATCTTTTTCGCCAGAAAGATTATGCAGATGCTGAAAGGCCGGATGTAGTTCTGCTAGATCTCAGCATTCCGCGCATAAGCGGTTATGATGTACTGAAAAAGATAAGGGCAGACCAGAACTGCCGCAACATACCTGTTATTGTGCTCACAACATCCACCAGCAATGTAGATGAGAACCGCTGCAAGGAATCCGGTGCGAGCCTTTTCCTTTCCAAGCCGTTCAGCCTGAAAGGCTACGAAGAGATGTGCCAGTATCTGGTTTCCGAGGTGCTGCCAGGCATGTTACCACAGAACGATAACGATTTCTGACATCAAATTGCTTGCATAGCTTGCCATTTTAAATTAAAACCTGCTAAAAATAGCGTATGTCAGTAGGTTACAAGTTCAAACACAAACATCTCTTAGATATCTCCTCTTTCTCGAAGGAGGACATACTATATATACTCGATCTCTCCGAGAAATACGTAGAGCGCAACCGCAGCAAAAATAAATCTACCGATATGCTGAAGGGCAAGGAATTGGTGAACCTGTTCTTTGAAAACTCCACACGTACCCGCACATCTTTCGAGCTCGCCGGCAAAAGGCTTGGCGCTCATGTTATCAACATAGATATCGCAACCTCATCTATCAGCAAGGGTGAAACCCTGCTCGATACCGCACTTACGCTAAACGCCATGCATCCAGATTTCATTGTTATCCGCCATAAAGATGATGATGCCGCGCGCCTGATGGCAGAAAAGGTTTCCTGTTCCATAATCAATGCCGGTACGGGCAGCACTTCGCATCCAACTCAGGCACTGCTGGATGCCTTTACCATTAAGCGCAAGCTTGGCGGTTTTGAAGGCCGCCGCGTTACCATATCGGGTGATATAAAGCATAGCCGCGTTGCGCGCTCTAACATAGATCTTCTAACCAAAATGGGCGTAGAGATAAACGTAGCTGCGCCCGGCATTCTTCTGCCTGATGACATAAAAAAACAGGTGAATGTATTCGATAATCTGGCAGATGCTATACCGGGTTCTGACATAATAATGATGCTACGCCTGCAAAAGGAACGCATGGAGAAGGTTTACGTAAAAGACGAGGCGGAATATTTCGAGCGCTTCGGCCTTGATAAAGCCAAGCTCGAGAAGGCTAATAAGAATGCCTATATAATGCATCCCGGCCCTATGAACCGTGGTATAGAGATAGAATCCGACATCGCTGATGATATGAGTAAAAGCCTCGTTCTGGAACAGGTAGAGATGGGCGTTGCGGTAAGGCAGGGCGTGCTGGAAGCTTTGTCACAAAACTCCTAAGAAAAACCTTGTGTTAGCGCTGTAATTCTGCTTGATATAGGCCATTGAAATATAGTCTAAGGCCGGAGGAATATGAGCCAGATTAATAAGTTACTTGTTCTTACACTTACAGCAACGGTATTTTCTGTACCGGCCGCGCAAGCGCAGAATTCAGAGTACGAGAACGAAGTTCTGCAACTGCTAAGCCAGCAGCCTGCTTCTACTGATGTGGTTCTTGTTCCTGCTCCTCGTGCAGGTCTGGAACTTCCAAAATCAATGCAAAGGCAGCAGGTTGTTCCTGTTGTGGCTGCTCCTGTTGTTCCTGCAGCTCCTCAACTGGTTAACGTAACTCCAAAATTTGCGCCGGCGCAACAGATACTTGCTCCAAATCAAAATAAGGTCAGCGCAGAAAGGGCATTCCAGAGCCAGTTCAGCAATACATCATTCGCACATGGTGTAACAATGGAAAGTCTGCTTTCTTCCGCCTATGGTAACAACCCTGCAATTAATTCTGCCCGTTTGGCGCTTAAAGCGGTAGATGAGCAGGTGTATCAGGCATATTCAGGCTACCTGCCTCGTGCTGATTACCGTTTTGGCCGTACTGCACAAACCACTACTCCTATCGGTGCTGCAGCAGAGCGTGACTATGTTACTGGTAGCAGCTCATTCAACGTTTCTCAGGGCGTATTCGGCGGTGGTGAAACTTACTACGCTGTCCGCTCGGCAGAAGCCCGCGCGCAAGCTGCTCAAAGCGAGCTTAAGAACAGCGAGCAGCAATTCCTGCTTGAAGCGATAGATTCATACATAAACTACATATTCACTCAGAAAGTTCTTAATCTTGCAGAGAACAACGAGAAGGTTCTGAAAGAACAGCTTGCTGCTGCTCAGGAAAGGTTCGTAGTGGGTGATGCTACTAAAACAGATGTCGCACAGAGTGAGGCTCGCCTTGCTAACGCCAATTCCAACCGCGTTCTTGCGGAAGGTGAGTTCGTGAATGCAAAAGCTACTTTCAAGCGTGTATTCAATGCAGATGCGCCTCAGAACCTGCCTATGCCTGAAAAACTGCCTGATATACCGGCTGATCTTGAAGGTGCTTTCAAGCAGGCCATCGAAAATAACCCGGAACTGCTTCAGCTTCGCCATCTGGTAGAAAGCCGTGAGGCAGATATATCCGCGCAGGCATCACAGTTCTTCCCTCAGGTAGATCTTACTGCTTCTGTGGCTAATTCAGATACGCCTACAGCAGGTGGTAAAGTTAATACAGATTCTGAAAGCGTAGGCTTTAACGTGGTTGTGCCTATATATAACGGTGGCGTTACATTCTCCCGCACGCGTGAAGCGCGCGACAGGCGCGATCAGGTTAAGCAGCAGTATAACGATACCCTTAACCGTACCCGCAGCGGTGTTGTGCAGGCTTGGCAGCGTATATCCACTACCGCTACGAACATAGAAGCAACCAAGGCCAGCCTTGTAGCTTCAGAATTCGCTCTTGAAGGTGTTCGTGAAGAGCAGAAGGAAGGTGCGCGTACCATACTGGATGTACTTGATGCCGAGCAGGAAAGATTCGCGGCAGAAACCAACCACGCAAGGGCGATAAAAGATTCTGTGATAGCGATATACAGCATGAAATCCGTGCTAGGTGAACTTACGCCTTCACAGCTTGGCCTGTCAGTTCAGGAATATGATCCGAAAGAGCATTATAATAATACTAGATTTAAGTTTATTGGCCTATAATATATATTAACCAACAAATCGTATTAAAATGGCAAAGGCAAGCAGAACAGAAGAACATCAGCCCGAGAACGTAGAAAGCATTCTCAGCAAGATAAGGAACATGGTTATCGGCAAGGAAAAGATAGTGCTGGAAGAAAGGCCTGCGCCTGCTGCCATAAAGCTTGATGATGCTGACATAGATGATTCTGAGCCGATGGAGCTTACCGAGATAGTGGAAGTTGATGAAACTGTGGTTTCTGTTACTCCTCAAAGCAATGAAGAAGCGTCTCAGGATCTGGGTGAGATATCTGAGGCAATGGCGCTGGTTGAAGAATCCTATCAGGCTGCTGCTGAGCCGGAATCCGAGAAGTTTGTTGATATACTGGAAGAGATAGATCAGGCGCTGGAAGCTGAATACAGTGCTGCTAATACTGAAGCTGTTGCAGCCGAGGCCGAACAGGTGATAGAACCTGCGCCGGAACCGGAAGTTCAGGAAAGCGCAAATGTCGCAGTACAGGCGCAAAATATAGCTCCTGAGCCTGTAGAAGAGAAAAAAGAGTTTTCTCAACCTGCTCCTCAGGCTACCATTGCGGAAGATAAAATATCTCCTATGGCCGAGCAGAAAGAAAATATCCTGTCACAAGACATCGCTGAAAAATCCAGCAGGGCGATACAGAACCTTATAGATAGCGTTCCTCGCACCAGCATCGATTCTCCTGCGTTCCGCTCCGCTGTTACGCTGGAAGATATGGCTCTGGAAACTATCCGCCCGCTGCTGAAGGAATGGCTGGATAAAAATCTGGAAACTATCGTGCGCGATATAGTTGAACGTGAGATCAAAAAAATAATTCCGCGCGACTAGCCGCTTAAATGTCAGAGCGTAAACTCAACTCATACCGGTTCGGCATATTTGCTGAACTCATAGTCATCATTTATTTTTTCCTTAGTTTTCACCGTATATTAGCGTGGCGGTATAGAAACTCTGCGGGTGAGATAGATATCATTGCAAAACGTGGTCGCAAAATTGTTTTCATTGAGGTCAAAGCGCGCCGCGACAGAAGTGTTTCCGAGGTCGTAACATCATCGCAGATGAGCCGCATGGGTAACGCTGCAAAACTATTCATCGGTAAAAATAAAAATTATTCCGAATATGATTGCAGGTTTGACTTGATAATTTTTAATTCGCCTCTAGCATTCAAACATATAAAAAACTGCTGGGAAGTAACATGAAATATGTATGTAACATAGCCGCTGCGGCACTGCTTACAACAAGCCTTTCGGCCTGCGTGCCGCTTGCCATACTTGGCGGTGCCGGTGCTGTTGGCTACACTGCCTCGCAGGAGCGCAGTGTTGGTAACGCAGTAGATGATGCCGGTATTGAGGCCGCTATCTATGCAAAATTCGCTGGAAGAGATGACAGCCATCTCTTCAAAAAGGTCAGCGCAGATTCGGTAGAGGGCAGGGTGCTGCTTACCGGTAATGTTCCTTCCAACCAGGCTAAAGTAAAGGTTTATAACCTTGTTTCAGAGGTTAATAATGTTCAGGAAGTTTATAACGAACTTAAGGTAGATGAGAACACAGAGTTCTCTATCCGTGAACGCGCTTCTGATGCATGGATATCAACGCAGATAGAATCGCGTCTGCTATTCACCAAAGATATCAAATCGCGCAATTACTCTATTGAAACCATACATGGCGTTGTATACTTAATGGGTGTCGCGCAGAGTAGGGAAGAGCTATCGGATGTAACCAGCATAGCAAGCGAGGTTGCAGGCGTAGCACGAGTTGTAAGTTATGTAAGGATAAAAGGAAGTTCAGCCAATGTTAGTGGAAATCCAGTACCAGTTACCGAAGAGCCCCTCGGCACAGTCCCTGGCTCAGCCCAGTCGCAAAAGCAGTGGATCAGCCCGCAGCCTGAAAACTCCTACCAAAGCGGTGACATTATCATTGAAGAATCGCCAAACGCTCAATAGCCTTATTACAAAAGCGGTAGAGGTAACGGCAAAGCATCTTAAGCTTACCAAAGAACTCGCTGATAAAGAGGTATCCGTTGTAGTTACTGATAACCACTCGATAAAAAGCCTAAACGCCACTTATCGCGGCAAAGATTACGCAACCAACGTGCTTTCATTTCCGTTCATCCGCTACCGCAAGGGCGAGCTGATGGAGAAGAACTCCTTCACCAACGTACTGGGTGAGATAGTAATATCATACGAGAAATGCGCTGAAGAAGCCGCAGAGCAAAACAAACCGGTGGAAGACCATATCACTCATCTAACCGTTCATTCTATGCTGCATTTGCTGGGCTTCGATCACGAGAAGAAAAAACAGGCTGAAGCTATGGAGGAGATCGAAATAGCCATCCTCAAAAAAGAATTCAAGATAGCCAACCCTTACCTCTAAAAGGTCAGAACCTTCTTTTCCGTTACTACTGCATCCAGCTTAAAATCATGCTCATCGCGGCGGATGAACTGCGCCTGCTGTGCTGAATACCCAACTCCTACAGCCAGAAACCCTGCACTCATATTCCGTAAATGCTCGAATGTCCTGTCGTAATATCCGCCGCCCTGGCCAAGTCTTGTGCCGGCTGCATCAAACGCCACAAGCGGGGTGATTATTATATCGGGTTCCACTTCCTCAAAATGCGCAGGTGGTTCCATGGTTTTGGTGAGCTTGTTCTTTACCAGCGGTGCGCCAAAAGCATATTTACGGAACGCCATAGGTTCGTTTTTCTCATCCACGCAGGGCAGGCATATTGTGTGCCCGTCATCAGTGTACATTTCCAGCAGCAGGCTTATATCTGCCTCACTGCCTATCGGCATATATCCTGCAATAACAGAAGAAGGGGCAACGCTTATATTAGCATAGAAGTTCCGCACTATCTCGCGGTCGAGCAGATGTCTTTGTTTTTGCGTAAGGGCAGAGCGCTTTTCTCTAAAGATGTTTCTAAGCCCGTCTTTTGTTTCAAGAAGCATTACAAACCATAACTATAAAACAGCTGTTTTTGAATTAATTTTTTGGGATTTTTTCCGCAGAACCGCAGTTTACAAGTAGTAAATGAGGATTCGAGGACAAAAAATCCTGAATAAATTAAACTAAAAGGGCGTTTTAGAGAGTGGTTTAGCCAACTACTTCGCAATCGCTGAAAAAGAAGTTTATCTCACGTGCAGCGCTTTCTTTAGAGTCAGAGCCGTGAACGGAGTTCTCACCGATGCTAAGAGCGAAATCCCTGCGGATAGTGCCTTCAGCAGCTTTCTTAGGGTCAGTTGCGCCCATAACTTCGCGGTTTTTGAAGATAGCGTTATCTCCTTCCAAAACCTGAACAACAATCGGTTCGCTCACCATAAATTCAACCAGCTCTTCAAAGAAAGGTTTATCAGAGTGCATACCGTAGAAAAGTCTCGCTTCTCTGCGGCTGAGGAATATACGTTTAGATGCAACAATACGAAGGCCGTTGCTTTCAAATCTGTCTATTATCTTGCCTGTAAGGTTACGCTTTGTAGCGTCTGGTTTAATCATCGAAAGGGTTCTTTCAAGTGCCATAAATTTTTCCTAAGCTATTGTTTGTGGCTTTCTTATATTTGCTTTAGGCAATATATCAAGCAAATTATGAAGGCTGTATCACCAGTGTTTTGATGGCCTCGCGGGCGAGTGTATCGGCGCGTTCGTTCAGCGGATGTCCGGCATGTCCCTTTACCCAGTGCCATTTTACCATGTGGTTAGATGTCTGCGATAAAAGCTCTTTCCACAGGTCATCATTCTTC
>JAMHZE010000039.1:0-6292 GCA_035909535.1 Rickettsiales bacterium | reverse complement strand
CTCTTTGACCGGCGATTTTGCATATCTGAATGAAGTGGTTTCAAAATCTATATCTGTAAATGGATAGTTTCCGTTATCAACAGAAAGCGCTTTGGTCATACCAACTCTGTATACGCCAGATACATTCATATGCATCCATACACATTCTGTTTCATCGCTATAATATATATCTCCATCGCCATTGCCTACAACATCCTTAGTACCAACTCCCCATGGTATAGTGCATGTCGAAAAGAATCTTTCCGGTTTTTTTATATCACCCGGCAGATCATCATATTTTGTCCGGAAGGTGGCCAGCGCTAGCTTTACCTCATTAATAGCTCTGATAGAGCTGCGTATCTGCGCTTGTTTTATAAGCTCCTGACCTTGCAATACGCCGCCCACCAGCAGGCCAATTATTACAAGCACTATCGCCAGTTCTACCAGCGTAAAGCCGCTGTTTGTATTTTTCTGAAGCATGAACTAACCTATGATACCAACGCTGTTTATCTTTATCTTCGGCCATATCTCATTCTGGCTGATAACCACCGTTTGCGGGCGGAAGCGTTCTACAATGGCGCGCACGTAAGGGCGAATTGTCGGGCTTACCAGCACCACGGGGCTATGGCCTTTAACCGCCAGATTCTCGAGCGTGGTTTTGGTCTTGCTGATAAATTCCTGCAATTTGGTCGGAGCCATGGCAAGTTGCTTTTCTTCGCCGTGGCCTATCAGCGCTTCGGCGAATGCCTGTTCCATGGCAGGGCTAAGCGTAACGGTAATCAGCTCAGAACGTTCATTCGCATAGCCAAAGCTTATCTGGCGAGCCAGCCTGCTGCGAACATGTTCGGTAATAAGCAGCGTGCTGTTAGAAAGTTTGGCAACTTCTGCAATCGCTTCAAGTATGGTAGGCAGGTCGCGGATAGATATGCCTTCGGCCAGCAGGCGTTGCAGCACCTTCTGTACGCTGGCGATAGATATCTGCGAAGGTATAAGGTCTTCCACCAGTTTTTTGTGGCTGTCATCCATGCCGTCCAGCA
This sequence comes from Rickettsiales bacterium, assembly GCA_035909535.1. Classification (GTDB taxonomy): domain Bacteria; phylum Pseudomonadota; class Alphaproteobacteria; order Rickettsiales; family UBA8987; genus JAMHZE01. Next base: position 5,276 of record JAMHZE010000039.1, on the reverse strand, counting down.
GCTTTTTGGTTTCCGTGTAGGAAAGCAGCTCAGAAATATTCTCGCGCACAACTTCTGTTAAATGCGTGGTGATAACGGTAGGCGGGTGAACAACTGTGTAGCCTTTAAAGCTGGCCTCTTCGCGCTTGCTGTCCTCTATCCATTTCGCAGGCAGGCCGAATGTAGGTTCCTTTGTATCCACGCCCGGAATATCTATCCTGCCGCCGGTCGGGTTCATCACCATCAGCCTGTCTGGGAACACGTTACCCCTGCCGCTTTCAAGTTCCTTTATCTTTATCACGTAATCATTCGCGGGCAGCTGCATATTATCCTGTATGCGTACGCTAGGCAGCACAAAGCCCAGCTCGCGCGCGATCTGAGTTCGCAGCGCCTTCACCTGATCGGTCAACTTCTGCCCTTTGCCGTAATTGATAAGCGAAAGCAGGCCGTAGCCCAGTTCCAGCGTTACCATGTCTATCTTCAGTGCCTTCTCAAGTTCGCGCTCAGGCTTCAGCGCTTCTTCATCGGCCTTCTTGCGTTCATCCTCTTTATCCTGATCTGCCTTGAACTGCTTGGAATCCTCATCTTCCATCGGGTTCTTGGCAAGGTAGTAAGCGCTGTAGCCTGCAAGGCCAGATATAAGCATAAACGGCAGGGTAGGCAGGGCAGGCACAAGGCCAAGCACAAATGTAACGATACTTACAACGGCAAGCGAGCGCGGAAATTTACCGAGCTGCCCAAGTACGGCTTTCTCGGTAGAACCCGCCACGCCGGATTTTGTAACAAGTAAGCCCGCCGCGGTAGAAACTATAAGCGCAGGAACCTGCGTTACAAGGCCATCACCAATGGTAAGAATAGTATATGTATGTGTTGCGGTGCTGAAGTCGAGGTCGCGCTGTAGCACACCTATTATTATACCGCCGAGAAAGTTCACGAACACAATTATTATACCGGCAATTGCGTCGCCTCGTACAAATTTGCTGGCACCATCCATGGCGCCGTAAAATGTAGACTCGTCCTGAAGGTCCTTTCTGCGTTTGCGTGCGGTGGCCTCATCTACCAGCCCGGCGGAAAGGTCGGCATCTATCGCCATCTGCTTGCCCGGCATCGCATCAAGGCTGAACCTTGCGCTCACCTCGGCAACCCTGCCGGAACCTTTGGTGATAACAACAAAGTTAATTACCGTAAGTATAATGAACACTATCGCGCCGATAACTATATTGTTACCGGTCATCATTACGCCGAAGGCCTCTATCACGTGGCCTGCTGCATCGGTGCCGTTATGGCCTTCCGAAAGTATTATCCGCGTACTTGCCACGCTTAGCGAAAGCCGTAATACCGCCGCTATAAGCAGTACGGTCGGGAACGAGTTGAAATCCAGCGGGCGTTGTATGAACAATACGTTAAGCAGAATAAGTATCGAAACGGTGATAGAAACGCTCAAAAGCATGTCCAGCAGCCAGATAGGAATAGGGAACAGCATCACCATCAGTATCACAAAGATACCGAGAGAGAACATCACATCCGTATAGCGGCCTAAGTTCAAAAACCGCGAGAAGGGGCCTTGTGTCTGGCCTTCTAATGTTGCTGTATCTGCCATTCAGTAGTTTTTCAGTTGTTGGATTTTAGTCGTTAGTTATTGACTAAACCATTAAAAAAACTATATATGAGCCACAATAAAATGAAAAGAAAATGAACGATAAAATAGAATTTAAAAAGAGAATTTCAGTAGAGCAGGTCGAGGAGGGCACAGAACTGGCCCCTAAGTTCGATGCTGATGGGCTGATACCTGTTGTTACAACTTCCGTTAAATCGGGGGAAGTTCTTATGCTTGGTTACATGAACCGCGAGGCCATGCAGCTTACCATCAAAACGGGTGAGGCGCATTACTACAGCCGCAGCCGTGATGTTATCTGGCACAAAGGTGCTAACTCCGGCTTCATACAAAAAGTGAAAGATCTTCGTATAGATGATGATCAGGATGCGGTATGGATGGTTGTAGAACTTGTCGGCAAGGAAGCTTCCTGCCACGTTGGTTACCGTTCATGCTTCTATCGCTCCATTCCAACGGCAGATGAGCGTAAAGGTACTGATGATGCCCTTATTTTCCGTGAGTCTGAAAAGGCCTTCGACCCGCTGGAAGTATATGGCGATGTGCCAAACCCTACAAAACTATAGGAAATTACTGTTAAATTAGGGGCTAAATACCCCTTGACTGGCCGTATTATATGGTCTATAAAGCGCGTCTGAAATTTTTAAAGAGATACGAAAATGAGCAAAAGAACATTCCAGCCTAGCAACTTAGTACGTAAGCGTCGCCACGGTTTCCGCGCACGTATGGCCACTGTAGGCGGCCGTAAGGTTATCAACGCACGTCGCGCACGCGGCCGTAAAAAGCTTTCTGCGTAGTAACAACGCCTTTTAGGGCTGTTATCCGTTAAATTTATATAACTTTTCAGGTGCTTTTCAGGCGCCTTTCTGCTATTCTTGCCCCAAATTCAATAGGGGTATCATGTCGCGTTCAGGTTTAAACTTTGCTTTATTGTCGGCGGGTGGTGTAGCTGCGGTGGCTGCTGTAAATATAATGCTGCCAGATGTTGCCGTTACCATGCCGGAAAAGGTATATAACGGTTTAAAGGACGCAACTTCGGTTGAAGAATATATCAAGCAAAACAACATAGACCCTAAAGATAAGGAAAAGACTCTGTTCACGGTTTCCCTAACCTCAGATAGGGGCAAAACCCTTGTTGCAGGCAATGTTCCTGTAACTGTAGAATCCCTGCGAGACTTCGAGCGCTATGCTAAGGGCGCCATGCCGGCTGAAAGGCTTGCAACGCTGGTGGTAAAAGCGCGGGAAGAAGCCGAGGCCAAAGCCGCAAAAGCCGCTGCTACTCCGGCCACTTCCGTTATTTCTTCAGATACAACGGGCGTAAAAGCGTCTGAATCCATACAGAAGTAACTGCGCAATTATAACAAATTGATATAAAAAGCTTTTTTAAAAAATATTAAAAAAGCTCAATCGGTGCTTGCCATAGGTGGTCTTTTTTGTCTAAACTGACCTTCCAACCTATGGAAATCAGGTAATCAATGAAACTAAACACCATAAAAAAACGCAGCCAGTTCCTCGAACTTCAGAAGAAGGGCGGTCGCGTTTCAAGTAAGGGTGTTATTGTTGAATACGGTCCGATAACGGATAAAGAACTGAACGAGCTTTCGCAATTCGGTTTCACTGTTTCCGGCAAGGTGGGTTCAGCCGTGTATCGCAATCGTGCCAAGCGTAAGCTGAAAGAGGCTGTCCGCCTGCTGATGAAAACTTCCCCGAAGTTATTCAAAGATGACTACCGCTATAATTTCATTGGCCGCTTCTCTACCATCGAGCGTGATTTTGAAGCTCTGATAAAAGATATCAAATATGCGCTTCATCAGGTGAAATAGTTTTTTACTTCCTTTCTGCCTCATGAAAAAGCTCTTAACATTTCCCCTTGCAATATATAAATACCTCATTTCGCCATGGCTTGGGGTCAATTGCCGTTTTCATCCAACCTGCTCAGAATACTGCAAGGAAGCCATAGAGAAGCGCGGCATAATAAAAGGTTGTTTTTTGTCAGTTTATCGGCTACTTCGGTGCAACCCTTTCGGCGGGTCGGGCTATGATCCCGTACCGGAAAAGAAAGATAACGACAACCGATAGAATCCGATGAACGAAATTTCCAGATTATTTACTGCACTTATACTTTCCATGGCGGCAATATTCGCTTGGAACTATTTCTTTGTTGACCCTAAAATAGAGGAGCAACGCGCCGCTAAGGAAGCCGCTGCTGCCGCAGCAGCTACAGCACCTGCGCCGATATCCGGTTCTGCCGCGCCTGCATCTAATTCAGATGCTCCATCTCCGGTAATAACCAATATCCAGCAACAGCTCGAGCAATTTTCCGGCAACCGTCCGCGCGCAGAGGTAGTAGCATCTTCGTCCCGCGTTTCTATAGAAGGCAAGCTGGTTAAAGGCTCCATCAATCTTACCGGCGGTATGGTTGATGATCTTACTCTTTCAAAATACCGCGAAGCTCTGGATGAGAACTCCGATAAGCTGGTTCTGCTTTCTCCGCTTGGTGCAGATAATGTCTATTTCGTCAGCACTTCATGGGTAGCGGCAGATTCATCTGTTGTGGTGCCTGGCCAGACTTCCGTATGGAAGCTTGAGAGTGGTGCCGTTCTTACAAAAGAATCTCCGGTGGTGATACGCTTTGATAACGGTCAGGGTCTTGTATTCCGCAAAAAATTCTCGCTTGATGAGCGCTACATGATAACCACCGAGCAAACGGTGGAGAACCGCAGCGGCAAGCCTGCATCTCTTGCGCCATATGGTATGGTCAACCGCAGCTGGGACCTTAAGCGCAAAATAGAATATATCGCGCATGAAGGCCCTGTATCAGTTGCTGCCAACAAGCTGACAGAAGTAGATTACGCCGACCTGAAAGAAGATGGCCCGCAAAGTTTCAAACAGGTTAGCGGCTGGGTAGGCATAGGCGATAAATACTGGCTTACTGCGATCATTCCACATGATAGCGCTTCCGGCCAGTTCGATATATCTTACCGTCATTACAACCGTGATGGTGTAGATAGGTTCCAGGCAGATATCCTTGCTCCTGTTACAATCGTTCAGCCGAGCGAAACATCATCTTACGTGTTTGATGTTTACGCCGGTGCCAAAAGGCTTTCTTATCTGGAAGAATATTCCGAGCAGAAGAACATCACCCTGTTCGACCGCGCGATAGATTTCGGCTCGCTTTACTTCCTTACCAAGCCGTTGTTCAAGGCGCTTACATATTTCCATGATCTTGTAGGCAATATGGGTTACGCCATAATGCTGCTTACGGTAATGGTACGTATAATATTATTCCCGCTGGCCAATGCCTCATACAAATCTATGGCTCGTATGAAAAAGCACATGCCTGAAATAACTGCTATCCGCGAGCGCTTCAAGTCTGATAAGCAGAAGCAGGGAACAGAGATGATGAAGTATTACAAAGATCATCGCATCAATCCTGCGGCTGGTTGCTTACCAATACTTATCCAGATACCGGTATTCTTTGCGCTATATAAGGTTCTCAGTGTTACCATAGAAATGCGCCACGAGCCGTTCATCTGGTTCGTGCTCGATCTCTCTGCGAAAGACCCGACCAATTTATTAATGCTGTTTGGCCTGTTGCCTTGGTCTGTACCTGCGTGGCTGCCAAGCATAGGTATACTGCATATACTCTTCTCGCTTAAAATGGTAATTCAGCAAAAGCTTAACC
>JAMHZE010000038.1:0-12399 GCA_035909535.1 Rickettsiales bacterium | reverse complement strand
AAGTGTGAGAAATAGGTGTCTGGAGTGTATCCTGAGGAACGGTAGTTATCTGTTTAATGCCGATCGGGGTAATTGCTGAGGTCATATAACCAATGTTTGATTAAACCATTTTCTATTTAATTACACACATGGTTCAAGATATTGCCGAGCGACAGGGCCTGAACCTCGCGGTATATCAGCAGTTTGGGATATTTTTACAACAAGCCCCCTGGCTTGCAGAGGCTCATTTATGCCCTATATAAAAAAATATCATATTAAACATAAGGCAATCATCTAAAACTATCTCCATGAACAAATTTTTGTCGCGTTATCTGGAATTCTCGGCTCTTTTTATCCTGTTGCCGACAGCCATAGTATATTTTCACCTGCATGGGCTTTTTATTGTTATTCTTTGGTTATTTGCCGCTTTCTGCTGGTTCAACCTGAGAGAAGATGAAAGCTTTGACAGGCGCAAACTCTCTAATTTTTCTGCCTTCAATAAAAAAAGCCTGAAGGATGTACTCTTCCTCTTCTCGTTAGGATGTATGCTTATAATGGCCTATACCTATGTGTTCGAGCCTGCACGTTTCCTCGGTTTTGTATCTAACCGTACTGCCATGTGGGCAATGGTTATGGTGCTTTATCCCGTACTTTCCGTTTACCCGCAGGAAATAATATACAGGTCATTCTTCTTTCACCGCTATGCCGGAATATTTGGTGAAGGTAACAGAATGCTGCTTATAAGTGCGGCCAGCTTTGCTTATGCACATATAATATTCCAGAACTTTCTTGCTGTTGCGCTCTGTTTTATCGGCGGCCTGATATTCGGCCGTACCTATAAAAAACATAACAGCCTGTTACTTGTATCACTGGAACATGCTTTATATGGCTGCCTGATATTTACGGCTGGTCTGGGGTATTATTTCTTCCGTGGAGCGGTGCAGTAGACTCGTCAATCTTTGTGAGGCGGCCCAGGCTTTATATTCAACATAATAGGTCGCGTACCGTCACTGCAATAGCAAGACCGCGCGTCATTAACAGAGCAGCTAAGCATGGCAGCTGGCATCATGCAGCGCATCATACTGGAAGGGTTGTTGCGTAGCAGGAATTTCTGAGGCGTGTCGCGTACCCATTCTTCCGGGTCCACTCCCTCCGGCACCTGCCTGTAAACTGCTGGTGCATTATGGAATATAGGTTTTTTCTTGTTCACCTGTACCCTTCTCTTTACACCCTTATTATCCTGCACCACCATATAAAGTTTTTCAGATGCCGGGCGTTTAAACTCATCAACCGGACCAAGGCATATGCCATATACGCAATGCCAGTAGCTTCTTAAACTTTCGTTACATGCTGCCTGTGCTGCGGGACAATCATCCATTGTTGCTGCAGGGTCGCCGCACATAAGATTCATGCAGTCATTGTAAAGCAGCTGTTTATCGGTGCAGGCATTTATTCCCAGATCACAGTCAGGGCGAACATTCTTCGGCTGAGATAAGCAGTTCTGCTGCACGCATTCCCAGTAGAACTCAACATTGTTGCGTAGTACATCACATTTGCGCAGGCCGTATTCACAGGTCTTCACAGATTTTCCGTCCAGCTGTTCCGGCTGTTCTACAGCAACCGGCTTGAAATAAAATTTGGAAAGGTCTTTCTCTTTGCGCGCCGCTTCAGAGTAATAATCGTGGCAGGTAAGGCGCATACAACGGCTGTATTTCTCGGCGTCAGCCACTAGCGGTTGGCATTTATCCATGCCTTCTTCGCATATCTTTAACTCTTCCTGAGAATAAGAGTTCACAGGTAATAAAAGAAGAACCAGAAAAACTGTGGTAAATAACCTCATTTTGGGATTATATAGCTTCCCTGTACACATGCAATTAAATCAGATGATAGAAGCGAAACAGAAGCCATGTATATTGCAGATATTGCCTGCTCTCAACACCGGGGGTGTAGAACGCGGGGTGATGGATCTGGCGATATATGCAAAAAGCAAAGGCATAGAGATAATTGTCGCATCCGGCGGCGGCAGAATGGTCAGCCAGCTGGAAGCTGCAGGTATAAAGCATATAACCCTGCCACTTGGTACTAAAAACCCAGCACGTATAATCTGTAACAGTAAAAAGCTGGAACAGATATGCCGCGATAATAATGTAAAGATAATCCATGCCCGTTCACGCGCACCGGCTTGGAGCGCTTACATGGCCGCCAAAAAACTTGGCCTGCCTTTCGTTACCACATTCCACGGCCTGTACCGCAACAACTTCCCGTTCAAGCGTTGCTATAACGCGGTTATGGCTAAGGGCGATAAGGTGATAGCTGTGTCAGAATTCGTGCGACAGCACATATTTGAAAACTATAAAACCCCTGCCGAAAAACTACAGGTTATACATCGTGGTGTTAATCTCAGCGAGTTCGATCCGCAAAACGTTACTACGGCAAAGGTGGCAGAATTCCGTAAAGCACACGCAATACCAGAAGGTGAAAAGGTAGTGCTGCTTCCGGGTCGTATCCGTCGCTGGAAGGGGCATGATGTAGCGGTAAAAGCAATAGCACAGGCAGGTGGAAGCTTTATACTGGCCTTCGCGGGAGATGCGTCAAAAAGCAGTAATTATGTTACGGAAGTAAAACAGCTGATCGAAAGCCTTGGCGTGCAATCGCGCATAAGGTTCTTGGGCGATATATCAGATATGCCATTGGCTTACGCTGCGTCAGATGTTGTTCTTTCCACATCCGTAGCGCCGGAGACATTCGGGCGCGTTTCTGCAGAAGCAGGTGCAATGGGCAGGCCGGTCATCAGCTCAGACCACGGCGGCTCATGCGAGATAGTAGATAACGGTGTTACGGGATATTTAGTGCCGGCAGGAAACTACAAAGCTCTCGCAGAAAAAATAAACATAGTGCTGACAGAAATAAGTGATGCAAAAGCCAGAGATGAGTTTGCAAAGCGCACCCGTGAGCATGTATCCGGCAATTTTTCATTGCAGAAAATGTGTGATGATACGTTAAATGTTTATAAACAATTCTACGAGTTAGGCTGATGGCAAAACTGCCTATATCTGTATTCATAATCACTCGCGACGAAGAGGAAAGGCTGCACTTCGCCATAGAAAGCGTGCGCGATTGGGTAGATGAGGTAATAGTTATAGATAGCGGTAGCACAGATGATACTCTGGCAATAGCAGAGCGTCTTGGCGCGCGCACAATGTTCAATGAATGGCAGGGCTACGGCGCACAAAAGATATTCGGCGAAAGTCAGTGCCGCAACAAATGGGTGCTGAACATAGATGCCGATGAAGAGATAACTGCGGAAGTAAAATCAAATATCCAAAAACTATTTGAGAACTGTGAACCGCAGGAAGCAGCCTTCCGTATGTACTGGAAAATGCTTTTCCTGACCCAGAAACAACCGCCTGCAATAGGTGTCACCAGCAATTTCATCAGGCTGTACAACCGTGAAAAGGCCGGCTTCCGCAACAGTACCATACACGATTCCGTAGTGCTAAAGGGCGATGGCCAGATAGGCGAAATAAAAGGTTATGTTAATCACCGCTGCTTCAAAAGCCTAAAGCATTGGGCTGATAAGGTGAATACTTACAGCACCATGCAGGCCGAAGAGTGGGTGGCGAAGGGTCGCAGCAAGCCATGCGCAAGAATAGTGATAGAGCCGTTCACTGCATTCCTGAAATCGTTTTTCATCCGAAGGTATTTCCTGTATGGTGTAGATGGGTTCATGGCCAGCTTAATGTATGCTTACAGTAAAACCCTGCGTCTGGCCAAAGTACGGGAACTTTACGGCATGAGGAAAAAATGAAAAAAAAGATACTCATTCTGGCCTATACGCCGCTTACCTATTTTATAGATTGCATACCTGCATTTGCTGCTATCAGAAAGCACCATGCTAATGACGAGATAACAATACTCACTGAAAAATCTCTGGTGCGTTTCTGTAAGCTTTCAGGTTTCTTTGATAAGATATGGCTGGATTCAAAGCCGGAATGGTTCATGTTACCGGGTGTCTGGGATCTGCATAAGCGCCTTAAGGCGGGTGGTTTTCACGCTGTTTATGATCTTCAGAATGATGAGCGCACCGGCTGGTATTTTCGCCTGATGGGCAGAAACAAACCTCTCTGGAGTTCCAGTAAAGTAGAGTGGTGTTCGCATTACAGTAAGTCTGCGCCCGATATGCACTACCAGGAAGTTATACACAGGCAGCTGCGCGTAGCTGGTATAAAACACGTCCCTGCTATAGATCTCTCCGCGATGGAAGATGACAAGGATTACGCACTACCGGAGAAATTCTTCATGATATGCTGTGGTGGTAACAGAGATAATCTGGCGCATAAATGGCACCCTCTAAATTACTCCATGCTTATAGACAGAATATACGAACAGCACGGCATACAGGCAGTTCTGGTTGGTAACGGTGCAGATGATGCCATGATGAACAGTATCGTGGAACGCCAATGCGCTATTGCAAAACCTGTTAATTTTACCGATAGAACCAGCATCAGCGGTATCATATCGGTAGCTAAAAGGGCAAGTTTCTGCATAGGTAATGATACGGCACCAACGCATGCTGCAGCATATTCCGGCTGTAAAACCGTCATGTTCTGCTCGCGTTTTTCTCCTTCTGAAGTGGTAGCGCCAAAGGTAAAGAACATTGCAGTGGTGGAAGAACCATACTTAGAGAACCTAAGCGTAGAAAGGGCTTTAGAGGTGCTAAACAGTTACGTTTTTGGTATCATTCCGCCAGGTGAGCAAAATCAGGATATATAATCTATATATAACAATAGCTTGCCTCGCCCCAGTTTAGGCTTGACGTGAGAGCCCTAATAGGTTAAAAAGCGCTTCCTCTTGAACCGTTTGTAAAACGTAAAGAAATTAAAGGATAATAATTATGGCTAACCACAGGAACGCAGAAAAAGCCCACAGGCAATCTGTAACCAGAAATAAAAGAAATTCTGCTCGTCGCAGCGCACTTCGTACTGCTGTGAAAGAAGTTCGCGTTGCTGTTGCAAAAGGCGATGCTTCAACTGCACAAAATGCTTTCAAAGTAGCACAGAAGCAGCTTTCTAAAAGCGCAGCTAAGAACGTGATCAAAAAAGGCAATGCTTCACGCATCACTTCTAGGCTTAACGCTTCTATCAAAAAGATAGCTAAAGCAAAATAGTTTAAGGTAGCAATACCGAAAGAAAAGGCCGCTTTAAGCGGCCTTTTTTATTTGTGGATTTTTTATTATATCCCGGAATTCTTCAGAAAGTTCTCTATCATTTTATGGCCATGTTCAGAGGCAATAGATTCAGGGTGGAACTGCACGCCGTGCACATTCAGGGTTTTGTGCGAAACAGCCATTATAGTGCCATCTTGTGTATGCGCGGTTACTTCCAGCACATCAGGCATGGAACTCTTTTCAACAATAAGTGAGTGGTAGCGTGTCGCATCAAAAGGCGATGGCAGACCGCCAAACACACCTTTACCTTCATGGAATATCTGCGAGACCTTGCCATGCATCGGCACATCTGCCCTTATAACTTTTCCGCCAAAGGCCTGCGCTATGGCTTGATGTCCAAGGCAAACACCAAATACCGGTATCTTGGCCTCTGCAGCTTTCTTTATCAGATCCAGCGTAATACCTGCTTTATCAGGGTCACACGGGCCGGGAGAGATAACAATTGCGCGCGGCTTTGCGGCAACCGCTTCATCGGCGCTCAGCTCGTCATTACGCTTCACCGTCACTTCCTGTTTCAACTCATTTATGTAATGAACCAGGTTGTAGGTAAAGCTGTCATAGTTATCCAGCAGTAATATATTCATGTTATTCGTCATTATAGATTGCATAGCTTAATATACGGCAGAAGCCTTTAAAGCAATAGGTGCGCGCTGGTTCACGGCATTCAGCTTCATCCAGCGCCTTGCTGAACTCCTGATACTTCTTATTCTCTTCTTCATTATTATATATGCATCTTTCGTTATACTGTTCTATCACGCGCAGATTGGCTATGTTCCTGCTTTCATCTTTTATATTTATTATGGCCATCATGCACATATCCGGCTGCCACGGATAACCGTAGTTAAAGTAGCCGCAATCGCTGTCATGCACGCATTCGGCATTACGTTTCAGGTCGGCAAATATGCGCTCTTTTTCTATCTCGCAGTCAAAGTTATTCTGCGCTATTGCCGGTGCCGCGATCAGCACAGAAACAATAAGGGTAAGTAAATACTTGAACATGCATCAACCTCCGCCGATAAAATGTATTATCTCTATCCTGTCGCCTTCATCGATGAACTGCTCATCAAACTGAGAGCGCGGCACGATTTCCATATTGCGTTCAACGGCTATCTTTCTGCTATCGAGCGAATATTTTTCCAGCAGGCCTTTTATATTAGTGCGCCCGCCAAGTTGTATCTCTTCACCGTTCAGGATAATTTTCATAGCAGTATTATATCACGTTTCAGAAGTTAGGCACATGTTCTTTTAACCTGCCGCCAATCCTCAGATAATCCACGTTTTTTGCCAGTCCTGTCGCTTCATCAAGCTCTACAAAATAGCCGCATACAGTGCCTGGGCCTTCAGCGGGCTTAAGCTTTTCACCACGTATCTTGTTCAAAAAGCTGGGAATAGATATCGTCTTATCAAAGCCGATAACAGAATCATAATCGCCGCACATACCGGCATCGGTCTGGTAGGCAGTACCTTTAGGCAGTATCTGTACGTCAGATGTAGGAACATGCGTATGCGAACCAGAAACAGCTGAAACCTTGCCGTCCAGAAAATGCCCCATCGCCATCTTCTCAGAGGTTGCCTCGCCATGCACATCAACAAATATATAATCCACCTCATGGCCTAAGCGGTAATTTTCCAGCACTTTACCTACGGCCTCAAACGGGCAGTTAACCTGATAGCGTACAAAAAGCTGGCACAGCAGGTGTATAACCAGAATCTTTTTACCGCGCGGTAGTTCATAAACCGCAAAGCCTTTCCCTGGCAGTTGCGCCGGAAAGTTAAGCGGGCGCAGCATACGGCTGGCCTTGCCTATAAAGAACTTCGTTTCGTTCTGGTCAAAAGTGTGGTCGCCATTGGTTATCACATCTGCGCCAGAATCAAGATAGTCCTGCATTATCTTTTCAGTAATGCCAAAGCCATTGGCAGAATTCTCGCCGTTCACTACCGCAAAATCTACATTCAGCCTTTTGCGTAAAGCAGGCAGGTGTTTCATCACCGCCTCGCGTCCGCTTCTGCCTACCACATCGCCTAAAAACAATAGCCTCATTATTGCGCCCTCCACACCATAGCGCCAAGCGAGCGCAGCTTTTCCTCAATGCGTTCATAGCCCCTGTCTAGGTGGTAAACACGGTTTATGGTGGTTTTGCCTTTGGCATTCAGCGCCGCAAGAATCAGCGAAACCGAAGCGCGCAGGTCAGTTGCCATCACTTCGGCAGATTTAAATTCTTCCATACCTTTTATGGTAAGTGTATTGCCTGCCACATTCATGTTCGCGCCCATACGCTGTAATTCCGGCACGTGCATAAAGCGGTTCTCAAAAATATTCTCCGCCATGGTAGAAGTGCCGTCAGCAAGGCACATAAGCGCTGTTACCTGCGCCTGCATATCGGTAGGGAAACCCGGGTGAGGCTGCGTACTAACTTCCACCGGCTTTAATTTGCCGTTGCAGCTTGCGCGGATAAAATCGCTGCCGCGTTCAATATCTATTCCCATTCTTTCAAACACATCCAGTGTCGATGCCATTATCTCAGGGTCTATTCCTGCAACTTCAACTTCACCTTTTGTTACGCCCGCCGCGGCAAGATAAGTTCCTGCCTCAATCCTGTCCGGCACCACTCGGTAAGATGTTCCGCCAAGTGCATCAACGCCTTTAATTGTAAGTTTAGAAGTCCCTATGCCTTTAATATCAGCGCCCATTTTCACCAGCATATTTGCAAGGTCGGTCACTTCAGGCTCGGCAGCAGCATTGTTCAATATGGTAGTGCCTTGCGCAAGGGTGGCGGCTATCAGTATATTCTCCGTCGCGCCTACAGAAACGGTTGGAAAATCTATCTCAGCACCTTTCAGCCTGCCATTGGTAGAAGCATTAACATAACCTTCTTCAAGGTCTATCTTCGCGCCCATTTTCTCCAGCGCCATAAGGTGATAATTTATCGGGCGTGCACCTATCGCGCAGCCACCCGGCAGAGAAATCCTTGCCTTGCCAAAGCGCGCCAGTAGCGGCCCAAGTATAATAACAGAAGCACGCATGCGGCGAACAATATCATAAGGCGCAGTTACATCTGCCACATCGCGGCAGTTAAAGCAAAGCACTCGTCCGGAGTGAAAATATTCATGTTCTTTAAGTGACTCCATCGAAAGCTCAGCGCCCAGATGCACCATCAGGTTCGCCATAGTGGTTATGTCAGAAAGATGTGGAATATTAGCAATGCGTACCGTGCCTTCTGTTGCCAGTGCGGCAGCTATAAGCGGCAAAGCGGCATTCTTGGCTCCGGCAGCTACTACCCTGCCTTTAAGCCTGTTACCGCCTTCAATTATAAGCTTATCCATTATATCCTTTAAGCCCTGTTACCAAGGCATAGTTCAAATCTTAGGTAGTGTAACGCCCTGCTGTCCCATATATTTTCCGCCGCGAGATTTGTAAGAAACCTCGCAAGGTTCATTACCCTGAAAGAACAAGAACTGGCACGCGCCTTCATTTGCGTATATTTTTGCAGGTAGCGGCGTAGTGTTAGAAAATTCCAGTGTAACATGGCCTTCCCAGCCTGGTTCCAGCGGGGTCACGTTAACAATAATACCGCAGCGCGCATAGGTAGATTTTCCAACGCATACAACCAGAACATCTTCAGGTATGCGGAAGTATTCCACGGTGCGGGCGAGTGCAAAGCTGTTAGGCGGTATTATGCAAACATCTGTTTTACGGTCTATAAAGCTCTGTGTAGAAAAATCTTTAGGGTCAACCACGGCAGAGTTCACATTGGTGAATATCTTGAACTCGTCAGAAACCCTGGCATCATAGCCATAAGATGAAACACCGAATGATATAAGCCCTTCACCTTTCTGGGTTTTTTTGGTTTGAGCATCAACAAACGGCTCAATCATACGCTGGCTTGTGGCCTTTTCGCGTATCCATTTATCCGACATTATAGACATTTCCAAGTTTCCCTTGAGTTTTAAGTGTCCTGAGACTATGGTTGTTTTAAGCGATTTGAGCCTAAATGCAATATAATTTATAACCTGATTTCATATGGATAAACAAAGAGTTCACACGGTCAGCGCCTTTGATGAGGAGCTTAAGAGCATAGCGGAATATATCAGTTCTATGAGTGAACTTGTGATAGCTTCGCTTAACACCTTTATCACAAATCTTTCCAGCCAGTCCGGTGAAACGGAAGCCAAGGTTCGTGAGATAGATGATAAGGTGAATGAGCTGGAGAAGCAGGTGCAGAACCTCTCCACAAATATAATTGCGCTGCGCAACCCGCTGGCGGTAGATCTTCGCTACCTTATCGGTGCGATCAAAATCTCCACGATAATTGAGCGTCAGGGCGACATGGTAGAAAGCGCTGTGCGTAAGCTGCTGCGCCTTGAGCCTGAAAGCCTCAAAGCCTACAAGGAAGAACTGGTGATGCTGGTGAATAACGATATCGAAATGATGAAGATAGCCATTTCGGGTTTCAGGAATCAGGACATCATGGAAGCCAACAAAGTATGGCGCATGGAAGATAAGGCCGACGACATGGCAGATGCTCTGTTTGGCCGCATTAAGGGTGATATCAAAAAGAACCCTGAAGGTGTTGATGACTTCGTATCGCTTATGCTTATAGTTCGCAGCCTGGAGCGCATCGCAGATTACTGTACCAACATCACCAAAGCGGTGCATTACATTGCTTCAGGTGAACGCGTTACAGAAGCAGATTTCTAAAACATCAGACCTGCCAAAGCCACTACGCCGGAAGCCAAAAGCAGCAGTAACCGCCATGCGCCTATGCCGTGGTTCAGCGCGGCAGAAAGTCCTTCTATCTTGTATTCTATATTATCAAGCCTGCGCCTAATGTCGGCAAGTCCGTGTTCTATAACGGCAATTTTTACTTCCATATCTTTGACTATTGTTTTTATTTCGGCCATAGATACTTATAACCAATTAAACGAACACCCGGAAGATGAAGGCAGACAGGTTTTTTTTCTACGCTCTATCCTTTGGTTTGCTGATAACAGCGCTCAGGATATTCTCGCTGTATCACAGCAGCATACCGCTATGGGTAGATGAAGCCCAGTATTGGGGTTGGAGCACCGAACCGGCATTGGGTTATTACTCCAAGCCGCCATTCATTGCGTGGCTTATCGCCTATACTACAGATATCTTCGGCAGCAACGAATTCGGTATCAGGGCAGGCGCTCCGGTAATTCATTTCTTCGCATCGATATTCATATTCCTTATCGGGCGAGATCTCTACAGCAGTAAAACCGGCTTCATCGCGGCGGTGGCATATATTACGCTTCCCGCGGTCAGCATATCATCAAGCTTCATCTCGGCAGATGCGCCTCTAATGCTGTTCTGGGCAGGCAGCTTATTTCTGCTGCTGCGTCTTACATCTTCAACAAAACCAACAAAATACCTGTTCGCTTCATGGCTTTTCTATGCTGTATTCGTAGGGCTTGGCCTGCTCAGCAAATACACAATGGCAGCTTTCGTGCTGATGAGTTTCTACCATATGTTCAAAAGCGAAAAGCTTCACCCGCTTAAATATCCGGCTTTCTGGATAGCTAATGCGCTGGCCTTTCTCATATTTGTACCCAACCTGCTGTGGAATTATAATAACGGTTTTGCAAGCTTCATCCATACGGGTGAGAATGTGGTTGCAGGCAAGGCTGGCGGCGGCATAAAAATTGGTGGATTGTTTGAGTTCATCGGCGGCCAGATAGTGGTATTCGGTGCTGCTCTGGTATATTTCGTTATCGCCTTCAAAAACAATAGAAGCGAGAAGAACGACAGGAAGCTTCTGCTTTTCTCCCTGCCGCTTATCATAACGGGTCTGGTGGTCAGCCTTCTCTCGGGCGCTCAGGCGCATTGGGCGGCACCTGCCTATATCGCGCTGATAATATATGTTGTGCATCATCTACATAAGGCGGGCAGTACAAAATGGCTGAAGATAATATTGATATCCAACCTCATAGTAACCATTATCTGCTTTGATATCCGCTTGCCTGCTACAATAGCCAGTGTCAGTAAAGATCCTCTGGAGCGTGTTAAAATGTGGTACAGGTTACAACAGCCGCTGCAACAGATCATGACAGAAAACCCGGAAGCGTTTCTGGTATCAGATGAGCGTAAGATAATAGCGCCGCTGATGTTCGCCTTAAAAGATAGCAACGGCAAACCCGCAACCATATATAAATGGAATCCCGGCAACAACGTTCGCGACCATTACGATCTCACCAGAAGTTTTGCTGATGTTTCAGAAAGTCCGGTCATATTCATCACCCGCAGCGATGCAGGCAGTACTCTTGCTGATATATTCTTCTATGTAGATGTACTAAAAAGGCCGGAAGAAGGCTCGCCATTCCATATATATCTGCTAAAAGGCAGAAGGTAGATGCCGGAATAAAATGGTAGAATCGATTAAATAACCAATTGTTATTTAATGTAGTTCTTTATCATTTCTTCAGCTATCTGCACCGCATTCAAGGCAGCACCTTTACGCAGGTTGTCAGATACCACCCACATATTGATAGCGTTAGGGTTAGTTACATCGCCGCGTATACGCGACACATAAGTAACATCTTCGCCCTGGCATTCATAAGGGGTTGCATAGCCGCCATCTTTGCGCTCATCAACTACTTGTACGCCCGGAGCATTTTCCAGTATCTCGCGTACTTTTGCTGCTGAAACAGGCTTATCGAACTCTACGTTCACCGCTTCAGAGTGGCCAATGAAAACAGGAACACGAACACATGTAGCAGTTACAGGAATGTTATCGCCGAGAATCTTCTTGGTCTCAACGGTCATTTTCCATTCTTCTTTCGTGTAGCCGGCAAATTCGCCCTCATCAATAAACTTA
This sequence comes from Rickettsiales bacterium, assembly GCA_035909535.1. GTDB lineage: Bacteria > Pseudomonadota > Alphaproteobacteria > Rickettsiales > UBA8987 > JAMHZE01. The sequence continues at coordinate 357 of JAMHZE010000038.1, read as the reverse complement.
TCGATGTGAGGTATAACGTTGAACGCTATACGTTTAGTGAACTTCTCAGGTTCGCTTATGCTACTTACATAAACACCTTTGGTTTGGTTATACAGCTCGTCCATAGCCTCTTTACCTGCGCCGGAAACCGATTGGTAGGTAGAAACTACAACACGCTTTATTTTGCCAAGCTTGCGAAGAGGCCCAAGCGCCACAACCATCTGTATGGTAGAGCAGTTAGGGTTCGCAATGATGTTAGATTTTTTATAATCTTTCAGCGCGTCAGCATTCACTTCCGGAACAACCAGAGGCACATCTTTATCAATACTGAACTTGGAAGTATTATAAATTACAACGCAGCCGGCTTTTGACGCACGC
>JAMHZE010000037.1:0-4813 GCA_035909535.1 Rickettsiales bacterium | reverse complement strand
ACCCGGTAATTAATACCAAAAACTAACTAGAGCATACGTTATGAGACACAGAGTAAAACAAAGATTGCTAAACAAAAGCTCAAGCCACAGGCTTAGCCTTCTTGCAAATCTTGCTGCCAGCCTTATAGAGCACGAGCAGATAACAACAACCCTGCCTAAAGCGAAAGAACTTAAGCCTTTCGTTGATAAGCTTATCACCCTTGGTAAAAAAGGTGATCTGCACTCACGCAGGATAGCTACTTCACGCCTGCGCAACCCGGATGCTGTTAAAAAGCTGTTCGATGTTGTTGCACCTCGTTACAAAGCACGTAACGGTGGTTACTCCCGTGTTATGAAATTCGGCTACCGTTTCGGTGATGCTTCTGCCCGCGCTATAATAGAGCTGGTAGACCGCGATACTGCTGCGAAAGGCAAGAAAGACATAGCCCGCGTAGAAGCTCAGAGAGCTGCAGAAGCGGAAGCTAACGCATAGTTGGTTTTCAACGCTATTCTATAAAGCCATTAGGTAATTTAGTTTATCTAATGGCTTTTTTATACCCGCTATCCTATAAATCTTCAACTGATGCAATTAGGTACTGGCCACGCACCTTACCTCGTGTAAATATTTACGCTGGACAAAAGCTGTTGACATACTATTTTATTGTCTTATTAGAAGGTCATTAGCAAATTTAATTAACAACTAAACTCGGTAACTAAAATGAAAAATCTCCTTACTCTCCTTGTTCTTACTGCAGCTGTGTCTGTAAGCGCGTGCAGCAAACAGAAAAAAGACCAGCCTGATTTCGGTATGGATGGTCAGGGCGATCTTAACCAAGGCATGATGATGGAAGATATCAACGCTGAAGGTATGCCTGGCGTTAACACTGCTGCTCAGGAACAACTTGTTGCTTCAGCTGGTGACCGTGTATTCTTCGGCTTCGATTCTTCAAACGTAACTCCTGAAGGTCAGCAGGTTCTTGCTAAACAAGCTCTGTGGCTTGCAGGCAATAACATGAACGTTACCGTTGAAGGTCACTGCGATGAACGCGGCACACGTGAATACAACCTTGCTCTTGGTGAAAAACGTGCACAAGCAGTTAAAAACTACCTTGTATCTCAAGGTGTAGCAGCTGGCCGTATCAGCACAATCTCTTACGGTAAAGAATTCCCTGAATTCCTTGGCTCTACTGATGATGCATTCAGCAAGAACCGTCGTGGCGTAACTGTTGTTAACCAATAGTTGTCGTTCACATAACTTTCTTTATAATCCCCGCTTATGCGGGGATTATTTTTTGTAGGGTGTAAATGCTGAAAGGTTTTGCAGATAAGTTAAAGGAACTCGGCATCAGTAAAAAAACTCCTGTTGCCTTGGCTGTATCCGGCGGCGCAGATTCAATGGCGCTCTGCCACCTTGCCCATTCACTCGGCCTTAAATTCACCGCTATCATCGTCAACCACAACTACCGCAAAAACTCCACGAAAGAAGCCGCTGCGGTTAAAAAATATCTGCTCGAGAAGTTCGGCATAAAGGCCGTTATCCTTACCAATAAAAAAGCCATTCCCAAAACCGGTATTGAAGAATTTCTGCGCGAGGTTCGCTACAACCTTATCTTCGCCCATTGTAAAAAGCATGGCCTTAGCAAAATACTTACCGCCCACCACGCCGATGACCAGATAGAAACCTTTCTTATGCGCCTTGAACGCGGCGCAGGTTTAGATGGCCTTACCGGCATGAAAGACACTTCTCAATTCACGGTCAACGGCTCGCAATTTACGCTTATCCGCCCCCTGCTCTCTTTCTCTAAAGATGATCTTATCAGCTATCTCAAAATCAATAAAATAAAATGGTGGGAAGATAAGACCAACAAAGATACTAAGCTAACGCGTAACAATATCCGCGCCACGCTGGAGGGCTTTTCCGATTACCAGCTACTGCGCAAGCGCCTTACAACGGTGATGGAAAATCTGGAGCGCACCCGCAACTTCATCGAGCATGAGCAACAGAAGGCGCTGAAAAATCTGGTGAAACAAACGCCAAAAACCGCAACGCTTGATACCACAGGTTACAGCCAGCTGCATGAAGAGCTGCGCCTGCGCGTACTACGCGATATAATCAAAAAATACTCCCGCACCGGTAAAGATATCCGCATCTCAAGCCTTCGCAACCTCGATAACACCCTGCTTTCAAAAGGTTTCAGCAAAACTTCCCTGCATGGTATAAGCATAAATAAAAAAGGCGCTGGCAGCGTTATTTTCTCCTGACTCTACTTGAAACAACCCACGCGCAACACCATATACAATAAGTTCACCGCTACGGGTTTTTACGGTTGTAAAGCTACTCTAAAAACTGATAGTATGCGGCCAGAATATCAAACTGCAAAAACGGAAAGTGATGGGCAATCTGGGAAAAAGCATAGTACTATGGATAGTTATAATAATCGGCATCTTCGCCGCTTATGATATCGTAGGCAATAATAACGGCGGCAGCGGTTCTGCTGCCAGCTTCTCCGATTTCCTTGATAGCGTAGATAAAGGACAGGTGGTTGCGGTTCGTATCAACAACAACACCATTACCGGCACCTATGCAGATGGCGGCGCTTTTACAACGTACAGCCCTAACTACCCTAACCTGATAGACAGGCTGGATGCAGCCGGCGTTCGTATAGATGCCCAACCTCAGGAAGGCGGCAGCCTGCTGCTTAGCCTGCTTGCCAGCGCATTCCCTATCCTGCTTCTTGTAGCTCTCTGGTTCTTCATGATGCGCCAGATGGGCGGCGGCAAAGGCGGTGGCGGTGCTTTCGGCTTTGGCAAAAGCAAGGCGCGTATGCTCACCGAGAAAGACGGCGTTATCAAGTTTGATGATGTAGCAGGCGTAGATGAGGCAAAAGAAGAAGTTGAAGAGATAGTCGATTTCCTGAAAGACCCTCGCAAATTCACTGCCCTTGGCGGCAAAATACCTAAAGGCGTACTTCTTTCCGGCCACCCGGGCACAGGTAAAACCCTTCTCGCCCGCGCCATAGCTGGGGAAGCAGGCGTGCCGTTCTTCACCATTTCGGGCTCAGACTTTGTTGAGATGTTCGTGGGCGTTGGCGCAAGCCGTGTGCGCGATATGTTCGCAGATGCCCGCAAGAACGCTCCCTGCATCGTGTTCATAGATGAGATAGATGCCGTAGGCCGTCACCGTGGCGCAGGTATGGGCGGCGGTAACGATGAGCGCGAGCAAACCCTCAACCAGCTTCTGGTAGAAATGGATGGCTTCCAGCCGCATGAAGGCATAATAGTGATAGCCGCAACCAATAGGCCAGATGTGCTGGACCCTGCCCTGCTCCGTCCGGGTCGCTTTGACCGTCAGGTGGTTGTTACCCTGCCGGATCTCAATGGCCGCGAGAAAATTCTCAACATCCACATGCGCAAAATACCTGTTGCGCCGGATGTCGATACAAAAGTTATCGCGAGAGGCACTCCGGGCTTTTCCGGTGCAGATCTTGCAAATCTCTGCAACGAGGCCGCGCTTGTAGCAGCCCGTAAGAACAAAAAAGTTGTCACCATGCGCGAGATGGAATACGCGAAAGATAAGGTGATGATGGGCGTAGAGCGTAAATCTATGGTGATGGATGACGAGGAGAAGGAACTTACTGCGTATCACGAGGCTGGCCACGCTATCGTCGGCTTCTTCCTGCCTGCTTGTGATCCTATCCACAAGGCAACCATCATTCCGCGCGGACGTGCGCTTGGTATGGTAATGCGCCTGCCGGAGAAAGATAAATACTCCCTTACCCGTATCAAAATGAAATCAGATATGGCAATGGCAATGGGTGGACGCGTGGCAGAAGAGATAATCTTCGGTCATGATAAAGTTACCAGCGGTGCCAGCAGTGATATCCAGTACATTACCAATATGGCTCGCAGCATGGTTAAAAAATGGGGCATGAGCGAGGAGCTCGGCGCCATTAACTACTCAGAAGGCGATGAGAACCCGTTCCTTGGCTACTCTATCGGCAAGAAGGAAAGCGTATCGGAAGATACTTTGCGTAAAATAGATGAGGAAGTTAAAAAGCTGGTCAGCGAAGCTCACGACAGCGCACGCGATATACTAAACGCGCAGCTGGATAACCTGCACAAGCTTGCAAAATCCCTGCTGGAATACGAAACCCTGAACGGCGATGAAATAAAGGTGATACTGGAAGGCGGTTCTATAGATAGAACCCCTGCAACAGCAGCACCTAAGCCTAAAAAATCATCATTCGGCGGCGGCAAGGGCGTCGTACTCACGCCAGATGGTATAGAGCCAGCCGGAGCATAAATAAACCTAGAGGGAATATGAAAAAAGGCTTTACACTTATTGAACTGGCAATAGCACTTGTAATAATCGGCCTGATAACTGTGGGCATTATGCAGGGCGCTAAAATGATACGCTCGTCCGAGCTTCGCAAGCTCATCACCTTCTCGGAAGAACTTAACCGCCTCAGCAATCTGTTCCAGGCAAAATATAGCTGCCTGCCGGGAGATTGCAGCCGCGCCTCTATGTTGCTTAACTCTATCATGAATGGTAATGGCGATGGCGAGATAACCGCGTTTGATGATGATGGCGAAACCATAATGGAAAACCTATCTGTATTCGAACATCTTTCCAGGGCAAAACTTCTTTCTCCTGTTACAGTCCCTGAAAAAGAATGCTACGCAAGTCCGGATGCCGGCGATATGATAGGCCTTTTTGAAACATGCAGTTTCCCTATCCCGGTTGAATCAGTTAACTCTACGGTATTCCTTTTTGCCTACATGAACTTCATGGGCATTACGCAAGATTCTAATCCGTTTGCATGTATAAATACTA
>JAMHZE010000036.1:0-1267 GCA_035909535.1 Rickettsiales bacterium | reverse complement strand
GTCGCAATAAAAAGCTGCCAGGAGAAAAACGAGCAGGAGCGTCAGCAGCAGAAGATAGAGCAGGATGCAAAAGATGCCCTGAAGATGTTTGAAACTCCGGGCTCTCAGGATAGCAGTAAAGATTACCATATGGTTCCGCATTACCAGGTGCTGCCTTCAGATAGTCCTTCAGCTCCAGCGAAAACTTCCGGTTCTGGCGGCCTGCCAAAAACATCTTCTCCTGATACGGGGCAGGGTGAAAAGACCATGGATGATTTTATAAAAGAAGAAATGGAAAGAATGAAAAAATCTAGCAATGAAATAGGTTACAAGCCACATACAAAATTAACTGAAATGTATGCAAGCCATCCATCTGTTTCGGTTGGTGTGGGTCGTACTGCTTAAATAATAAAGAATACTAAAAAACGGAGTAGTTTATGTCAGAAGTTAAAACAAGGTTAGTGCAGCAGCTTTTCAACAGCAAGGTGTCTGGTGATGAAAGGTTAAAAGAGCTGTCTGATATAGTGGCCGCAGCGGCTGGCAAGGGTAAACTCCCTGAATCTTTAAGTTTTATAGACTCTCTGCAGCCAGATGCGCAGTCAATAGTAAAGAATAAATATATCGGTATCTTTAACCAGGTAAAAGGTATCTACGATGACGAGGTCACAAAAAACCTTGCAAGATACGAAGCTGCAATGCAATCAGGTGATAGTGCCGCTGTATCCATTGTAATGCAAGAAATAAGCAAATCCGCTTCAGATAGGGTTGCGTCAGAGGCTCTTCCTGTTCTTCAGGGGGCCAATGAAAGTGCAGTGCTGTTGAAAGCTGCTGCAGAAAAAGAATCCAAACTGCCGAATAAAGATGGTGTAGTAGGTAAAACTGCAAGCAAAGTTTCTGAATATATCAGAAGTGTGCAGCACTCATGGCAAGACCCTGCTGCAACTAAAGATGGTCTATTACAAGCCGAGTTAATTACGCCTACCAAAATAGTTGAAACAGATCAGGGCATCAGGTTAAGGCAAGGTGAGGAAGATGCCAGAAGGCTTGCTGAAGAATACCTTGAAGATGGCGCTAGAAAGCGTAAAGAGTTGGCGGTTACAAAAGAAACCGGTACATGGAATAAAGATGTTGCCGGCATAAACGCTACAGCCAGCGTTCTTGCCCAAGGCGTAGGTGGTAGGTACCAGGTTCTTGCTCAGGCTCAATCCGGTGAGGAAGCAAGGCTTACCGAGCAGGAAAAGGCAATAATAGACCACACCTGGAAAACCAGAACGGGCGTTGTTCAGAC
>JAMHZE010000035.1:0-16725 GCA_035909535.1 Rickettsiales bacterium | reverse complement strand
CATCCAGAGAAGTTAAAGACTATATTCGCTATATTGCAGATAGAAGGCTGATGCAGCTGGAAATGCAACCAATATATGGCACTACTAAAAACCCGCTACAATGGATGGATGAGATCCTCAACGGTGTTGAGCACGCTAACTTCTTCGAGAACCGCGTGACCGAATATACCAAAGCTGCGACCAAAGGCACCTGGGAAGAAGCATTTGAGCACTTTTAACCACTCACTTTAATTTTGACAAAATTTTCTAGAGAGCGGCTCGTCAAAAATTTTGAGATGAAATATTTTAGGATTTTTGGCGGGACGCAGCAAGTATTACAATACCCTACACTTGGTATATTTTTATTCCGTATCTGCTGTCAGGGTTACTTCAAGTCCGTCAAGTTCTGCGCTCATTAATATCTGACATGAAAGACGGCTATTATTTTCAAGATAATACGAATCAGAAAGCAGCCTTTTTTCTTCATCTGTTTGCGGATGGAGTTTTTCTAGCCAGTTATCATTCACATATATATGGCAGGTAGCGCATGATGCACATCCATTACACTCTGCTTTAATAGGAACATCATTATCGCGTATCACTTCCATCACGCGGTAGCCCTCCGGCCCTTCTACCTCATGCGTGTTGCCCTGAAGATCGGTCACTTTTATTTTATAGATGTTCATAGAATATAAGTATCTAGCTGGTATTAAACTTGCGCGGGAAGATACATGCTATTTAGTGAAATACCAGAAAAAATAACTGTTATACACCCAGATAACAGTAGCAACATATTGTTTTGAAGAGATATTCAAAAACCACCCCCGCTGTTATAAGCTTGGCAAAATGGCTTAGAACACAGGCTAAAACAGGTAAAAAGCTAGTTTAGGCTTGCAAAGCCGCTTGTAATAGGTTACAAGGGCGGCGAGTTTAAGTAATTACTCTTTGTACATGCACCGGCCTTTCACTTTTGGCCACGTATCTTTAAAAAGATACTAAAGATCTTTTAAAACCTGATCCTAAAAGCGTTTATTCAAGAGTTACCGTAAAATGATACGGCTACATAGCTCTTGCTACGTCAATTTCGGCGCAGCTATAACGTTTAAGGATAATAATAATGCAAACTTTTAAAGAATCAGGTCTTCCTGAAACCATCATCAATGCCCTGGATAAAATGGGCTTTACTGCTCCAACACCTATTCAGGCACAATCTATTCCTGTAGCTCTGACAGGCCGCGATATATTAGGCTCTGCACAAACAGGTACTGGTAAAACAGCAGCTTTCGCTATTCCATTGGTTGCGGCTATGCTTGCCTCTCCTACTGCAACGGCGATGGTACTTACACCTACGCGTGAACTTGCTACGCAGGTAGAGAAAATAATAAAGCAGCTTCTGCTTAACAGTAACGTTAAAACCGTTCTGCTCATCGGTGGCGATTCTATGCACAGGCAGCTAAGAGAACTTAAAGCCCGCCCGCGTATTATAGTTGGTACTCCAGGCAGGATAAACGACCACCTTTCCAGAGGCAGTGTTATGCTTAACCGCACCAGCTTTCTGGTACTGGATGAGACCGATAAGATGCTTGATATGGGCTTTGAGATACAGATAGACAAGATAGTAAAATATATACCTAAAGCTCGCCAGACATTGATGTTCTCTGCCACTATGCCTAACAACATAATCAAAATGGCACAGAAATATCTTAACTCACCTGAGCGTATAACTATTGGTTCCGTTACTGCACCTGCTGCAAAAATTAAACAGGAAGTGATACACACCTCAGCTGAAGAAAAATATTCTAAACTTGTACAGCAGTTAGACCAACGCTCTGGTTCTATAATCGTGTTCGTTAAGACCAAACGCGGTGCAGATAAACTTTGCAACAAGCTACGCAAAGAAAATCACAGCGCAGAAGCTATCCACGGTGATCTTCGCCAGAACAGAAGGGAAAGGGTTATCGCATCATTCCGCGATAAAGAACACCGCATACTTATAGCAACAGATGTTGCTGCACGCGGCCTTGATATTCCTCACATTGAGCATGTTATCAATTATGACCTGCCACAAGTACCTGAAGATTATATCCACAGAATAGGCAGAACTGGCCGTGCCGGCGCAGAGGGTAATGCAATATGCCTTGTTACACCTGATGATGGCAAGAAATGGAATGCCATAGACAGAATGCTGAACCCTGGTAAAAAACCAGAGCAACGCGCTGCTAACGGCAACAGGAATGGCAATAATAGCGGTAACGGTAATTCAAACCGCAACTTTAAAAGGCGCCCACGCAAAAATGGCCAGCAAAGACATTCTGATGGCAACAGGCTTTACAAAAGAGCGTAAATAAATTTCGATCTTCTAGAATTCTTTGTGGAGGGATTGGGGGTTATACCTCTAATCCCTCCGCAAATTCATTCGCATCTTTAATGTGCTTTTCGCACTGCAAACTACACAATTAGCTGAGATATTTAAGAAGTAGAGGGGTTGGCTTGCTTCAGGAGGGGTTGGCTTGCTTCAGGAGGGGTTGGCTTGCTTTGCTGCGCCGCTGCGAAGCCTGCTGGCTTCTGGTCGAACTTCGTTCTCATCCCAATCTGAACCATCTCACCAGATAAAACAGCTTTGTTAAGCTTTTTGTTTTATCTGGTGAGATGGTCGGAGCGGAGGGATTCGAACCCACGACCCCTTGGACCCAAACCAAGTGCGCTACCAGGCTGCGCTACGCTCCGAACTTTAAGGAATTCCCTTAGAGGGCTGGTTTTTAATCACTTTCTGTACCGTTGTAAAGCTATATTTCACTCTTTTTGTTTGATATTTTGCCGTTTTGGGTTATAATATATGTCTCCGCAATGTAATTGGAGCATTATAACATGCACAGGTCTTTCGCAGTAGCTATGGATGAAGAAAAAAAGATAAACGATCAGCTAAACGTACTGGAAGACCAGCACCGCAGCCTTGACGATAAAATAGCAAGCTGTATGGCAAGCCATATTAATATGCTTGAGATTCAAAGGCTTAAAAAACAAAAACTATTCCTGAAAGACCAAATATCCAGACTCAGATCTACTTTACTTCCTGATATTATCGCCTAGTATAACGGCACACTAAATAACAAAAAACATTATATGAGCAAACCCGTAGTAAGCGTGATAATGGGTAGTCGTACCGATTACACCGCCCTTGAAAAAACCTGCCTCATGCTGGAAGAATTCGGCATAGAACACGAGACACTGGTGGTTTCTGCCCACAGAACACCTGACCGCATGTACGAATTCGCCAAATCGGCGCGCTCTCGCGGCATAAAAGTTATAATAGCTGGCGCCGGTGGTGCAGCGCACCTGCCAGGCATGGTTGCGGCACTTACCACACTGCCTGTGATTGGCGTTCCGGTTAAAAGCAAAACGCTCAACGGCTTAGATAGCCTGCTTTCTATAGTACAGATGCCTGCCGGTGTACCGGTGGCTACTGTTGCCATAGGTGAAGCCGGAGCAAAGAACGCCGCCCTGCTTGCGGCAAGCATTCTGAGCGTTGAAAATAAAGATGTCGCACGCAGCCTTGAAGATTTCCGCGCTCGCCAGAAGGCCTCTGTTCCGATACATCCGGAAGATGAAAGCAAGTAATTTTATCAGCGGAACTACTGCCAGCATCATTGAATTTTTATGGTTTTAGCACTATAATTCTTAGTGCAGGTTCATCTTATGACTTCCGAAAAAGATACACATAAACGCGGCCTTTCTAATGTTATACCCGTATTTCCATTATCCGGTGCAGTGCTGCTGCCCGGTATAGAAGTTCCGCTTTCCATATCCGGTAAGGCTAACATCAATATGGTTAATGATGCCCTGAGCAGCAACAGGCTTATGGGGCTTATTCAACCGGAGCAGAAAAAGTTCTCACGCCTGCTGCGCAGCAAGCCTTTGTTCCGTGTGGGCTGCGCGGGTAAAATAAAGGCCTTTAATGAATTTGAAGATGGCAGCTACCTGATAGTTCTTTCCGGCATATCCCGCTTTGAGACCGTGGAAGAAATAGCCACCACCCGCGGCTACCGCAAGTTTCAGGTGAGCTATGATAAGTTTCCGCACGATATTGATTCCGACAAGCTGGCAGAAAGCTTTAAACCAGCACTTTCTCGCAAGGAGCTGGTTAAAAAAGTGGATGATTTCCTGAAAGGCTCTGACAATGTTAGCGGGTTTTCAGAGTTAAAACCTCTGGAATCGGTAGAACCAGCCTTTCTGATAGATTTTCTATGCTCTTACCTGCCTTTCAGCGCGGAAGAAAAACAGCTTCTGATAGAGTCTAAAACTATTGAAGAACGCGCAGAAACCCTCTATAAAGTGCTCGGGTTGAAAGAAGCCGGCGTTCGGCTGATAGAGACCAGCGATACTATCCACTAGCTAATTTAGGGATTTATATGAACCACACAATGTTCGCAATAGCAGGTATATTCATGCTGCTTACACTGCTTGTTTGTACGGCAGGCATAGTGCTTATGGCCAGTGGCGGTGAGATGAATCGTAAATACGGCACAAAACTTATGGCGGCGCGCGTTTACCTGCAGGCCATATCTTTAGTGCTGATAGTGATAGCCTTCGGCTCATGAGCAGCCTGACCCCAGAAACACAGGAAAGCCTGAACAAATACTGCGCCAACATCCTTAAATGGAACAAGGTGCATAACCTGCTTTCGTCATCTCAGACAGAAAGTGCCCTATGGCAGCGCCATATTGAAGATAGCACGCAGCTTGCCCCGCATTTTTCTGATGCGGCAGAAACAGTGGTAGATTACGGCAGCGGCGCAGGGTTTCCCGCTATTGTACTTGCCGTTATGTTCCCGCAGAAAGAATTTGTGCTGTTTGAATCTGCCGGAAAGAAGGCAACGTTCTTACAGGATACCTCAAGGCTGCTTGGCCTTAAGAATGTATCGGTAAAAAACCAGAGAATAGAAGAGAACACAGATGTTAAGGCCGATGTTATAACCGCCCGCGCTTTTGCCAAAGTAGATGAGATATTTATAATGGCTCAAAGCTTTATGAAGCCGCAGACGAAATTTGTGCTGCTTAAGGGCAAAAACATAGATGCTGAAACGGCCGTAGCGAAGGAACAGTTTAGCTTTGATTATCAGAATATTGCCAGTAAAACCGGCGATGGGTTTATTTTCATTGCAGAAAACGTAAAAAGAACATAAATTCACCACGTTATAGCAAATTGAGGTTCGTTCATATATGAAGTCACCCGTAATTAAAGTTCTTGAAGAAAAGCGCCGCGCGGCGCGTATGGGCGGCGGCCAGAAACGCATAGATGCCCAGCACGAAAAAGGTAAGCTTTCTGCCCGTGAAAGGCTTGAGGTTCTACTGGATCCTGATTCCTTTGAAGAATTTGGCATGTTCGTGGAACATCGCCAATCCAACTTCGGCATGGATAAGAACGTTACTCCGGGTGATGGTGTTATTACCGGCCACGGCACAATAAACGGCAGGCTGGTTTTTGTTTACAGCCAGGATTTCACTGTTATCGGCGGTTCAATGAGCGAGGCGAATGCCCGCAAGATATGCCAGATAATGGATATGGCATCTAAAGTTGGTGCGCCTGTAATAGGTATTAACGATTCCGGCGGTGCACGTATTCAGGAAGGTGTAGATTCTCTTGCCGGTTATGGTGAGATATTCCAGCGTAACGTAGATTACTCCGGCGTAGTGCCGCAAATATCCGTTATTATGGGCCCTTGTGCCGGTGGTGCGGTTTACTCCCCTGCCCTTACAGATTTTACCTTCATGGTGCGTGGTACATCTTACATGTTCGTTACCGGCCCGGATGTTGTTAAAACCGTTACGCATGAAGAAGTAACTCAGGAAGAGCTTGGTGGCGCCCGCGTGCACACCACAAAAACTGGCGTTTCCGATAAAAGCTTTGCCAATGATATCGACTGCCTGTTGCAGATAAGAAGGCTGATAAACTTCCTGCCGCTTTCTAACAAAGGCACTATTCCATACCGCGAAACTGATGATCCGGCAGACAGGATCGATCTTTCCCTTAACACGCTGATACCGGAAAACCCGAACAAGCCTTATGATATGAGGCACCTGATTTTAAGCGTTGTGGATGAAGGCGACTTCTTCGAAATAAAGCCGGATTACGCACAGAATATAATTGTTGGCTTTGCCCGTATGCGTGGCCGTACAGTTGGTATAGTTGCCAACCAGCCAATGGTTCTGGCGGGCTGCCTTGATATTGATGCATCTGTTAAAGCGGCACGTTTCATCCGCTTCTGCGATGCCTTCGAGATTCCTATCATTTCGTTCATAGATGTTCCGGGCTTCCTGCCGGGCATGTCTCAGGAACACCACGGCATAATACGCCACGGCGCAAAACTGCTTTACGCATATGCAGAAGCTACCGTACCTAAAATAAGCATAATTACCCGTAAGGCTTATGGCGGCGCATATATTGTTATGAATTCCAAGCACCTGCGCGGTGACCTGAACTATGCATGGGCAAATGCAGAGATTGCGGTTATGGGTGCGGAAGGCGCATCTAAGATCCTATTCCGTGGTGAAGAAGGTGAGGCGCTGAAAAAGAAAGAGGCGCAGTATAAGGAAAAATTCGCTAACCCGTTCTACGCTGCAAGCCGCGGCTATCTGGATGATGTTGTGCGTCCGCAGAATACACGCTGGAGAATTTGTCACGCGCTGGCCCTGCTCTACAAGAAAAAGAGCGACCGCCCATGGAAAAAACACGACAATATGCCGCTTTAATTTAGGGAGTGTTTATGGCTGATCTGGAACTTGAAAGACTTCTCGCCGAAAGAAAAGAAGGTAAAAAAACAGAAAGGCCAAAACTACCTGAAGGAGAGAAAGGACAGAAAGAATCTTGGCTGGGAAAAACTAAAGAGCGCGGCGGAGATGGCCGCGGTTTGGACGGCAGGTAACACCTAGGTTTACTATAATTATTTACTCCTATGAAGCTGGATGAACTTACATCGCATCAGGCGGTTTTTGAGGCAGAGAACCTAAAGGCACAGATACGCCATCACGACAAAAAATATTATCAGGATAATTCTCCATCTATCTCGGACGGAGAATATGATGGTTTAAGAAAAAAGCTGGAAGAGCTGGAAAGGCTTTTCCCGGAACTTGTTACACCTGATTCTCCTACACAAAAGGTCGGCGCTCCAGTACAGGATAAATTTGCAAAAATACGCCATGCAAAGCCTATGCTTTCTCTTGGCAATGCTTTTGACATGGAAGATGTAAATGAGTTTCTGAATAAAGTTAGAAGGTTTTTAGGTCTGGCTGAAAATGCCGCGATAGAACTTTTCTGCGAGCCGAAGATAGACGGGCTTTCCTTCTCTGCGCGCTATGAGAAAGGCGTGTTAAAAGTAGCAGCTACTCGCGGCGATGGTGAAGAAGGTGAAGATATTACGCGCAACGTAATGACCATAAAAACCTTACCGCAAAAACTTCCTGAAGGTGTACCAGATGTTCTTGAGATACGCGGCGAGATTTATTTAAGTCACGATGAATTTGAAAGGATAAATGCAGAGAAGCTTGCGAATGGTGAAGAGGTTTTTGCCAATCCGCGCAACGCTGCTTCAGGCAGTTTGAGACAGCTTGATACCAGCATTACCGCATCGCGCAATCTGCGTTATTTTGCCTATGGCTGGGGTGAGATTAGCGAGTTGAAATGGCAAACCCAACAGGGTGCTGTAGAATTTTTTAAAAGCATGGGCTTTACCACGAATGAACTTGCTGTAGTGGCAGAAGATAATGCCGGCATAGAAAATTTTTATGAAAATATGTTCAGCCAAAGACCAGAACTTGATTATGATATAGACGGGCTTGTTTACAAGGTGAACAGCCTTGAGCTACAGGAAAGGCTTGGCTTTGTAGCGCGCGCACCGCGCTGGGCGATAGCACATAAATTTCCGGCACAACAGGCAAAAACAAAGCTGGAAAGTATAACCATACAGGTTGGCAGAACCGGAACACTTACTCCGGTTGCTGAACTTGCTCCGATAAATATCGGCGGCGTTATGGTAAAACGCGCAACACTGCATAATAAAGATGAGATAGAGCGTAAAGATATTAGAGTTGGCGATACTGTGGTTATACAACGCGCAGGTGATGTGATACCGCAGGTGGTTTCTGTAGATGCAGAAAAAAGGCCGACTGAATCAAAGCCATTCATATTCCCTGATAAATGCCCGGTATGCGGCTCGGAAGCAGTCAAAGAGAATGATGAAGCCGCAACAAGATGTATCGGCGGTATTTCATGCGCTGCGCAGGCGGTTGAATATCTGAAACATTTTGCCTCACGTAATGCATTTGACATAGAAGGCTTTGGCGACAGGCAGATAGAACTGTTCTGGGAAAAAGAAATTGTGCGAGAACCCGCAGATATATTTTTACTGCGCAAAAAGAACGAAACGCTCAATCCTCCTTTACAGAAATGGGAAGGTTATGGCGAGAAATCTGTGACCAAACTTTTTGAAAGCATAGATTCACGCCGCGATGTAGAGCTTAACAGGTTTATATATTCTCTGGGAATAAGGCATATAGGCGCTGAGAACGCCAAGCTTCTGGCAAAAAACTATGTTTCCTTCAGCATTTTTTTTGAAAAAGCAAAAAAGTTTTCCGATATAACTTCACCTGAATATACAGATCTGATTACCATAGATGGTATAGGAGAAAAAGTTGCGGGTGCACTTGCAATCTTCTTCTCGGATGAGAAGCATTTAGCCATAGTAGAAAGACTAGCACAGCAGATAAATATAAAAGACCACGAGATGGTGAATGCAACAGGTTCGGCACTGTTTGATAAGATAATAGTTTTTACAGGCACCTTGGAAAAGCTTTCCCGCAGCGAAGCAAAGGCAATGGCAGAAAGGCTGGGTGCAAAGGTTTCCGGCAGCATATCATCTCGCACAGACTATCTTGTTGCGGGTGCAGATGCCGGTAGCAAACTTAAAAAAGCTACGGAACTTGGCATTAAAATTATCTCTGAAGATGAATTCATGGAGATAGCCAGATGAGTAAAATAACTTATGTGAATTCTACAAATCTTGAGCAACATAAAATAGCAGTGCATGAATATGGCACGCCGATGAGCAACGCCATCGTTCTGTTACACGCTTTCACACACAACGCTGCTTTCTTTAAGCCTCTGGCAGAATACCTTGCCATGCTTGGCTATTATGTAATAGCGCCAGATATGCCGGGACGCGGCAAAAGTGATTATCTTGTGCATGCACGAAATTATAACTACAAACTTTATGTTGATGACCTGTTCCTGATATTCAACTGGCTGAAGATAGAAAAAGCATCACTGATGGGTAATTCGATGGGCGGAATAACTTCTGTGTTATTCACAGAGAAATATCCGCGCATGGTGAATAAGATAATACTGAATGACATTGGGGTAGTGGCCCCTTCTGCTGAAAGCATGCGGATAGGCAAGCACGTAGGGCGAGATTTTTATATACCAACAAAAGGCGAAATGTACAAAAGGCTTGATGAAGAATTCATGCAGAGCAACCTTTCCTCACGCGAGTTGGATTTTGTTTTTGATAACTATGTTATACATAAACTGGAAGGTTACAGCTTCCGCTATGACCAGAGACTGGGTGATGCCTTTTGGATAAAAAATAAACAGCTACGCATACCTGATCTCGATTTCAGCGAGAATTTCGGCTACCTTGCAAAAACCTGCAAAGACCTGGGACTCTATGTAATACGCGGAGAGAAATCTAATCTGCTGGATCTACCAAATTTCGAAAGACTAACAAGCTGCAAACAACATAGAGATAATATGGTGGTACAAGGTAAAGGACATCTGCCACTGTTCTTTAATGACGAAGAAAAAAATAAGATAGCCTACTGGCTTACCTAAAAATAAGTGATGTTAAAGACACTTGGCCTTTAAACCAGCCTCTCAAGCCATTTTCGCAAGATTAGTAAATATGTTTTATAATTAGTACTTTATACGTATTTTAGATAATTTTTTCTAAAACACGTATTGTTGTATGGTTGGACAAATACAGGTATAATTTCTAGTTGAGGGTGGTTTTCCTAAATCAGGAGGAAGTTTTGTATAGAGTAATAGCTTTACTGATAGTCACCTGCCTGCTTGTTTCCTGCAAGGAGGAAGATAAAGATAACAGGCTACCTGTTGGTTTTGAGCTTGTTTCCCGTCATGGACCTTCTTATTTTGTTTATGTCCATCCAGAGCATTGGGGCAAACGCATAGAACAAAAAGATGTTGGTAGGGCCATCTGCACAGGGGTGTTTGATAGCAAGAAATATTGCGAAGTTTACTACTTTGCCGCGAAACGTGATATACCTCAAAAATTCCCTATAACAAACCGCATTAAGCCAATAGGGCAGTTTGAAATGAAGGACGGAGTACAAAGTTTCCGCGCTCTGGCAATAGAAGATGTTGCACCTCAGAAAGAAGGTAAAGTTGTGTTCTATAAGAACTTCTACCGCCACTTTTTTGGACAAGGCTGGCAAAGCAAGAAAAGAGAGATAGAAAAAGGCAAAGCAGAAGAGAATAAAAAATAGGCCTGTAATTTTCTATACCCGCCTGTATATTCCATATGTTCAATACATATTGGAGTATAAATGAAATTCGATACACTTGCCCTGCACGCGGGATGTCAGCCGGATTCAACCGGAGCAAGACAGGTTCCTATACATCAGGCAACAGCATTTTTGTTCAGAGATTCTCAACATGCGGCAGATCTTTTTGCACTGCGTGACCTTGGTTACAGCTACTCGCGACTTACCAATCCTACTGTAAGTGCATTACAGGAAAGGCTTGCGGCGCTGGAAGGCGGTACAGGTGCGGTCGCCTGCGCATCTGGCCATGCAGCACAGCTTACGGCGTTTCACAGCCTGCTGCAAAGCGGCGATGAATATATAGCTTCTACCAGAATATACGGCGGCTCTTCCAACCAGTTCAGAAATTCTTTCCGCCAGTTCGGCTGGAAGGCAAATTTTGTGGATTGCGATGACCATGATGCAATAAAAAAAGCTATAAACGAAAAGACCAAATTCATATTCATTGAAGGCGTAGCAAACCCTAATGGCGCTGTAATGGATATAGAAGCTATAGCAAATATTGCTCATGCAGCAGGTATTCCGCTTATTGTTGATAATACTATAGCCACCCCTGCCCTCTGCCGCCCGATAGATTTCGGCGCGGATATTGTAGTAGGTTCCACCACAAAATATTTCAGTGGTAATGGTTCGGCCATGGGCGGCATGATAGTTGAAGGCGGCAAGTTCAATTGGGCTGCGAATGATAAATTCCCGCTAATGACACAGCCAGATCCATCTTATCACGGCATACGCTTCTATCAGGATTTTGGTAACGTTGCCTTTACCGTGCGTAGCATTGCGCTTGGCCTGCGTGACCTTGGTGCCTGCCAGAGCCCGATGAACGCCTTTATAACCATGCTGGGTTCTGAAACACTTTCCTTACGCATGAAGAAGCACTCTGAGAACGCGCTTGCCGTTGCAGAATGGCTGGAAAAACATAAGCAGGTGAATTCTGTTTCATACCCTGGGCTCAAATCCAGCAAGTACTACAAGCTGGTTCAGAAATATCTGCCTAAAGGCGCAAGCAGCCTGTTCTCTTTCAGCATAAAAGGGGATGAGACCGCGGGCCAGAGATTTGCCAGCTCATGCAAACTATTCTCTCACGTGGCTAATATCGGGGATTCCCGCAGCCTTGTAACCCACCCATCTTCCACAACACACAGCCAGCTACCACCGGAAAGTAAGGTATCAGGAGGAGCTACACCAGATGTAGTAAGGCTTTCTGTGGGTATAGAAGACCTGGAAGATATTATAGCCGACCTTGATCAGGCATTCAAAGCCGTGGCCTGATAGCAACTAAGGGCTAACAGCAAGGGGCATAACAGGCTACCTTAACGTACATGGCTGTAGTTTTTTACAGGGCCGATTATAATTCCATTTATATACAAAGGAGTTGTGATGAAAATTCTGGTGCCTATAAAACGCGTTGTAGATTACAAAGTGAATATCCGCGTAAAACCTGATGAGACAGGCGTAGATCTGGCCAACGTTAAAATGAGCATAAACCCTTTCTGCGAGATAGCGGTAGAAGAAGCCGTGCGCCTGAAAGAAAAAGGCATAGCAACAGAGGTTATTGTACTTTCCATCGGTGATGCCAAGGCAGAAGATGTTATCCGTCAGGCCATAGCAATGGGCGCTGATAAAGGCGTGCTTATAACTGCCGCATCGGAAATACAACCTCTTGCTGCCGCTAAAATGATAGCGAATATTGCAAAAAAAGAGGATGTAAAAGCAGTTATACTCGGCAAGCAGGCAATAGATGATGATTCTAACCAGACCGGCCAGATGCTTGCTGCAATGCTTGGCTGGGGCCAGGCTACATTTGCGAGCAAGGTAGAAGTGAAGGATGGAGCAGCTGAAGTTACCCGCGAAGTTGATGGCGGCCTGCTTACTGTTTCTGTAAAACTACCGGCAATTATAACTACAGACCTGCGCCTGAATGAGCCGCGTTACGTAAAACTTCCTGATATAATGAAAGCAAAATCCAAATCTATGGAGAAGATAGATGCGGCTTCCATGGGACTGGATATAGCTCCGCGTCTTGAAACGTTGAAAGTACAGGCGCCAGCAAAACGCAAGGCGGGCATAAAAGTAAAATCGGTTGATGAACTTGTGGCAGAACTTAAAAACAGGCAGGTTGTATAAATGCGCTTTCTTGCAGCTATCATAATGCTGTTCGTACTTGCCGGATGTGATGATGGTCCGGCAAAGCTACCAGAGGGTTTTGAGCATGTAAGCCGTGATGGCCGCTCGCATTTTGTATATGTAAGACCGGACTGGCTGGATGATAAGCTGGCACAGCGTGAGGCAGGACGAATTATATGCCGCAAGCTGTTTGATGAAGCAGATTATTGTGAGGTTTATTTCTTCTCAAGAAAATCTGCAATACCGACAAAATTCCCGATAATGAACCGACTCGCACCGGTGGGATATTTTGAGATAAAGAATGACAAGGAGCGTTTCCGGGTGCTTTCTGACAAAAATGTAGCAAATAATTAATCAGGAGAATTTATGGTTTCTTTAATAATTGCAGAACACGATAACAAAACACTGGCTCCCAATACTGCCAATATGGCAGAAGCTGCTGCTAAAATAGGCAGCGGTGCACATGTTCTTGTTATTGGTGCAGGCGGCGGGCTTGCAGGTGTGGCACAGGCGGCAGCAAAGTTTGCAGGCGTTGAAAAAGTTATGATAGCAGATAACGCTGCATTCGAACATCATCTGGCCGAGAACCTTGCTCCTGCAATACAGCAGCTGGCAGGTAATTATTCTCACATACTTGCACCGGCAACAACCTTTGGTAAAGATTTTATGCCGCGTCTTGCTGCGTTGATGGATGTTCAGCAGATATCTGAAATAGTGGGTGTGGTGGATAGTGAAACATTCAGCCGCCCAATATATGCCGGTAACGCTATTGCTACGGTAAGATCTAAAGATAAAGTTAAGGTTATAACCGTGCGCGGTTCTACTTTTGCTAAAGCCGCAGAAAGCGGCAATGCATCAATTGAGAATGTATCAGTCAATGCTGCCGATTCAGGACTTTCATCTTTCGTTAAGATACAGAAAACAGAAAGCGCAAGGCCGGAACTTACCAGCGCGCGCGTTGTTATCTCTGGCGGCAGGGGGGTTGGCTCTACAGAAAACTTCCAGATAATTGAGAAACTGGCGGATAAACTTAAGGCTGCGGTTGGCGCATCTCGTGCGGCAGTAGATGCCGGCTATGTTCCTAACGATTATCAGGTTGGTCAGACCGGCAAGATAGTTGCTCCGGAACTTTATATGGCCGTTGGTATATCTGGCGCGATACAGCACCTTGCAGGCATGAAGGACAGCAAGGTGATAGTTGCAATAAATAAAGATGAGAATGCACCGATATTTGAAATTGCAGATATTGGCCTTGTAGGTGATCTGTTCCAGATAATTCCTGAACTGGAAAGCAAACTGTAAGCTTACTGCTTTACGGTTTTTCATTTTGTTTTTTACAGCGCAAACAGTTTATGCTATGCATAAGCGATGCTACCTGCCATCAGAAAAAATATTTCAGCACTCGTAATTCCGCAGCAACATCTGCACTCAGCGGCTGAGGCCAATCAGCTGGCACTTAACCATTATGCACTCGCAATTGCAGGCAGGCTTTGCAGCGTAGATGGCGAGCTTAACATGAGCGAGAAAAGAACATTCCTGCAATTATTCCCTTACTTTGGCTCAGAACATTTAGGCATGCTGCGCGATACCGCGAATGATAACTCATCTGTTTACCTTAACTGTAAGCGCTTCAGCAAGTTCACCAATGGCAGCGCCATAGTTGCAGCACGTTTATATGCAAGGCTGTTCAAACTGGCCTGTAGCGATAATGGCCTTAATGTGATGGAAATTTCTTACCTTGAAAAGGTGGGCGAGATGTTAGGGCTTTCCAAACTATTGCTGGAAAAGGCGCTGGAGCATCATTTTTTAAGCGCAGTTGATAAACCGGTAAAGTTCGATGCCTATATAGATGCGCGAAGCTATTACCGTAACGAGATGCTTAGACTGCACCCCGACATGTTTACCGATAGTTCTGTGCTTAGCCCACGCATACGCGCAAGACTAATGCAGCTGGCAAATGAGAGAATGAGGATATTGAATGAAAATTATCGAAAATCCCTCTCGTAATTTTTCTGACAGAAAAAAAGGCGCTAAGATAAATTCCATCGTATTGCATTATACAGGAATGGTTTCTCTTGATGCTGCGCTGCAACGCATGTGCGACCCATCGTTTCAGGTTAGCTGCCATTACTGCGTTGGTACCGATGGTACAATCTACAGGCTGGTTGATGATAAATACAAAGCATGGCACGCGGGTGCAAGCTTCTGGCGCGGAGTTGATGGACTGAACGATACTTCCATAGGTATAGAGATAGAGAACAGAGGCCATCAATACGGCTACGAGAAGTTTCCTGAAGCGCAAATAGATGCTGTTATAAAACTCTGCAAAGGCATAATGACAAACCACGAGATAGACCAGCGCAATATAGTTGGCCATAGTGATATAGCGCCGGAGCGCAAGGAAGATCCGGGTGAGTTGTTCCCGTGGGACAGGCTTTCGAAAGAAGGTATAGGCCTGTATCACACTATAAATTACGACAACGGTTTTCATTACCGAGAGCCTGTAATTGGAGATAACGAAGAATCTAAAGATATCGGCGAGATGCAGCGAAGGCTTGCAGTAATTGGTTACAAGCTGCAACGCACTACTATTTTTGATGAACAGACCAAAAAAGTTGTGGCTGCGTTTTACAGGCGATTCATGCCGAAACGGATAAATCTGAGCGAGAATGACCGCTACCCGGATAATATAAAGTGGGACCAGCTTTCAGAAGTGGTGCTGAACGACCTGTTCCAGAAGTTTAACCAATAGATAGCTATATAACTTGCAAATAGCTGGTCTTGCTATATTTTGTGCTTAAATTTACGGCATATTATGTTGTCATTTCAGGAACTCATTCTTAAATTACAGGCCTTCTGGGCAAAGCAAGGCTGCGCCATACTGCAACCATATGATATGGAAATGGGTGCAGGCACTTTCCACCCAGCAACTACTCTACGAGCGCTTGGCCCTAAACCGTGGAAGGCAGCTTATGTTCAGCCATCCCGCCGCCCTTCTGATGGTCGCTACGGTGAAAACCCTAACCGCTTACAACACTACTACCAGTTTCAGGTGATACTAAAACCAAGCCCGGATAACATTCAGGAACTTTACCTGCAAAGCCTTAAGGAAATAGGCATAGATGTTAAAAAACACGACATACGCTTTGTGGAAGATGACTGGGAAAGCCCAACTCTGGGCGCTTGGGGCCTAGGCTGGGAAGTATGGTGCGATGGTATGGAAGTTACTCAGTTCACGTATTTTCAGCAGGTTGGTGGTTATGACTGCAAGCCGGTTGCGGGCGAGATAACCTACGGCCTTGAACGCCTTGCCATGTACATACAGGGCAAAGAAAATGTTTATGACCTTGATTTCAATGGTGCAGAAGGCGCTGATAAAATAACCTATGGTGATGTGTTCCTACAGAACGAGAAAGAGTTCTCGGCGTTCAACCTTGAGCATGCAAATACAGAAAGACTGTTCCGTAATTTTAAAGAAGCGGAAGAAGAATGCATGAACCTACTCAGGAAAAAACTACCCCTGCCCGCTTACGACCAATGCATAAAAGCCAGCCATTGCTTTAACCTGCTTAATGCTCGCGGTGTTATTGGCGTTACAGAGCGCGCAAGTTACATAGCCCGCGTACGCGAACTGGCAAAGGCCTGCTGCGGCGCATATATAGAAAGCCAAGAGGGACAGGATGCTGCTTAATTTTCTGAAATCAAAAATTCACCGCGCAACGGTTACAGATTGTAACCTGCACTATGAAGGTTCTATCGGCATTGATAAAAAGCTGATGGATGCATGCGGCCTTATGCCTTACGAGCAGGTAGATATATATAATATAAATAACGGCGAGCGCTTTACCACCTACGTAATAGAAGAAAAAGCCGGAAGCGGCACTATAAGCATTCGCGGTTCTGCGGCACGCAAGGCTGAGAAAGGTGACCTTGTTATAATATGCAGCTACTGCCAGCTAACGCCGGAAGAAGCGAAGCAGCACAAACCGAAAAAACTGAAAGTAGATAA